>CAZUZD010000025.1:0-34985 GCA_964624465.1 uncultured Isosphaeraceae bacterium
CCCTGGGGATCAGACGATCTTCCTCGTTGCCCTGGACCTCCAGGTAAAGCTCGAACCCCGCCCGGACCTTCACGAGCTCGTAAAGCGATTCCCCGTCGGTGGGATTGGGGGACTTGTACGCCGCCCGATCGATATGGATGCGGACCTCGTTCTTGGGGCCGGTTTCGGGTTTATGCTCCGACATCACAAAGCCTCCAGATCGCGGATGGAACGTCCTGTTTGCGACGACAGATGAAATCAGAGAGGTGGGTCATGACCCCGTTCGATGCCGCCGGAGATCGGAATTGCACGGGACGATGCGGCCCCGTACCGCCATGCACGTCTCCGCGCTGCGGCAAATTCTTGCCCCTGCAGGCTTCGCCCCGAGCAACTTCGACAACCACTCCCTTTACGAGGCGTCGCCCATTTGTGAGAATAGTAAGTGGTTGGGTCACCAAACTCGACCCATCTAGAAAGTATACGCACAACCCACGACGAGGGCAAGCCGTGTGACGAAACGCAACAAGAGAACGCGATGGTCGGTCGAGCAACGGCTCGAATTCATCGATTTCCGCTTGTATTGGGAAGGACACGTCAATCGATCCGATCTCGTCGACCACTTCGGGGTTTCGGTGCCGCAGGCTTCGTCGGACCTGACCCAATACCAGGAGGGGGCGGTGGGAAACGCGGTCTATGACAAGACCCGCAAGGCCTACGTGGCGGGCCCCGATTTCAAGCCCGTGTTCTTCGAACCCTCCGCCGGCCAATACCTCGCCCAACTCAGACTCATCCAGGCGGGCCTGCTCACCGACGAGGACTCATGGGCCGTCCGCCTCCCGTCATACTCCATCGTCCCGATCCTTCGCCGCCCACTCGAGCCCGCGACGCTGCGCCGCGTGCTCGGAGCGATCCGCACCCGCACCTCGGTCAAGGTGCACTACCAGTCGATGTCCAGCGAACAGCCGAGCTGGCGCTGGCTCTCGCCTCACTCACTGGGATTCGACGGGTTCCGCTGGCACGCCCGCGCCTGGTGCTATGAACGGAAGGAGTTCCGTGATTTCGTTCTGTCTCGGATCCTCGAGATCGCCGAAGACCGGCCGGGAGACGTCGAGCCGGGCGACGATACCGGGTGGGTGCGCCATGTGACTCTCATACTCATCCCGCACCCTGCGCTGAAAGGGGGCAACCGTCGCGCTGTCGAGCTCGATTACGGCATGGAGGATGGACGACTCAGGACATCCATGCGTGTATGCATGGCATTCTATTTCCTCCGGCAGCTCGGCCTCGATTTCGCCCCGGCCGACGCGGTACCGAAGCGCCAGCAATTGGTCCTGCAAAACATGGACGAGGTCGAGGCGGCGATGAAGGAGATTGGCAGGTGCGAGCCCAACGAACCGCGGGCTGGCGAGTGACTCAGGCCCTCGAGAATTCCGTCTTCGATGAGCTCGACCCGAGGAACGTGGCCGGTACATCCAAATGCGCTGTGGATACATCCGATAATCTGTGATAAACGAAATTCCGGATCGCTTTTCTCCTCTCCCATTCGAACGAGCATGGCCGGGGAGACAATGGTCCGACGAGTCCGAATCCATACAACTCGAACCGTGGAGGCATGTACGCCTGAACCGATGAGGCCGGCAGACTTCCGGCGCATTACGATGGCGAATTCTTATGAGCGCGATATCGACGACACTCAACGCCGCCAGCCAGGTTCAGAACATGGCCGCGGGGACCGCCAATGAGAGGATGGCTTTCACGCTTAGCGGTCTCTCCATCGTCCTGGTCGGCCTGATGGTCTACCGCGAGATGAGTCATTGCCTCCGCGAGCAATTCCGAGAACATGACCGCCAGAATGTCATCGCGTCCGACCGGACCCGATAGGGACTGCGAGCGTCGACGGGCAGAAGATTTCGGGCGGCACGAGGGGGTCACCTTCGCCGGATGCGGATGACTCATCGGGCCTTCTCCCTAGCCCGGGGTGCCAGACCCAGCCTCCCCCATCAACCCGATGATCTCAGCCCTGACAGAAGGTGCCAGGCCGTGCCATCTTGCGACCAACTCACGGAGTGCCACGTCGCTGCAGACAGTATGCAGACAGGGGGGCGGGTAATCGACGCAAATATCATGCTGCGAAACGGTTTGCGTCATCGCGATCCCGGGTGCAATTCCCGCCGCCTCCACTTCGCCGCACACGGATTTCTGGTGTCCGCGTGCCTCGAGAAGACTGCACAACCCCCGAGCAATCGGGGGTTGTGTCGTTTCCGGAGTTCACTGGCGTCCGGGGCGCTCTGGTGGGCCAGGTGGGGCACCGGCGCCGGGTGGCCGGGGTTCGAGGCGGAGCGGCCGCTGGTCGCGGATCACTTCGAGGCGAAGCGGTTGGTCGGAGGTCCGGGCGGCGGGAGCCTCGGGCAACTGAGCGACGGTCCGTACGGCGACACCGCTGACGCTCCGGATGACGTCCTGAGCCTGCAGACCGAGTCGTGCCAGCTCCGAGACGGGGGCCACCTCGGTCACGACCACTCCACCCGAGTCCCGACCGACGCCGAGTGCGGAGTACTCCGCGCCCATGAGGTTGCGCACAAGAGCCCCGCGCCAGCGGATGGGCGTGCCGGCGGCTGGCAGGCTGGAACCGGCCACGGTTCTTGCGCCCGGCAAGACCGGCACCCGGGCGATGACCCGGAGGGCAGGACGTTGCACCCCGAACCGGTCCATGGGGAAGTTGACGAACCCCAGTTCCAGCGCCGGCGAGCCGTCCCGTACCCGGTAGTCGCCGACTGATGGGTCGACGAACCGGGCATCGGCCTGGATCGAGTGGACATCGAGACCGCTCTGGCGCTGGAGCTCGGTCGCGGGCATCGCCTGGGCCAGACCTGGCGCGTACAGCAGATTCCGGTCGCACTCGCGGCCCCAGGGTGGCTCGACTCGGATCGGACGGTATGGGGTGAAGACGATGTTGCGGCGGAAGACGTCCTGGCTGTGCCGGTACCAGACGTGGGGGTGGAAGGAGTTGTTGACCATGATGTTGTTCTCCACCACCCGATAGAACCCCTCGCGCAGCTTGATCCCGCCGTTGAGGCACAGGTTGTTGCGGAGTTCGTACCGTGAGGAGCCATCATCCAGGTCGATGTCCCAGCCGTGGTCGCATCGCCAGCGATTGTTGCGGAGAATGGTCGGTTTCACGGCGTCGAGCAGCGGCAGATCCCGGTCGGTGCCCAGGGTGATCGTGTCCAGATCGAGGCCCTCGAGGCCCCAGTATCGGTCGCGGCCCCAGGAGTTGAACGAGCCGTGGTCGCCGGTCTCGAGCACGGTGTCGAAGACGTCGCAGTACTCGACGAGGTGGCCGCCGAAGGTGCCTTCCGAGATGTTGATGCCGGCGCGCGGGACGTCGTAGAGCGAGCAGTGCCGGACCGTGATGCCCATCGCCATCGAGATCTGCACCGGCGCGGTCTGCTTCTCCACCCGGCCGGTCTCGTGGATGAGCGAATCCTCGACCAGGCAATCCGCCGGATAATCGTCGGTCTTCGGGCCAGGTGTCCGGTCGATCGCGGTCACCTTCTGACGCTCGCCATACTCGAACAGCGGGCTCCGGACCGACTTCGGATCGCCGACAAATGCCACGCCGCTGGCGCCCGCACCGACGATGTGGCAGCCCCGCACGACCAGTCGGCGGTTGTAACCGTTGACGAAGACCGCGTTGCCGCCCACCTGATCGAGGGTCGAATCGACCAGGCTGCAGTCCTCCGCGCCGTCGAAGAGCACGGCCCCGCCGCGGTAGGTGGTCCAGTCGCTCCGCAGCAGCGGCTCGCGGTTGTCCATGAAGGTCCGGGCGGCGTGCCGGAAGGTCAGGCCCGAGAGGGTCACGAACCGGACGGGATGCTCCTGCGACCCGCGGAACTCCACCAGGTGCCGGAGTCGCACCACCTCGACGGTTGCCGTGGCGAGGTCGGTCCCGGCGGGGGGCATCAGGGAGAGTGTGTTCGACCGGGCATCATGGAACCACTCGCCGGGGGCGTCGAGTTCCTCGAAGATGTTCTCGACCATCCGGAATGTGGAGTGCATCCCGAGCCGGCGGTTGTTCTGCCAGCCGCCCTCGTACCGGACCTGGCCATCGTCGGCCTTGCCGGTGATGCGGTAGTGGAAATCGCCCCACTCGTGGACGTGCATGGCGTGGATGTAGCCGCCACGCGGGTCGGACCAGCGGGCGGCCCGCTCGGGGCTGAAGGCGTCGGCGGCATGGCCGTTGAAGTGGCGCACCGTCGGGTCGAAGTTGGGGTAGCGGGCCATGTGCTGACGATGGCCGTCGAGGAACAGCTGGTCGATCGCGAGTCCGGCCGGGACCTTCGCCTGGACGATCCCGTCGCGATACGGCTCCCAGGTCAGGGCCAGTCGGGTTCCACCGCTCAGGACCACCTCGGCCCTGTCGGCGGCCTCGTAGGTCACCGGGTTCGTGGGGGTGCCACTGTCGTCCGGGGTGAAGACCAGGGTCTCGGGCAGGTAGTACACCCCGGCGTGCACGATCACGCGGACCGGCTCGGTTCCCGCACGCTGCCGTGCGAGCCGCTGGGCCGCGTGCACGGTGCGCAACGGTGACGAGGCGTCCCCGCTGGCGGTGTCCTGCCCCGTGACAGCAACGTGGATCTCGGCCGCGGGCGCGTGGGCCGGAACCACCAGGCTGCCGGCCAGGCCGATGAGGATTGCGGCCAGCCACCGCCAGCGACTCTTCGTCCGCATCCGTTCATCCCCCAGAGTGACTGCTGATCCCGTTCGACTGGCGCTCAGATTACTCATCGAACACGAGGCACACCTTGCCGCTCTGGCCGAGGTCGGCAAGCTCGTATGCCTGGGCGGCCTCGCGGAGCGGGAGCTGGTGGGTGCAGGTCCGCTCGGGATGGAACTGCCAGCGGTCGAGCCGTTCGAGGAGTTCTTCGAGGTGCTTCAGCGAGGTGACCCACGAACCGAACAGGGTGATCTGCTTGTGGATCAGGACCTTCGAGACGTCGAAGTTGACCTGCCCCCCCTCCCCCACGAAGGCGCAGCGGCCCCAGTCGCGTGTGCCCTCGAGTGCCAGCAGGCGGGCCGGCGCGGCACCCGAGCAGTCGATGGCCACCTCGCAGCCGTGGCCGCCGGTGGCTCGATGGATCGCGGCCAGGGCCCGGTCATCGGCGCGGATGACGTGGTCCACCAGGCCGAGGTCGGAGGCCAGCGTGCATCGACTCTCCGACAGGTCGGTCCCGAGGATCGGGCCGGCCCCCAGGGCACGCCCGAGCATGGCGGCGGCCAGCCCGACCGGACCGAGCCCCGTGATGAGCAGGCGATCCTGCCCGCTGACCTGCATCCGCCGCAGAGCTTCATAGGCGGTCCCGAAGCCGCAGGCACACAGGGCCCCGTCGACATACGACAGGGAGTCGGGCAGCCGCAGGCAGGTGCTCTCCTCGGCCAGGAGGTACGGAGCATGGCCACCGTCGCGCTGCCAGCCGTAGGCCGCCCGCTGCGAGCCCCGGCAGCTGATCATGTAGCCGTGCTGGCACTCGTCGCAGACGCCGCAGCCGCTGATGTGGTAGACGACCACCCGGTCGCCGACCCCGAATCGCTTGCAGCCCGGCCCCACCTGAACCACCTGCCCACAGGGCTCATGGCCGGCGATGGTGCCGACCTGATAGCCCTCCGGACCGGTCCCGAGGTGAGCACGATAGATCGCGCGGATGTCGCTGCCGCAGATCGACGACGCCCGCATCCGGATCAGCACCTGGCCGAATCCCGGCTCGGGCACCTCGGACTCGCGGTACTCGACCGTGCTGTTACCGGGCAGGATCACGCCTTGCATCGTCGCCATGAACCGGACTCGCTCAGGGTGGGGTGATGGTGCCGTCGAGGTCCCAGAGGTCTTCCCAGCTCTGGCCGTCCTTCCACAGGAAGACCTGGCCCTTGATCAAGCGGCAGCCCCGGTCGATCGTGGCGATCGCCGCCATGTCGTCGGGCGTCAGTCGATCATCGACGGCGGCCCGCAGGTTGGCCAGGAGGTGGGCCGGTCGGGTCGAGAACGGGATCGGGACCTGCCCGCGCCGGACGGCCCACATCAGGCAGACGGCCGCTGGCGTCACCCCCAGTCGCCCCGCGATGCCCACGATCACGGGATCCTCGGTGTCGACCGAATCGTCGGGCGTTCGGTCGCGGTCGGGCCTGCCGGGCGAGCCGATCGGCGAGTAGGCGATCGGGAGGATCCCCTGCTGGACGACGTACGCGAACAGCTCCGGCTGCTGGAAGTGGGGATGCAGCTCCATCTCGTTGACGGCCGGCCGGATCCTGGTATCAGGCAGCAGCCGTTCCAGCTTCGGAATCGTCATGTTCGAGGTCCCGATGTGGTGGACCAGGCCCTCGTCGACGAGCCGCTCCAGTTGGCGCCAGGTCTTCAGGTACGCGTCGTGGTGGTAGGGCTGGGCGTCGGGATGGCGGGCGGAGACGTCGCATCCCGGCGGGTGGTAGTTCGGGAAGGGCCAGTGGATCAGGTAGAGATCCAGGAATTCGAGCCGGAGGTCGCGGAGCGATCGCTCGCACGAGCGCCGGACGTCGCCGTCGCCGTGGCAATCGTTCCAGAGCTTCGAGGTGACCCAGAGCTCGTCGCGGCCGACGCCGCTCCGCTGGATGGCGGCCAGCGACTCGCCGATCTGGGCCTCATTCCCGTACACCGAGGCGCAGTCGAAGTGACGGTATCCGCCCTCGGCGGCCTCGACCACGGCCCGGGCCACCGTCTCGGCCGACACCCGATCCGAGCCGAAGGTCCCCAGGCCGATCGCCGGCATCCGGGCGCCCGTCGCCAGGATCTTGTGGGGCACCGCACGCGGATCGACCCGGGGACTGTCCAGCCGGGTGGACGAGGAGTTGCTGGCCATGTCGACTCTCTGCCGGAGGAACCTGGACCGTTCGGCGGCCCCGAGGAATTGCGAGGAGCCACGCCCGCCGACTGTCTGGGTCGGCCGGCCGGGGCCCACAGCTGCGACGCCTATCTGATCAGGCCCACGGGCGGGACGGAATGGTTCATCGGGGTGTCGGGGTGCGAATCGAGGCGGGACGCGGTCGTGCGGCACTGCCCTGCGGTGTGTGCCCGAGGGCGAGCGATCCGACGCCGACCTCGATCGCGGCACTTCCTGCACGGCCCGGGTGGAGTCGGACCCGGTCAGGGGTTACGATCCGTGAACTGCAACGCGATTTCACCCTGACGGCAGGGGCCAGTTCGCACCCCCACCCCGCTCGTGGGCAATCCGGCTTGCTCTGGACTTGCCTGGCAGGGTTCAATCATTCGAAATCATCAATGATCAGGTGGGTCATGGTCCGCTCGGCGACCGGCCGGGGCACAGCGGGAGCCGAACCCCCGCCCCGCCCGGTCCGGCCAGCCGAGGCGGCCGCCCACCCTGCCGACGACCAGAGGGGAGCATTGCGTGTTGACCGGGGACCCGGAGGACCAGGCGACCGAACCCTTTACCCCGCCAGCGGTGCCGAGCACCGTCGCTCCACTCTCCAGCTCGGGACTCACGCGACTCTGGGGGCTCGCGCGGCAGATGTGGCCCGGACTCCACCCGCGCGCCCTCTACCAGCGGGGCCGGCTGATCGCGAAGGGTCTGGCCGTCTACAGCGACGCGCGCCCGCTGCTCCAGCCCGGACCAATCGGCCTGGGTCGCGCCGTCCGGGAGCGTCCCGAAATCGCTGGATCGATCCTCTGGCCCTGGATCAATGTCGAGTGGGACACCCGAACCCGCCTCCGCCGCATCCGCGATCACTACGAGGTGGTCACGACGTCGTTCCCGATCCTCGATGTCTCTCCCTCCACCCCGCTGCTGCTCACCGACCTGGGTGACCTCCGCCCCGGTCTGACCCTCGTGCTCGACCAGGCCGTCTGGTTCATGCGCGAGGGGGAGCTGGTGCTGAACCTCTTCGACGGCGAGACCCGCCTGTTCTCGCTGGCCTTCGCGCTGCGGCGCGAGCCCGAGCTGGCCGTGTACGTCGGGGCCATCCAGGGCCGCAACCTCGAGGGCGTGATGGACACCTACCGGGAGCTGACCGGCGTCCTGCACGGCATGCGGCCCCGGGACTTCCTGATCGAGGTGCTGGCGCGACTGGCCCGGGTGCTCGGGGCCACCCGCATCCTGGCCGTCTCCGACCGGAGCCGGGTCCACCGCAGCCCCTACTTCGGCAAGGGTCCGAAGAAGTTCATGCTGAACTACGACGAGGTCTGGACGGAGCGGGGCGGCGTCGCGATCGCGCCCGACTTCTTCGAGATGCCGCCCGGGGGGGCGCTCAAGGATCTGAACGACGTGCCGTCCAAGAAGCGTTCCATGTATCGCAAGCGGTACGGCCTGCTCGATCAGATCGAGGGCGCCATCGCCGCACGGCTGGGACGCTGAGCCGCCGGGTCCGCGCACCCGCGCCCGCTGGGAGGGATCTCGGTTCCACTGGCCTGACGTCGACGGCGTGGGGCGATCGGGCACGCTCAGCAGCATGGGCGCCCGCGGTGGTGCGGCCTTCGATTGCAGCCGGCACCGGTTTCGCCTAGATTCTCAAGACCGTCACGTCCCGGCCCACGATCCGACCCCTGCTCCCGCGGATCCCTCCCGTGAATACCAATCGGTCCGACGCTCTGCCCCCCGTCCCGCCCCCGGGCGCCGCGGCCGCGCCGTTCGCGCTGCCGGCTGGCTGGACCTCGCTCGGCCAGCTCTTCGTGACCCGGGCGCGGGAGCGGCCGAAGGCGGTGGCGATGGTGGACAGCACGAAGGCGAGCGTCACCTACGCCGAGGCGTTGCTCAAGTCGATCGCGCTCGGGCGGGCCCTCGATCGCGAGCTCGGGAGCGACCGCTACGTGGGGTTGCTGCTGCCCCCGATGGTCCCGTCGGCGGTGACCAACGTGGCCGTCACGCTGCTGGGCCGCGTCCCGGTGAATCTCAACTACACCGCCGGCAAAGATCTGATCGATGCCTCGATCCACCAGGCGGGCATCAAGAAGGTCATCACGTCGCGGCGGGCGCTGGAGAAGTTCAAGGTCGAGCCCGACGCCGAGCTGGTCCTGCTCGAGGACCTGCCGAAGCGGATCACGAGATTCGACAAGGTGATGGCCGCCCTGCTGACCTACGCGACCCCGAAGGCGCTGCTCGGCCGGTTCCTCCCCGGGGTGCGGCCGGCGCTGGACGAGCCGGCGACCATCATCTTCACGTCCGGCTCGACGGGTGATCCCAAGGGCGTGGTCCTGTCGCACCGCAACGTGCTGTCGAACGTGCACCAGATCGAGCGCCATGTGCAGTTGAACCCGACCGAGTCCGTGCTCGGGATCCTGCCGTTCTTCCACTCGTTCGGGTTCACGGTCACGCTCTGGACGGTGCTGGGCCTGGGATTCAAGGGCCTGTACCACTACTCGCCGCTGGACGCCCGGGTGATCGGGAACCTCTGCGACGAGCACAAGGCGACGATCGTGTTTGCCACCCCGACCTTCGTGCGCGGATTTATGGCGCGCTGCGATCGCAGCCAGTTCTCCAGCGTGAGGCTCCCGATCCTGGGCGCCGAGAAGCTCAAACCCGAGCTGGCCCGCGAGATCCAGGCGAAGCTCGGCTTCGAGCCGCTGGAGGGCTACGGCTGCACCGAGACCGGGCCGGTGGTGGCGGTCAACGTGCCGCACTCGATGCAGACCCGCACCGGCCAGCCGGTCGCCGGCAACCGGCCGGGGACGGTCGGGCTCCTGCTGCCAGGGACCGAGGCGCGGACGGTCGACCCCGAGACCGAGGCGGTCCTGCCCCAGGGCGCCGTGGGCCTGGTCCAGGTGCGCGGCCCTCAGGTCATGGTCGGATACCTCAACCGCCCCGAGGCCACCGCCAAGGTGCTCCGGGACGGCTGGTACAACACCGGCGACCTGGGATTTGTGGATGCCGACGGTTTCCTGAGCATCACCGACCGTCTGAGCCGGTTCTCGAAGATCGGTGGCGAGATGGTGCCCCACACGAAGGTCGAGAGCTCGATCCTCCAGTCGGCAGGGCTTCCGGATCAGCATCTGGCCGTCACCGCGATTCCCGACCCGAAGCGGGGCGAGCGGCTTGTGGTCGTGCACACCCCGCTCCCCCAGACCCCCGAGGTCATCTGCCAGGGTCTGCTCGGGTCCGGGATGCCAAGGCTCTGGCTGCCGGCGCCCGACGACTTCATCGAGGTGGCGGAGTTGCCCGTGCTCGGGACCGGCAAGCTCGACCTGCGGTCGCTGCGTCAGATCGCGCTCGACCGGCTGGGCCAGCCGGCCGGTCCCACTCCGGACCGTCAGGCTCCGGGCTGATCTCTCGGCACGGCGCGTGCTCCCGTGGTGCCGGCCGGGACCGGTACCGACCCGGTAATCGAGGCACGGCTCATGGGCGTGATCCTGCGAGTGATCGACGGCCCCCACGAGGGCCGCGAGTACCCGTTCGACCGCCACGACACCTTCGTGGTCGGGCGCTCGCCCCAGGTGCAGTTCCCGGTTCCCGAGGACCCGTTCCTGTCGCGGGACCACTTCCTGATCGAGTTCAACCCGCCGGTCTGCTTCCTCAAGGACATGGGCAGCACCAACGGGACCAAGGTCAACGGCGTCCGCGTCAACGCGATCCTGCTCCATCACGGCGACGTGATCTCGGCCGGCAAGTCGTCGTTCCAGATCCGCGTCGAGGATTCGCTCGACCCCGGGGTCGCGATCCGTTGCCTGGCGTGCCAGTGCCCCGCGCCCCGGGACGTCGCCGTGGCGGCCCGGCCGGGTGAGGGCGAGATCTCCTGGCTCTGTGCCGCCTGCACCGCCCAGCGCCGCCGGTATCCCACGCCGCCGGAGGGATACTGGATCGAGGCCCGGCTCGGCGGGGGCGGCATGGGTGAGGTCTACCGCGCCCGCGAGCTCAAGACCCGCCGGATGGTCGCGATCAAGATGATGATCCCCACGGCCGCCGCCAGCCAGCGCGCCCGCGACTACTTCCGCCGCGAGGTTGAGGTACTCAAGCACCTCCGACATCCGCATATCGTCGAGTTCTTCGGGATGATCGAGGACCTCGGCCAGTTCCACCTCGTCATGGAGTACGTCGAGGGCCCGAACGCCCGTGACTGGGCCAGCCGCCAGCCCGAACCGCCAGCCGTCGGGGCGATCGCCCGGATCGGCACCCAGTTACTCTCGGCGTTGCAGCACGCACACCAGAAGGGGTTCGTGCATCGGGACATCAAGCCTTCGAACCTGATCGTCACCGGCCCGGCAAGCCGGCCCGACATCAAGTTGACCGACTTCGGCCTCGCCAAGAGCTTCCGGGATGACAGCGGCTTCTCGGGCCTGACCCACCAGGGGGACGTTTGTGGCTCGATCGGGTTCCTCTCGCCGGACCAGATCCGCGACTTCCGGGAGGTCAAGGAGCCCGCCGACATCTACAGCGCCGGTGCCACCCTGTTCTACCTGCTGACGGGTCATTACCCGTTTCTGGACTTCGACCCCAACCGCACCGACGCCTACACGATGATCCTCGAGCATCCCCCGGTCCCGGTGCGGGTGTTCCGGGGGGATGTTCCCGAGGGTCTGGAGCGGATCCTGCGCAAGAGCCTGGAGAAGCAGCCGCGCGACCGCTGGCGGTCAGCGGCGGCGATGGGGCAGGCGCTGGCGGAGTTCGCGGTCGTCGATCCGTCCGAGGCCAGCCCCGCTCCCTGAACTGGCGAGTCGCGGCGGCGCCGGACCGAGGAGTCTGGCACCGCCCGCGACGGCCGGGCGCGGGAGGGATCTCCCCCGGCCCACGAGAACTGTGATACATAGAGGAGGCGTGGCGGGACGATCTGGCGTTCGACCTGGGAAGGCTCCGGCTGCTTTGACGCGTCTTGGGACCGTGGCGATTGTGGGTGTGGGGCTGATTGGCGGTTCGATCGGCCTGGCAGTGCGATCGCGTGGGATGGCCAGCCGGGTCGTGGGCATCGGCCGCGATCGGGACCGCCTGGAACAGGCCAGGATCCTGGGGGCCATCGACGATCTGGCGACCGACTGGGCCACCGGCCTGGCCGACGCCGACGTGATCGTCGTCTGTACCCCGGTCGACCGGATCGCGCAGGATGTGATTGCCGCCGGTCAGGTGCGGCCCGATTGCCCCTTGATAACGGACGCCGGAAGCACGAAACTGACTCTTGTCGAAACGATCGACGATTCCTCCCCTCGTTCACTCCGCTTTGTGGGTGCGCATCCGATTGCCGGCTCCGAACAGAGCGGCGTCGCGCACGCCCGGCCGAACTTGTTCCTGGATCGCACCTGTGTCCTGACCCCGACCGAACGCACCCCCCTGGCGGCCCTGGAACGGGCCCGCGAGTTCTGGACGGCGGTGGGATGCCGCCTGATCGAGATGTCGCCCGCCGAACATGACCGGGCCCTGGCGCGGACCAGTCATCTGCCCCATGTGGTCGCCTCGGTCCTGGCCGCCGGGGTTCCCCCGGAATGGCTGCCCCTGGCGGCCGGTGCCTTCCGTGACGGCACCCGGGTCGCCGCCGCCGACCCCGACCTCTGGTCTGCCATCCTCCTGCAAAATCGCTCAGAACTTGCCGGATCCGTCCGGGACTTGGTCGCCGACCTCGGCCGCTTCCTCCAGGTGCTTGCCGTCGGCGACCCCGCCCAGCTCCGTGACTGGTGGCTCCCCGGCCAGGATCGCCGTCGTCAGTTTGACCGGATCTTCCGGAACGGAGCCGACGCCGCGGACTGACCCCACCGGATCGCCGCCCGGTCCGGGGCACCGACCGAGCCTCCCGCCTCCCGCCGCCCTGGTTGCCCCAGCATCATTCCAGAACCGGCCCGATTCACGCCTGATCCCGGGATCCAGACCGATGATCGTCCACTTCCAGATCGTCCCCTCCACGGCCGGCCCCGACCTCGCCGGGCAGCGCATTGCCCGGGAGGCCTCCGACCTCGGGCTCGGTGGCCCCTGGCAGATCCGCGCCAGCCGCGGCTTCGTGGTCGAGGGCGAGTTCACCGAGGCGGCTGCCCGCCGGGTGGGCGAGGCGGTTCTGGTCGACCCGGTCATCGAGCGGCTCGTGCTCCTGCGCTGCGATTCCACGGTCACGCCTGCGGCCGCACCAGCCAGCGGCTCGACCGCGGTCCATGTGCTGCCCAAGCCGGGCGTCACCGACCCGGTCGGGGCCAGTGCCCTGCGGATGTTGCAGGCCCGCGGTCTGGCCGCCCGCGACGTGCGCTCGGTCCACTCCTACGAGGTTGAAGGGCCGCCCGAGGCGCTTCGAGGGCTGATCAAGCGCTGCCTGGCAAATGAGGCGGTCGAGGTCGCCGTCGTCGGGCCGCTCGCCATCGAGAGCCTCGAGATCGGGCACGAATACCGGTTCCAGCTCATCACGGTGCCGATCCGGGCGATGGCCGACGCCGAGCTGGAGCGGACCAGCCGGGAGGGGCAACTGTCCCTCTCCCTGGCCGAGATGAAGGCCGTGCAGGCCCACTTCGCCGGCCTGGACCGCGACCCGACCGACTGCGAGCTGGAGACGATCGCCCAGACGTGGAGCGAGCACTGCTCGCACAAGACGCTCCGCGGCACCGTTGAGTTCCGGGGCCGGACGATCGACAACCTCCTGAAGCGGACGATCTTCGCCGCGACCCAGGAGCTGAAGCTCGACTGGCTGGTCAGCGTCTTCGAGGACAATGCCGGAGTCGTCCGCTTCGACGACGAGCACGATGTCTGCTTCAAGGTCGAGACGCACAATCACCCGTCGGCGATCGACCCCTACGGCGGCTCGAACACCGGCCTCGGCGGGGTGATCCGCGACATCCTGGGCACCGGCCTGGGCGCCAAGCCGATCGCCAACACCGACGTGTTCTGCGTCGCCGCCCCCGACACGTCCGCCGATGCGCTGCCCGAGGGCGTGCTGCACCCCCGCCGGGTGCTCGAGGGCGTGATCGCCGGCGTTCGTGATTACGGCAACCGGATGGGCATCCCCACGGTCAACGGGGCCGTGGTCACGCACGAGGGCTACCTGTCGAATCCGCTGGTCTTCTGCGGCACCATCGGGGTGATGCCCCGCGGGATGTCCGAGAAGCGGGTGCAGCCCGGCGACCGGATCGTGGCCCTTGGCGGCCGCACCGGCCGCGACGGGATCCACGGCGCCACGTTCAGCTCGGCCGAGCTGACCAACGAGAGCGAGGACGTCTCCGGCGGCTCGGTGCAGATCGGCAACGCGATCACCGAGAAGATGGTGCTGGATGTCCTGCTGCAGGCCCGCGATCGCGGCCTGTTTCGCTCGGTCACCGACTGCGGGGCGGGCGGCTTCAGCTCGGCCGTGGGCGAGATGGGGGCCGAGTCCGGGGCCGACGTCGACCTGGAGCGGGCCCCGCTGAAGTACCGCGGCCTCTCGTACACCGAGATCTGGATCTCCGAGGCCCAGGAGCGCATGGTCCTGGCCGTGCCCCCCGAGCACTGGCCCGAGCTCAAGGCGCTGGCCGAGAGCCAGTGGGTCGAGGCGACGGACCTCGGCACCTTCAGCGGCAGCGGCCGCCTGGTGCTCCGCTACCACGGCCAGCAGGTCTGCGACCTCGACGTCGGCTTCCTGCACGAGGGCCGCCCCAGGGTCCACCGCCAGGCCACGTTCCCCGAGCCGCCGACCCGGCCACTCACCCTGCCCGCCCGCGACTCGCTCAATGCCGACCTGCTCGCCGTGCTGGCGCACTGGGACGTGTCGAGCAAGGAGTGGATCGTCCGGCAATACGACCACGAGGTGCAGGCCCGCACCGTCATCAAGCCGCTCGTCGGCGCCCATGAGGACGGGCCGGGCAACGCCTCGGTTCTCCTGCCGGTGCGCGGCAGCCTGCGCGGCCTGGCCGTGTCGTGCGGCATCAACCCGCGCTATGGCGACCTCGATCCGTACGCCATGGCCGCCTGCGTGATCGACGAGGCCGTGCGCAACTGCGTCGCGGTGGGAGCCGACCCGGACCGGATCGCGCTCCTGGACAACTTCTGCTGGGGCAACCCCGAGCGCCCGGAGACCCTGGGCTCGCTCCTGCTGGCAGCCGAGGGCTGCCGCGACCTGGCAATCGCCTATGGCACCCCGTTCATCTCGGGCAAGGACAGCCTGTACAACGACTACCGCGTGGGCGACCGGACGCTCTCGATCCCGCCGACCCTGCTGATCAGCGCCATGGGCCAGGTGCCCGACGTGCGCCGCTGCGTGACCATGGACACCAAGGAATCGGGAAACGTCCTGCTGCTGGTCGGCACGACCCGCGAGGAGTTCGGTGGCTCGCTCTGGGCCGAGGTCCACGGCCTCGACGGCGGTGTGGTGCCGCGGCCGGTGGCCTCCGAGGCCGTCCCCACCTTCCGGGCGCTGCACCAGGCGATCTCCCGGGGGCTGGTGCGGGCCTGCCACGACCCCAGCGAGGGCGGCCTGGCTGTCGCCCTGGCCGAGATGGCCCTGGCGGGTGACCACGGCCTGGATGTCCAGCTCCCGGGCGAGCCGCTCACCGGCATCGCCATCACGGCGCTCGACCCGGCCGCAGACCTGTTCTCCGAGAGCACCACCCGGTTCGTGATCGAGGTCCGGCCCGAGCACCTCGATGCCGTGGTCGCCCTCTTCCGGGGGACGGGAACGGGTTCCGACCCGGTCCCGCTGACGCGGATCGGAACCGTGAGCCCAGCCGCCCCGGCGGGCCGTCTCCGAGTGCTCACCGCCGGGCAAGCCGCGCCGGTGATCGACCTGGGCCTCGATCAGATCCGTCGGGCCTGGAAGCGCCTGGATTTGGGGCATCTCGCTTGATATAAGATAGTTATGCCCAAACCAAGGAGACTGGAATGTTAAGATTTGTCACATTTGTTGATGGGTCGAACCTGGACGGGGTTCTGAAGCACCTGAATCTCCGGGTGGACGATTACGGCGCCTTCTACCGGTACATCTTCGACCAGAGCGTGCACGACTGGGGCAAGACCTTCGCCGAGGGGTCGCCCTGGCCGGCGGCGCAGCACTCGCGGATCTACTGGTACGTTGTCGGCAAGATGGACGAGTGGGACCTCAACGACCCGAAGGCCGAGCACCGGCTCCGGAGCCGTTTCGAGCTGAACCCGCGGACCCGCGACAGCTACATCGAGGATGTGCTCCGCCGCAACCCGGACTGTCCCCTGGAGCGCCGGCTCGATGAGGCCTGGTCGCTCTGCTTCGCCGAGACCCGCGAGTGGTACGACGGCAAGCGCCGGGCCCTCGAGCGGAAGAAGCGGTTCTATCACGGGGTGCAGGCCGCGACCGACTTCGTCGAGATCCGCCAGGAGGGTCACTGGAAGGTCGACCTGCTGCACCACTCGCTCAACGAGAAGGGTCTCGACGTCAGCCTCGCCGTCGACATGATCGCCCTGCTGGATACCTACGACGTGGCGCTCCTGATCTCGGGAGATGCCGACGGCATTCCCGGCATCAACTACGTGAAGAACCGGGCCAAGCACGTCGGGGTCGTGGAGTTCCGCCGCGGCTCGCCCACGGAGTTCGCGGGCAAGGGATCCTCCTCCCGCCTCAAGATCGCGGCCGACTTCGTCGTCCAGGTCTACGAGTCGGACCTGCTCCGACGCAACCTGGCCTACCGTTCCGAGACCGATTACGGCGCAACCCCGGTCGGGGAGTTCAGCTACTGATGGCCAGCCCCAAGGTCCTGATCCTCAAGGCCCCCGGCACCAACTGCGACGAGGAGACCTCGGCCGCATGGACCCTCGCCGGGGCCCACGCCGAGATCCGGCACATCGCCGGCGTGCTCGAAGCGCCCGAGGCGATCGACGCATTCCAGATCCTCACCATCCCCGGCGGGTTCTCGTACGGCGACGACCTGGGCGCGGGCCGGATCCTGGCGCTGGAGATCCAGTCTCGGCTGGACGACGCGATCGCCCGGCTGGTCGATCGCGGCGGCCTGGTGCTGGGCATCTGCAACGGCTTCCAGGTGCTCGTCAAATCGGGCTGGCTGCCCGGCGGCCCGCAGCGGGGCCGGGTCACGCTCGCCTGGAACGAGTCGGGCCACTTCGAGGATCGTTGGGTTCGACTGGGCCCGCTCGCCGGCCGGACCCCGTTCCTGTCCGACGGCGCGCCCATTGAACTGCCCTCCGCCCACGGGGAGGGTCGATTCCTGCCCGCCGAGCCCGCCGTCCTCGATGAGCTCGAGGGGAACGGTCAGCTCGTGCTGAGGTACCTCGACGCCGGCGGCCAGGCGACGGAGGTTTACCCGACCAATCCCAACGGATCGCGCGGCGGCGTCGCCGGCGTCTGCGACCCGACGGGTCAGATCTTCGGGCTGATGCCGCACCCGGAGCGGAACATCCTGACCTGGCATCACCCGCGCTGGACTCGCGAGCCTCGACCCGATCACGGCGATGGCCTTCGACTGTTCCAGAACGCCTGCCGACACTTCGCCTGAACCCGACCGGCCGACTCGCGGCCGTTGCCGACGCCGGCACCTGAGGAGCTGGGTCGGGCCAGGGTCGTCCGGCCCCGAATGCCACGCGGCCCTCGCCTGACCGGAGTCAGGCGAGGGCCGCATGTGTTGCGCAGGTCTGCGGTGAGCGACCCGATCAGAGGCCGGCGCCGAAGCCCGGAGTCGCCTCGCGAACCGGGGCGGTTTGCCCCTCGACCTCCTTGCGGGTGCCGGCGTGCGGGCCGCGGATCACCGAGCCGCGGGTGTGCTGGGTGTGGCTCCGCAGCGGGCCACGACGCAGCGGCGGGTCGTTCTCGTTCCGGGGCGCCCCCCCGGGTAGAGCGGTCTCGTAGGGGTTGAAGTCGAACTCGCCGCCGTCCAGGTCGTCGTACCGGGAGACGTAACCCGGCAGCTTGGCGCGCTCCAGCTCATCGGCGTAGGAGGCGAGCACCGCACCCTGGATCTTCTCACGGCAGCCGGAGTTGATCGGGTGGGCGATGTCGGCGTGCAGCTTGGCGCGGCCCTCGGCGTCGCGGATCGCCCGGTTCTCGTCGAGCCGGGTGCCACACTGGTTGCAGAACCGCGAGCGGAGGTGGTTCTTGGTGCCGCAGTGCGGGCACCGATCGGTCAGTTTCCGCGACGGCATCGCGACGAAGAAGCCCTTGGCACCCTCGATGATCTTCAAGTCACGGACGACGAACATGTCATCGAAGGTGATGCTGCAGAAGGCCTGCAGGCGCTCATTGCTGCCGGAGTTGTCTTCCATGAGCTTGATGCGAACTTCGGTGATCTCCACGGCCGGTACTCCTTTACGCGAAGCGGGGTGGTCTCAAGGTCTGCAAGCCACCACTCGGACCCGTCCTAGTCCAAGTGTCTCGAGCTGTCGCGCGGCCATCAGAGCCGCGTCGCGGTCACGGGCCAGGCCGAAGTAGGCCGAGCCGCTCCCGCTCATCAGGCACCCGTCCAGCGACGGGCTCAGGGACATCAGGGCGTCGCGGACCCGGCACAGGTCCGGGGCAATCCGCTCGGCCGCCGACTGGAGGCGATTGAAGAGCTGCCTCCCCAACGCGATGCGGTCTCCTCGGTCCCAGGCCTCCAACAACGGTTCGATGCTTCGCGGCACTTCGGGCACGCTCACCCCGCCGTAGACGGTCGCGGTGCTGACGCCAAACGGCGGGCTGACGAGGACGAAGTGGTAGGTGTGCTTCAGGCCGATCGGGGTCACCCGTTCGCCGCGGCCGCGGCAGACCGCCGCCGGACGATGGAAGAAGAAGTTCAGGTCGCTCCCCAGCGTGGCGGCGATCTCGTCGAGGTCGCCCTGCGGGAGATCCAGGCCCCAGAGCCGGTTCAGCGCCAGCAGCGTCGTCGCGGCGTCGCTCGAGCCGCCCGCCAGTCCGGCCCCCATCGGGATGGCCTTCTCGACGTGGACCGAGGCGCCCCGGTCGATGCCCGCTCGCTCCCGGAGCCGCTGGGCGGCCCGCACGATCAGGTTGTCGGTCCCGGTCGGAAGTGTCGGGTCATTCGACGCGACTTCGAGGATTCCTCTGTCGTTGGTCTGGATCTGGAGCCGGTCGTACAGGTCGACGCTGACCATCAAGGACTCGAGCTCGTGGTAGCCGTCAGGGCGCTTCGCGAGCAGCTCCAGGTACAGGTTGAGCTTCGCCGGGGCAAGGTATTCCGCGGTGTCGGGCCGGCCGGTGGCACTCATGAGGGATGGTCCAACGGCCGGATCGGTCCGGGGCTCGCCAGCAGGAGATCACAACCGGCCGGTCGCAGGTCGACGTCGAGTCAGCGGCCCCGGGCGGGGACCGTCGCGGCGCGGCTCAGGGAGTCGTCTCGCAGCGGGCGTGGTTGTATCCCTGGTCCCGGATCGTCGCAATATGGAAATTTGACAAAATGGATTGTCAATTTGGCCCAACGAGGGCCACTCAAGCCAAATCCAATTCAGACGTTGCGACGATTCACCTGGGGCCGCCCTGGCCTCGCAACCGGCGGGCAAAGGCGACCAGGTCGGCCACGTCGCGGGTCTGATTGGCCTGTTGGCAGCAGGCGATCAGGCCCTCGATGGCGTCATAGACCGGTCGGTTGGCCGGATGATCGTCGGGCAAGATCCCCCGGAACCCGGGCGGAAACGCTCGCTCGACCAGCTCGAGGACGTAGCCAAAGTGCCCCTGGGCCAGGCTCCGGTCGCGGTGCAGCTCCAGCGCCAGCTGCCCGAGCGCCACGTGGACCCCGAGGTGCTCGCGGCACTCGGACAGGATGTCCCGGAACAGATCCTGGGCAAGCTCCGGGTCCCCGGACCGCCAGGCCTCGATGGCGTCCTCATAGTCGAGGCTCAGCTCCTCGACCCCCTGCGGGTGAACCAGCGCGAACAGCTCGTGTCGGGGTTCGAGCGGGCGCACGCCGATCGGGCCCGGACGCCACACTCGCGGGCCCGGCAGCCCCAGGGCCGGGTCCCGCGGTAGCTTCCGCCGGGCCGGAGGCCGGGGCGGCTTCGAGGGGCGCTGCGGTCGTCGTTCCGGATCGTTCATGGGCGGCGCTTCCAGAGAGGACGGAGGGCGGGGCGTGCACGGGTCGGGTTGGCAGTCAGGAACCGGGCCGGAGCCTTGCCGTCGGGGACGCAGGAGTGACAATGCAGGAAGCGGACCGGGGTTTCCGGCCCGACGAGCGATCGGTCAGGGGCAGACGGACATGGGAACCCTCGAACTCTTCGATCATACGGCCGACGTCGGCATGCGGGTCGGGGCCGATTCCCTGGCCGACCTGTTTGCCACCGCGGCGACCGGCCTCTATGCGTACATCGTCGCAAATCCCGAGTCGATCGTCGGGCGGGAGCACCAGGAGCTGGCGCTCTCGGCCGACCATCCGGCCGGACTGCTGGTGGCCTGGCTCAACGAGCTGATCTTCCGGTTCGAGACCAAGCACTGGCTGGGGCATCGCTTTGAGGTCGAGCTGTCGCCCGATGGCCGATCCCTGACGGCCCGCCTCCACGGGGAACCGCTCGACCGTGAGCGTCACGAGTTGGACCACGAGGTCAAGGCGGCGACCCTGCACGCGGCAGCCTTGACCGAAACGGGACGGCGGTGGCATGCCGAGGTGATCCTCGACATCTGAGTGACCGGACTGATGGCAGCAGGTCGCCCCGTGCCCCGGCTCAGAGCCGACGCGTCGGCAGATCGTGAGCCGCCAGGAAGGCCTCGGCCTCCTGGCGGTTGAAGACGCCGGTGGTCGTGCCGACCGAGCGGACGCAGCTGGCGCCGAGGGCGCTGGCGAGCCGCAGGCAATCGAGCTCGTCGCGGCCGTCGAGCAGGCCGGCGATGTAGCCCGCATCGAAGGCGTCACCGCCGCCGGAGCCGTCGACGTAGGCGACCGGGTAGGTCCCGAGCCAGAGGCGGTGGGCGTCGGAGACCGCGATGGCCCCCTCGCCGCCCATCGTGACCACGACCCGCCCGGCGCCCAGTTGCCGGAACGCGTCGGCCTGCCGCACCGGGTCGGTCTCTCCGAGGATCAGCGTGGCCTCGTCGGTATTGGGCAGGAACACGTCGGTCTCGCGGAGCACGGGCGTGAGCTTGGCCAGGTAGTCGGCGCGGCCGGGACAGGCGACGTCGAGCACGGTGGTCGTGCCCGCGCGACGGAGCCGAGCGAACCGATCGGCGAGGGCCTCGGCATCGAGGTTCGGCAGGATCAGATAGCCACCCAGGTACAGGATGCGGGGTGGCGTCTTGATGGCGGCGTCGAGGTCGTGGATCGACAGGCCACGATTGGCGCCGAAGGTGTGGACGAAGCGGCGATCCTGGCCCTTCACGTTGACGATCAGCGTCTGGCTGGTGGCGTGCTCGGGGTCCACCGAGAGGGCCCGGACATCGACGCCGGAGGCAGCCAGGGTCTCGGCCACGAACCGTCCGAAGACGTCATTGCCCACCCGACCGCAGACGGCCGACCGCACCCCGAGCCGGGCGAGGTCGACCGCGGCGTTGGCGGCACAACCGCCGAGGCTGAGGATCAGCTCATCGGCGGTGACCAGCTCACCGGCGGCCGGCAGGTGGCTGATCGGGGTCGACAGGTGATCCGCGACCACGACCCCGGTGCAGACGACCGGGACCTCGGCGGCAGCAGGCTCGGGCATGGAACAGTTCCGTCGCACAGTCGGCGGGTGGGAGAGTGCCGGCCTGGCGTCGGCCGGCCAGCATGTGCGTTCGCGATCACTCGGCGGGAGCAGGCGGGGGGGGCGTGGCTGTGCCGGTAGGCTGCAGAATGGAGTCCTGGCCGTTGAGCTCGGCGACCCGCTTGCCGATCAAGTCCTCGATCTCGGTCACCGAAAGGACCTCCTTCTCGACCAGGGCGTCGACGAGTCGCTCCATCTCGTCGCGATACTCCTCCAGGAGCCGGTACGCCTTGTCGTCGGCCTCGCGAAGCAGGCGGCTGACCTCCTCGTCGATGAGCTGGGCGGTGTGCTCAGAGTGGTCGCGCGACTCGGTGATCTCGCGGCCGAGGAACGGGTGCTCCTCGGTACCGCGGATCGCGACCGGGCCGATCCGCTCGCTCATGCCCCACTGGGTGACCATCATGCGGGCCATGCGCGTGGCCTGCCGCAGGTCCTCGGCGGCGCCCGTGCTCAGGTCCTTGTAGACCAGCCGTTCGGCCGCGCGGCCCCCCATCAGCCACTCCAGGCGGGCGACGATCTGGCTCTGGTTGAGGCTGACGCGGTCCTCCTCCGGCAGGAACTGGGTCACGCCCAGGGCCCGGCCGCGCGGGATGATCGTCACCTTGTGAATCGGGTCCGACTTGGGCGACTTCCAGGCGACCAGGGCGTGGCCGACCTCGTGATACGCCGTCGAGCGCTTGTCGCGGTCGGTGATGACCTCCTCGCGCTTGGCCCCCATGATCACCTTGTCGAGGGCGGAGTCGAGGTCGTCCATGTCGACGGCGGCCTTGTTCTGCCGGGTCGCGATCAGGGCCGACTCATTGACCAGGTTGGCCAGGTCGGCGCCGCTCATCCCGACCGTGCTGCGGGCGATCTTCTCGAGATCGACGTTCGCCTCCAGCGGCACCTTGCGGATGTGGACCTTGAGGATCTCCAGCCGGCCCTTCTTCGTCGGCAGGTCGACCGTGACGTGGCGGTCGAACCGGCCGGGCCGCAGCAGCGCGGGGTCGAGCACGTCGGGGCGGTTGGTGGCCGCCAGGACGATGACCGTCTCGCTGGGCGTGAAGCCGTCCATCTCGGTGAGGATCTGGTTGAGCGTCTGCTCGCGCTCGTCGTGACCGCCGCCCAGGCCGGCGCCACGGACGCGACCGACGGCGTCGATCTCGTCGATGAACAGGATGCAGGGGCTGTTTTCCTTGGCCGTCTTGAACATGTCGCGGACCCGGCTGGCGCCGACGCCCACGAACATCTGGATGAACTCGGAGCCCGAGATCGAGAAGAACGGCACGCCGGCCTCGCCCGCCACGGCGCGGGCCAGCAGCGTCTTGCCGGTGCCCGGAGGACCGTTCAGGAGCACGCCCTTGGGGATCCGGCCGCCGAGCCGCTGGAATTTCTCGGGGTTCTTGAGGAACTCGACGATCTCCTGCAGCTCCGACTTGGCGTTCTCCAGGCCGGCGACCTCCTCGAAGGTCGTCCGCTGCTTCGACTTGTCGTGCCGCCGCGCCGGGCTCTTCACGAAGCTGCCCAGGATGCCGCCGTCGAATTGCTCGCGGGCCCGCCGCATCATGAAGTAGACCAGGCCCAGGAACAGGAGCGTCGGCAGCAGGAAGGTGAACCAGATCAGTCCGTTGGCGGCCTGAGGCGAGGTCACCTCGACATGCACGGGCTGGCGGCGGACGCCTGCCCGGTTCTTCTCCCCCTGGCGATAGCTCAGGAGCTTCCCCAGCACCGGCTCAATCTGGTGTTCGGAGGGGAAGCTGGTCGTGAACGTCCGGATCTTCTCCTTCTCGGCGCGGGTGCCCGAGACGTCATACCGGGTCGGCTCACGCAGCTCACCGCGGACCTCGGTGCCCATCAACGTCAGGGTGGCGACGTTGTCGTCATCGACCTGATCGAGGAACCAGTCATAGCTGACCTCACCCTTCCGCGGCTGGATCGAGTAGATGATCAGGCCGACGACGGCGATGATGAACAGCCAGAGCCAGGGCGGAGTGGGGGCACTGCTGGAACCGTTGAACTTCCGAGGGGTCTCGGGGCGCCGCGGCGGCTCCGGGGTGGGTCGACTGTCCATGATCTCCGATCCTGCTTCGCGGCCCGCCGGCGCGGACGGCTTCGAGAGAGTGGGGGCTTGCGAGGCGACGAATTCCGGACGCGCGGTTTGAAGACGATCAGGGCGGGGAAATCAACCCGAGGTCAGCCCCCGGGATCTCAACCGCCTCGCCACCCCGGGCCACGCCGCGCGGGAGTGGGGTGTGGATGGAGTGGGGGATCGGGCCTCAGTGGGAGCCGCCGTGGACTTCCAGCCAGCGCTCGCAGTCGATCGCCGCGGCGCAGCCCGAGCCGGCCGCGGTGATCGCCTGGCGATAGTGGGTGTCGACCACGTCACCGCACCCGAACACGCCCGGCACGCTGGTGGCGCTGCCGAAATTGGGGAACGCCGCCACGGCTACCCCCTCGGGCGCATCGTGGTCCTGCCAGGCCATCGCGGTGCGGGTCAGCAGGTACCCCGAGCGGTTGGTGGCGAGCTGCCCCTCGAAGACCTTGGTGTTCGGCACATGGCCGATCGCCAGGAACACGCCGTCGAGCGGCAGGAACGAGCGGTTGCCCGTCACCGTGTCGAGCAGGTTCACACCCTTGAGCTGCTTGTGCGGCTCGGTGACGCCTTCGAGGGACTCGATGGTGCTGTTCCAGGCGTAAGCGATCTTCGGGTTTGACTTGAGCCGGTCCTGCATGATCTTCGAGGCCCGCAGGCTGTCGCGGCGGTGAATCAGCGTCACCTTGGAGGCGAACCGGGTCAGGAAGGTGGCTTCCTCGATGGCCGAGTCGCCACCGCCAACGACGGCAATTTCCTTGCCTCGGTAGAGCGCCCCGTCGCAGGTGGCACAGGTGCTCACGCCGTCCCCCTTGAACGGGCCCTCGATGCCCAGCCAGCGGGCCGAGGCGCCGGTGGCCACGATCAGGGCGTCGCAGGTGTACTCGGCCGTGGTCCCGCTGGTCGGGTCGCCGCTGGGGTCGTCGGTGGTCCGCACGATGAACGGCCGCTTGGAGAGATCGACCGAGTAGGCCGTCTCCCACCGGGTCTCGGCGCCGAACCGCTGGGCCTGCTTGCGCATGAGCTCCATCAGTTCGGGTCCCATGATCCCTTCGGGGAAACCTGGGAAATTGTCGACCGAGGTCGTGAGCGTGAGCTGGCCGCCCGGCTCCTTGCCCTCGAGGACCAGCGGGGCGAGGTTGGCACGCGCCGTGTAGAGCGCGGCGGTCAAACCCGCCGACCCGGAACCGACGACGACCACGGCGTGATGCGACATCATGGCCTCTGGACAACCGACCGAGCAATCGATGGCGGCGGCACTTCCGACCGCGAGCATGCCACATTATCGACAGCTCGGGGGGAAAAGCCAACCCGGCGCCCACCAGTTCCCCAGCCCGCCTGGCCGGTCGGAGGGTCCAACGGCCGCCAGCCGGCGGAACTTGACCTAGGCTTCGGGGGAAGCGCCGGTTCGGGACGGCCCGCACCGGCTCTGCCGGGTGGTCGAGTCGACCCTCCGGCCCCAGACGTCACGCCGCCACGGCCCACCGCCACGCCAGGAGGCACCAGGATGCTGGTCTTGACCCGCAAGCTGATGGAGAAACTGTACATCGGCGATGAAATCTGCCTGACCATCGTCCGGCTCGAAGCCGGCCAGGTCCGGCTCGGGATCGAGGCACCCCGGCACGTCTCGGTCGTCCGGGCCGAGCTCCGTCGTCATGCCGCCCCGGTGCGGCTGGCCATCGGCGACGACCCGGACCCTAGCTCTCCCGGAACCGATATCCCACGCCCCGGACCGTCTCGATGAGCTCGGCGGATTCCTTGAGTTTCTTGCGAAGGCTCTTCACGTGAACATCAATCGTGCGCTCGAGCACGATCGCGTCCTCGCCGATCGCCGAGTCCATCAGCTCGTGGCGGGTGAACGCCCGCCCGGCCTGCCGCAGCAGCGTCTCGAGCAGACGGTACTCGGTGGGCGTGAGGTTCAGGACCTCGTCCCCCAGCAGCGCGCGGTGGCGGTGGCGGTCGATCGCGACGCCCTGGCAGGCGATCACCTCCGCCGTGTCGGAGTCGTCGCGTTCCTGGGCGCGTCGAACCTCGCGCTTGATGCGTTCGACCAGCACCTTCACGCTGTACGGCTTCGTCACATAGTCGTCCGCCCCGACGGCGAAGCCGATCAGCTGGTCGGCCTCCTCGGCCTTGGCAGTGACCATGATGATCGGGATGTTCCGGGTCTGCGCGTCGGCCCGGAGCGACCGGGCGACCTCCAGGCCGTTCTTCTGGGGCAGCATCAGGTCGAGCACGACCAGATCGGGGAGCCGGACCTGAGCCTGCCGCAGGCCGTCCAGGCCGTCGAAGGCGGCGAGGACCTCGAACCCCTCGCGGTCGAGGTTGTAGGTCAGCACGTCGACCAGCGGGCGCTCATCCTCGATGATCAGGATCTTCGGCTTCGTCATGGACGATGGCTCGGACACGGGGCCGGGGCCAGCCGAGCGCCGCACGACGGGTGCGACGCCGGTGGGCCCGATCAGCCGATTCGGCCGGTGATGTAGGCCTCGGTGCGCGGGTCCTGCGGGTTCGTGAACAGCACCTCGGTCGGGTTGAATTCCACGACGATGCCGGTGCGCTGGCGATCGTTGGGGTTGCGGTCGTCGAGCATCATGCAGGCGGTGAAGTCGCTGGCCCGGCGGGCCTGCTGCATGTTGTGCGTGACGATCACGATCGTGTAATCCCGCTTCAGCTCGTCCATCAGGTCCTCGACGCTGCGGGTCGCAATCGGGTCGAGTGCTGAGCAGGGTTCGTCCATCAGGATCACCTCCGGCTCGACGGCCAGGGTGCGCGCGATGCAGAGCCGCTGCTGCTGGCCGCCGGAGAGGTCCAGGCCCGACTGGTGCAGCTTGTGCTTGACCTCGTTCCAGAGCGCCGCCCGCCGCAGCGACCGCTCGACCAGCTCGTCCATGTCGCCACGGTACCCGTTGATCCGGGCGCCCCAGGCCACGTTCTGGTAGATGCTCTTGGGGAACGGATTCGGCTTCTGGAAGACCATGCCGACGCGGCGTCGCAGGCCGACGGCGTCGACGTCGGGGTCCGAGATCAGCTCGTCGTCGAACCGGATCTCGCCCTCCATGCGGAAGGCGGGGATCAGGTCATTCATGCGGTTGAAGCAGCGCAGGAGCGTGCTCTTGCCACAGCCTGACGGGCCGATCAGCGCGGTGATCCGGTTGCGGGGGAAGTCGAGGTTCACATCCCGCAGGCTGTGGGCCGTTCCGTACCAGACATTCAGGTCGCGGGTCGTGAGCGCGGGCGCGGCGGCCGGCACCCCGGTCGGATCGGGGCGGCCGTCGTCGGTGGGCCGGCCGACCTTGGGCGACGTGGGTGTCGGGTCGATCGTGGCCATGGCGGGTGCAGTCCTCAGTCCGAGGGGCCGGGGTCCCGGGCCTGGCGACCCGGCCGGAGAAGTCTCAGCGATTCGCCTGACGGTAACGGTTCCGCAACACCAGAGCGACCGCGTTCATGCTCAGGAGCAGCACCAGCAAGATCAGGATGCCGCCGGCGGCGACCACCTGGTAGCCGGCCTTGGCCTCGCTGGCGTAGCTGTAGATCTCGACCGGCAGCGCGGTGTACAGGTCGTTGGGGCCCTTGGGTGTCCAGCGGATCGAGGCCGCGGCGCCCACCATCAGCAGCGGGGCCGTCTCGCCGATGGCTCGCGAGAGCGCCAGGATCGTGCCGGTCAGGATCCCGGGCATCGCGGCGGGCACGACGTGGTCGCGGATCATCTGCCAGCGGGTGGCTCCCAGCGCCAGGGCCGCCTGACGCAGCGAGTTCGGGACCGTACGGAGCGCCTCCCGGGTGGCGATGACGACGACTGGCAGCACCAGCAGGCTCAGCGTGAGCGCCCCGGCCCAGAGGGTCTTGCCAAGCCCCAGCCCGGGGACGCCCAGGCCCCGGCTGAAGACGAACAGGCCCAGGATGCCGTAGACGATCGACGGGATGCCCGCCAGGTTGGCGATGTTGGTGCCGATCAACCAGCGAAGCCGGCCCGGCCGCGCATATTCTTCGAGGTACACCCCGGCGCCAACGCCGATGGGGATCGACAGGAAGGCCACCAGCCCGAGCAGCCAGAGGGTCCCGGCGATTCCCGCCTTGAACCCCGCCTTGCCCGGGGTCCGCGAGCCGAACTGGCCGGCGATCTTGACCAGAAAGTCCCAGAGCTCGCGGGCGTGATCCCCGATCTGGTGCCAGGGCGGGTTCGGCGGCAGCGACGTCGCCTTCCAGAGGATCGAGCCGAGCAGGATCGTCAGCACGACCACGCCGGTCAGCGTCGCCAGGAAGCAAAGTCCCGCGAAGATCGCCCCCGCGAGCTGGCGGCGACGGCGGCGGGGCCGGAAATGAGCCATGCTGGCCTGGCTCACTGGTAGACCTCCCGGAACCGTCGCAGGATCAGGCCCGAGAGCAGGTTCAGGCTGAGGGTGATCAGGAACAGGACCATGCCCACCGCGTAGAGCGACAGGTGCTCGGGCGATCCGTACCGCGACTCGCCCGTGGTCACCGCCACGATGTACGCCGTCATGGTCTCGATGGACCGCAGCGGATTGAGCGTGATCTGGGCCCGCTGGCCGGCAGCCAGGACCACCGCCATTGTCTCGCCCACGGCGCGGCTGACTGCCAGGATGAACGAGGCGATCACCCCCGAGAGCCCGGCCGGCAGGACCACCCGGGTCGCGGTCTCGAATTTCGTGGCCCCCAGGCCGTACGCCGCCTCACGCAGGCCACGGGGAACGGCCGAGAGCACATCCTCCGAGAGCGACGAGACCATCGGGATGATCATGATCCCGACCACGATGCAGGCGCTCAGGGCATTGTACGTGTCGACCGACACGGTCGGTTCCAGGAGCGCCTTCAGCACCGGGGTGACGAGCATCAGCGCCAGGTAGCCGTAGACGATCGTGGGCACGCCGGCGAGCAACTCCAGGGTCGGCTTGAGGATCGCCCGCATCCGCCTCGGAGCGTACTCGCTGAGGTAGATCGCGCTCAGGAGCCCGATCGGCAGGGCGATCATCGAGGATCCGAGGGCAATGACGAACGTGCCCCAGATCAAGGGCAAGATCCCGAAGCGGGCGGGGGTCGCCTTCGGCTCCAGCCGCGTCCCGAAGAGGAACTCGATCGGGTTGCCTCCCCACTCCCGGAAGAAGCGCACCGATTCGACCCCGAGCACGATCACGATGCCGGCGGTCGTCAGCACCGTGATCAGGGCGCACATCAGGATCAGGGGTGGGACGACCACCTCCTGCAGGCCCTGGAACCCGGACATCCCCGCCCATCGTGTGCGGCGGGGGGCATCGGCGATGGAGGGGAGACGGGACACGAGCGATTCCCGGCGGTTCTGGTGAG
Source organism: uncultured Isosphaeraceae bacterium (assembly GCA_964624465.1). Lineage (GTDB taxonomy): Bacteria > Planctomycetota > Planctomycetia > Isosphaerales > Isosphaeraceae > CAZUZD01. Next base: position 28,927 of record CAZUZD010000025.1, read on the forward strand.
GAGCGAGGATCCGGCGCGAGCGGCATGGGTGCACGGTTCGGCTGCGACCCTCGGACGGTCGCCGGGGAACGGGTCGGCGAAACGCGATCAGCCGGCGGCCGCGGACTTGAGGATCTGACCCAGGCTGGTCGCATTCTCCTGCCGCTCCTCGTCGGTCGGAGCCACAAAGCCGGCCGACTCGGCGAACGTCTTCACGTCGGCCAGGTAGTGGCTCAGGAAGTCGGCCAACAGCTTGCGGCTCGCCGCCGAGTTCTTGACGTAGATGTAGAGCGGGCGCGAGAGCGGCCGGTATTGCTTGCCGTAGATCGACTCCAGCGTGGGCGCCACCGCCGTCGCGTCGTCCGTGGCCTTGATCGGGACGGCCCGCAGCTTCTCCTGGTTCTCGGAGAAGTAGGCGAAGCCGAAGTAGCCGAGGCCGTCCAGGTCGTTCGACACCCCGGTGACCAGCGTGTTGTCGTCCGAGCTGGCCTGCACGTCCTTGCGCTGCGAACCTTGCTTGCCGACGACGACCTCGGTAAAGAAGTCGAAGGTGCCCGAGTCGTCGTCGGGGCTGTAGAGCTTGATCGGGCGATCCGGCCAGGCGGGGTTGAGCTGCTTCCAGTTCGTGACCGTGCTGTCGGGGGCGAAGAGTTGCTTGAGCTGAGCGACGGTCAGGGCGTCCACCCAGTCGTTGCCCTTGTTGACGGCGATGGTGATGCCGTCGTGGCCGACCAGGAACCGGGTCCAGTCGTACCCCTTCTCCCTGGCGCTCTGCTCCTCCTTCTCCTTGGCCGGTCGGGAGGCATCGACGATGTCCACCTCGCCCTGGATGTAACGATCGAAGCCGCCGCCGGTGCCGTGGTAATCGACCACGATGCGCGAGCCCGGGTGCTTCTGATCGTAGGCCTCCTGGGCGGCCATGCTGATCGGATAGACCGTGCTCGAGCCGTCGATGACCACCGGCGACTCGTTGCCGGCAGCCGCTCCCGCCGGACCAGGCTCGCCGCCCCCGCAGCCCGTCAGGTACAGCCCCAGCAAGGACGCACCCAGCAGACGGGTCAGGGTCGAACCGGGGCTCACCAACCGCAGGGCCGTCAACATTGCGGAGACTCCGAATCCAGGGGGCCGGCGGCCCGGAGGCAGGAACAGCGGCTCGGACGGGCAAAAACTCGGGAGCGGATCAGGGGTGCCGGGCACCTGGCGTAGCAGGCCCGACCCGGAACACGGAAATCTACCAGATGAGTGTGAAGATTTTGTGAATTCTGAGTGAGGGTTGGATTGGAATTTTGTTCACGCCCGGGCCGCATCGTACCTGGGGAGGATGACCGTGAAGGTGCTCCCCTGGCCGGGGCGACTCTCGACCCCGATCGAGCCCCCCAGCGTCTGGACCAGGTGCTTGACGATCGAGAGGCCCAGCCCGGTGCCCCCCTGCTCGCGGCTCCGGGCCGGGTCCACGCGGTAGAACCGCTCGAAGACGCGGGACAGATGCTCGCGCGGGATGCCGATCCCCGAGTCGGCGACCTGGAGTTCGACACTCGACCCGGCCGCACGGGCCACAATCCGGACGGTACCCCCGGCCGGCGTGTGCTTCAAGGCGTTGTCGATCAGGTTGTCGACGACCTGCTGGAGGGCCTCCTCGGCCGCCAGCACCGGGGTCTCGGGATCGAGCCCGGTGCGGTCGAGGTCCAGCCGGATCTGCCCAGCATCGGCCCGGCCGCGGTGCGACTCGACGAATCGCTCCAGGAGCGGCATGAGCCGGTTCGGCCGGTGGTCGAAGTGGTCCGAGCCCGATTCCAGGCGGGCCAGCCGCAGCATGTCCAGGATCAGCCGGTGCAGCCGGTCGGCCTGCTGGTCGATCTGCTGGACGAAGCGCTCGTTCACGCTGTCGTCGTGGAGCGCCCCGTCCAGCAAGGTCTCGGCGTACGCCTTGATCGACGCCAGCGGGGTTTTCAGCTCGTGCGAGGCGTTGGCGACGAAGTCCTGCCGCATCCGCTCCAGGCGTCGCAGGCTGGTCACGTCGTGGAAGACCAGCACCGCGCCCGCGGCGGGCGTCCCCGGGAGCGGGGTCCCGACGACCTCGAGGGCCAGGGTCTGGCCCAGGCGGCCGGCCCCCGGTTCCTGAGCGGAGATTTCGACGCGGTGCGGCTCTGCGGGCCCGGCCAGGGTCGCCTCGATGGCCCCCTGCACCTGCGGGTTGCGGATCAGCTCGGCAACCAGCGGCCCAACGGCCCCGGTCGGGATGCCCAGCAGCCGCTCGGCCGCCCGGTTGGCGAAGATCAGCCGCCGGCGGGGGTCGACCGCGATCACCCCCTCGGCCATCCCCTCCAGCACCGCGCCGAGCAATCGACGGTCCTGCTCGGTGCGATCCAGTCGGTCCTGGAGCCGCTGGGCCTGCTCGTTGAAGTCGCGGGTGAGCTGCCCGAAGGCCCCCGGTCCCAGGGCACGGACCGGGCGGAACCGGCGACCCTCGACCATCTCGCCGAGCCGCAGACCCAGCGGACGGAACCGCCGGAGAATCCAGGCGCGCGCGGCGATCAGTCCGGCGCCGGCCAGCAGCAGTCCCCCGATGATCCCCCGAAGGTCGTCTGGCATTCCGGGCTCCCCTCCGGGTCCCCGGAGTCGCCCCGAATGTACCGGAATCGGGGCCCGCTCCGCCAAGGCTCCCCGGTCGGTCGGCCTGCGAAGGCCGGTCAGCGGGGTCCCGCCGGGAGGCTCCGCCTGGCGATCTCAGCACTGACGTCTCCGTCGGCCCCTCGCGTGTCGGGACGCGATTCGCTCCAGGTCGCGGATCAGCTCGGTGGCCGAGCGATACCGATGCACCGGGTCGATCGCCAGCGCCGTCCGGCAGAGTGCGACCAGGCTCGTGGGGATCGGCTCTCCCGATGGGCTCCGGTACGACCGCCAGCGATACGACCCGGGCGCGGCGGCGAACGCGTCGTTGCCTGGGTCGGGACGCCGGCCGGTGAGCAACTCGGCGATCATGACGCCGAGGCTGTACAGGTCGCTGCGCGGGTCGATCGCCCGGGTCCGGCCTCCCGCCTGCTCCGGGCTCATATAGCAGCGCGTGCCGACGACCGCTCCGAGGCGAGTCAGATCGGGGTCAGCCCCCTCGCGCCGGGCCAGGCCGAAGTCGGTCAGCCGCGGTTCGCCCGCCTGGTCGATCAGCACGTTCCCCGGCTTCACGTCACGGTGGATCACCCCCCGGGCATGGGCGTGCTCCAGGGCCTCCGCGACGCCGATCGCCAGCCGGCAGACCTCGCCCACCGTCAGGGGGGTGGCCTGCCGGTGCTCCGCCAGGCTGACCCCCGCGACGAACTGATAAGCGATCCAGCAGCAGTGGTCGTCGCGGCCGGCATCGTGGAGGGCGACGATCCTCGGATGATCGAGTTGGGCGGCCGCCCGCGCCTCCCGAAAGAACCGCTCCATCGTTCGCCCGGCCGGCTCGCGACGTCGCAGCACCTTGAGTGCCACGTCGCGGTCAAGCCGGGGGTCGTATGCCCGGAAGACCTGGCCGAATCCGCCACGTCCCAGAGGCTCACGGAGACGATATCGGGCCAGCATCCGGGGGAGCTCGTCCGCCCCGGAGGCCGGGGTCAGGTCGCTCCACTCGTCGGTCCCTTGCCCTACCGTCGATGGATCGTCCCGTGGCGCTGAGGCCGATCCGGGGGCGATGGGGCGAGAATCCGGGCCAATCAGGAGCGACAGCCCCGGCGCGCCGCCGTCCGAGGCCGTGAGGCTGCTCCGGCACCGCGCGCAGTACAGACCGTCGGCGGCTCGCATCGCGGCGGACTCCTCCGGAAACCCAGGACCGGATCACGGTCCCTGGGAGATTCCGAGAGCAGCCTAGGACACGAGTGCACCAATCGGTCCGGGAAAACCGTCCCAGGCGAGCGAGCCCTCAGCCCCGGCCCGAGCCCGGACCATGCGGCCCGGCCAGAGGCGGAGCTGCGGCGGCAAGCAGCGCGTCGGCGACCGCGCTCATCGGGCGGTCGATCGGGTCAAAGCGGTGCTGGATGGCCCGGTCAAACACCTCGCCGGCCAGGTCGAGGTAGAGTCGACCCGCCTGGCGCTGCGAGGCGTCGCCGGCCAGGGTGGGGTCGGGGCAGTCGAGCCTGGCGAGCGTGCAGGCCGAGGCATACAGGGCGATCGCAGCGTCGGCGATCCGCTCCTGGATGTACTGCCGCTCGAAGAACGACTCGGGGTCGCGCCGGAAGGCGATCAGGGTCTGCTCGACCGCCCAGCCAAACCGGCGGACCCGCCGCGCCAGCGCGCGGGCCGGTGCCCGCAGCTCGGGGTCACGCACCGGCAGCGTCGGCGTGGCAAAGGCCCGCGCGGCATGCTCGCGTCCGAACGACCAGAGCGTCGAGAGCAGCCGGCCGGGCGACTTGAGCCCCTCGGCGGTGCTCATCAGGCCGAGCCCGACATCCCGCATGCCGACCACGGCGATGAACGCCTTGAGGACCTCGTTGGCCCCCTCGCCGATCTGGTTGATCCGCGCGTCGCGCATCCAGCGTTCGTACGGCTCGTCGAGGAAGTAGCCCTGGCCGCCGTGGATCTGGAGCGTCTCGTACACCATCTCCCAGAGGGCCTCGGTGGCAAACACCTTGAGGATGGCCGTCTCGAGCATGTAGTCCTCGGCCCCGGAGTCGATCAGGGCCGCCGTCTCGTAGGTCGCCGCCTCCATGGCATAGGTGAAGGCCGCCATGCGGGCGAGCTTCTTCTTGACCAGCTCGAAGTGGCCGAGCGGCTTGCCGAACTGCCGGCGGCTGGCGGCGTGGCGGGTGGCGGCCTGCAGGCAGGTCTTGGCCATCCCTGTGCAGCTGGCCCCGAAGGTGGTCCGGCCGAAGTCGAGGACGGTGAGCGCCACCTTCAAGCCCTTGCCGAGCGGGCCGAGGATGTTCTCGGCCGGGACCGGCATGTCGTGGAAGGCCAGCCGGCCGGTGGCGGTGCCGCGGATGCCCGTCTTCGGCATCCGGGCCTCCAGCACCTCGAAGCCGGGCATGTCGGGCGTGACCAGGAACGCGGTCACCCGCGACTCGCCCCCCTTCGGATCGGGGGTCCGGGCCATGACGGTCAGCACGTCGGCGATCCCGCCGTTGGTGATGTACCGCTTACCGCCGTTGAGGCGGTAGACCCGCCCGCCATCCTCGGGCGTGGCTGTCGTCTGGACGTTGGCTGCGTCCGACCCCGCCTGCTCCTCGGTGAGGGCGAACGCCGCCAGCTTCTCGCCGCGCACCAGCGGGCCCAGCCAGCGCTGCCGTTGCGCCTCGGTCCCGAACAGGAGTAGGGCCCGGATGCCAATCGAGTGGTGGGCGTTGACGAAGACGGCGGTCGAGGCGTCGTGGCCGCCGAGGATCTCCATCACCCGGCAGTACTCGGCCTGGCGGAACCCCAGCCCGCCGAACTCCTCGGGCGCGGTCATGCCGAGCACGCCGTGCCGGGCCAGGCCCGCAATCACGCTCGCCGGGATCTCGGCGTCGCGGTCGATCTGGGCCGCGTCGATCTCCGCCTCGACGAACCGGCGGACGTCGGCCACGGCCGCATCGACTCGGTCGCGCCGTGACGGGTCGGGCTGCGGGTAGGGGAACAGCGTCTGGTGCCGGATCTCGCCCCGGTAGAGCGCCTTGGCAAAACCGCCGGCGCGGGGGTCGGAGAAGAGCAGCTCCTCGGCCTGGCGGACCTGCCGATCGAGGTCGGCATCGGCCAGGGGCTTCAGGGCCGGACGGTCGGACCGCGTGGCGGACATGATCCCTTCCTCCCGGGTCGCAAGGACACCGAACCGGAGTCAGGGAACCGCGTTGCAGCCCCTGCCACCCGCGTTCGCGAAGGGGACGTGAGTGCCGTCAGGTCGCCGTGAACCGGGCGTCAGGGTCCTCCAGGAGACGCCAGGAGCCCCGGGCGGGCAGATTCCGGGGAATCCAACAGCTTCGCAAGCCTCCGCTTCCAAACCCCGAGGCAAGTCCGGGGCCGGGCCGGGGCAATCAGACGGTGGAGCGGGTCGGGTCGAGGAACTCGCCCTCGGGGGCGTTGACCAGGTAGCGTTCGAGCTTGCGGATGGCCTTGTACTTCTCGTCGCTCAC
>CAZUZD010000026.1:0-34839 GCA_964624465.1 uncultured Isosphaeraceae bacterium
CCTGCCCAAGACCCGCAGCGGCAAGATCATGCGGCGCCTGCTCCGCGACGTCGCCGCCGGCCGCGAGAGCACCGGCGACACGACCACCCTCGAGGACCTCTCCGTGCTCGCCAAGCTCCGCGAGCAGGACGAGGTCTGACCGGGAATCTGCCATCCGGCGGTGTGCCGCCACCGGGATCGCCACAGCGCCCTCGAACCGACCAGCGGTCGGGTTCGTGGTAAGCTGTGTCGATCCCGACGGACGCCGCGCGTCCGGAACCGCACCCGAGGGCGCCACCGATGTCGCTGCGCCGGTTATTCGCGATTGCCTTCACGGCACTGGTGCTCGGCATTCTGGGCCTGGGGGTCATCAGCATCCTGATGATCCGCAACGAGAACCGGATGAACGGCTGGCAGGAGGTGCGCTATCGTTCCTACCTGCTAGCCGATGAGCTGCGGCAGAGCTCCGACGACCTGACCCGGCTGGCGCGGCTCTACGTGGTCACGAAGGACCCGGCGCACGAGTCGGCCTACTGGGAGATCCTCGACATCCGCAACGGCAAGGCCCCCCGGCCGGCCGACTACCACCGGGTGTACTGGGACCTGGTGCTCGACTTGACCAAACGTCCGCGCGGGTCGACCGAGACGGTTCCCTTGCAGGAGCTGATGCAGCGCATGGGGTTCACCGAGGCGGAGTTCGCGCTGATGCGTCAGGCTCAGGCGAACTCCGACGACCTGGTGCGCACCGAGACCGTCGCCATGAACGCGGTCAAGGGACTCGACCCCGAGGGACATCCCCTGGCCGCGCCGGCCGAGCCGGGGATGCCGGTGCGGACCATGCACGATGCGGCGTACATGCGAAACAAGGCCAGCATCATGGCGCCCATCGACGCCTTCCTGGCCCAGGTCGAGGCCCGCACCCGCGCCGAGGTCGACCGGCTGGTCGAGCGCGGCCAGCGGCTGCTGCTGGCCGACCAGGTGCTCGCCGGCCTGATGCTCCTCCTGGCCATCGCCTTCGGCCTCCTGGTCCCGCGCACGATCTTCCGCCAGGTCGGCGGCGAGCCGAGCGTGGTCGAGGGTGTGGTCGGGCGGATCGCCGACGGGGACCTGACCGTCGATCCAGCCGCCGCGACGGGTCCGGGACCCGGCCGACCGGCGCGGGGCATCCTGGGCGCGATGCACGGCATGGCCGAGCAGCTCCGTGGAGTCGTCGGTGCCGTCGGCGGCTCTGCGCGGCAGATCTCGCAGCAGAGCCGGTCGGTGAAGACCAGCGCCACCGAGCTGGCCCAGGCCGCCGGCGAGCAGGCGCAGGCGACGCACGAGGCGTCGGCCGCCATGCATCAGATCGTCGGATCGATCCAGGCTACAACCTCGCACGTGACCCAGACCGGCGACCTGGCCCGCCGCGCGGCCGACGACGCGCGGGGCTCGGGCGCGGCGGTCGCCGAGACGGTCGGCTCGATGCGGGCGATCGCCGAGCGGGTCCAGGTCATCGGCGAGTTCGCCCGCCGGACCCGGATCCTGTCGCTGAACGCCGCGATCGAGGCCGCCCGGGCCAAGATCGGCGGCAAGGGGTTCTCGGTCGTCGCCTCCGAGGTCCGGGCCCTCGCCGAGCGCAGCGAGGAGGCCGCCGGCGAGATCGACCGCCTGGTCTCGGCCTCGCTCGACATCGCCGAGCAGGCCCGCATCCGCATCGAGCGGCTGGTGCCGGCCATCGAGGAGACCGCGACCCTGGTCGAGCAGATCCGCGAGGCCAGCCGGCAGCAGGCTCAGGGTGCCGAGCAGATCGGCATCGCCCTGCACCAGATCGAGTCGGTCGCCCGCCGCGACTCGCTGGCCAGCGCCGAACTCCTGGATCTGGCTCAGACTCTGGCCGATCAGGCCGCCCGCCTCGATACCGCCATGGCCTTCTTCCATCTGGAACCTGGTGACTCGGGAGCCAACGGGGAAACCGCTCATCTGGTTTCCCGGGTACCACTGGCACGGCGCGTGTACCCCCGGCCCCCACGACTTGCCGGCCCCCGTCCGGACCGACAGCCCGGGCCGCGCGGGGTGCTGTGATCCCGCGACTGGACTCCTGGGATGCCGTGCCTGCGGCGAGGCCGAGTCTCCGGGCGCCTGGGTCGCCGGCGAAATCGTCCCGAAAACCAGAGACAACGTCTGACTGACTCTCTATAACAGGTGTTGCACTGCGGTAAGCATGCGGTCGGCGGAATGCGTCCCCGACGGAATCGTTGTGCTCTCCGGTGAGTTGTTGAGATTTTGATCGTCCCCCGCGATCTCTCCCATGCCAAATCGCTTGAGTGATTCAGAGATGAGTCACTTGATCTTGAAAGTGCTGCGCGACCACCAGTCGACGGCGGGCACGAAGGCCCCGGACCTGTTCCAGGTCGACCACCTGATGCTGGTGGCCGATCGGCGAGCCGGCTTCCAGGTCAATCGCACGCAGTCGCACCGGGTGCTCAAGGAGCTGGTGGCGGCCGAGCTGGTCCTCACCAGCAAGTCCGAGATCGGCCGGGTGGCGGAGATCACGCCGGCCGGGCTCGTGGTGCTGGCCGGCCTGGATCGCCGGGCGGAACTCCGGCGGCTGGCGCTCTGGACGCTGGGAGCGGCTGGCCTGATCGGCCTGCTGGGGGCGCTCGCCTACGTGGTGCGGCTGCACTGACCACACTGTCAGGGTCGGTCCCAGAGCGATGCTCGCCCACGTCTTCCCCACGGGGATCGCCGGCACCGCCCATCGCGGGCCGCCGGAACAGACCCCTCGCTCCGGTGGATCGCCGTAAGTCAATGCGCCCGAGTGGATTCGAACCACTGACCGGCTGCTTAGAAGGCAGCTGCTCTATCCAACTGAGCTACGGGCGCCAGGGGCAGGAGCACCCCTTGGGGTGAGCCCATGGTCATCATAATGGGTTGGATCGGGCCTTGCCAGGCGGGCGGCGCGGTCCGGTCGGACGGGTCCGGGGGGTGGTCCGCGCGCCTGGCCCGTGGGGACCCGCGGTCAGAATTCGGCGGGGCCCAGGCACGACCTGGCCCCAGAGTCCGGCGGGGACGGTAAAATCAGGGCGGGTCGTGCGTCCGCCGTCCGCTGCGCCCCGAGGGTCCGGCGGCACGGGCGCTGCACCTGGCCGAGCGAGAGTCCCGCCGCAGCGGCGGGGCCGGGACATCGGGCCGGGTCGGGCCCCATCGAGGAGCTGGACATGCACTTCCAGGTGCGCACCGACAATCACATCGAGAACTCCGACGCCCTGCTCGACCAGGTGCGCGGCGAGCTGGAGTCTGCCCTGCTGCCCCGGTTCCAGGACCGGATCAGTCGCGTGGAGGTGTACTTCCAGGACCAGAACAGCCACAAGAAGGGGATCGACATCCGCTGCTCGATCGAGGTGGGCCTGGCCGGCCATGCCCCCGTGGTGGTCGCGGCCGACTCGACCGAGGTTCCCCTGGCGCTCGACGCGGCCGTCGAGAAGCTCAAGAAGGCCCTGGACCGGACTCTGGACCGGCTGGACGACCGCGGCAACCGGGTCTCGATGTCGGGTGAGCCGACCTGAGCCGGGCCGCCACCGACGCCCCGCCCACGCCGAACCCCGGCGTGGGCGGATTGGCCGGCCTCAGCCCGTGGCGGTGTCGGTGAGGTCGAGCCAGCCGCGATCGAGGTGGTAGCGGTAGTTCGGGTCGTTCTGCCAGCGGTGGCGATGCTCGATCAGGCTGCGGGCATCCACCGAGTCGAGCACGCCCCGGGCCCGGAGGAAATCATCCTCGGGCACCGACAGCACGAGCAGCAGGGCGCCCCGCTCCAGGGCCGCCTGGTAGTCGCGGGCCTCATCCTCGGGGATGCCCCGGTCGGACCAGGCCCCCAGCAGCGCGCCGATGCCGCCGCCGGTGGCTGCGCCCCCGAGGACGGTGGCGGCCGCCCCGATCGCCAGCGCGGGTCCTGTGCCCGAGAGCACCATCACCGCCAGGCCGGCGATCGTGCCGCCCAGGCCGCCCAGGGTGCCCCCCTGCCAGGTGTTGATCGCCTGGCTGTTGCCCCCCTTGTCCTCGCTCTCGATGTCGCGGACCAGCTGCTCGACCACCGCCGGGCTGTGCCGGGGCGCCAGGTCGCCGCGGTCGCCGGGGGCGTCCGCGACCTCGCCCCGGATCAACTGCAGGTGGCTGAGGTCGAACCCGGCCGCGGCCAGGGCCGCCACCGCCCGCTCGGCCTTCGCATTGGACTCGAAGAGTTGCAAGAGCGCCTTCACCGGTGCCTCCTCGCGCGATGGGGTCGGCCCGCGGCGCCCTTCGGATCCAGGCCGGCGGCCGCGACGGGCGCGCGGGATCGTCACGTCGAGGAGCTGGGATGCAACCCGCGTGCCCGGCGGCGGCGGCTCAGCGCGGCCATTCCGAGGGCGCCGGGGCCCGGTGCGCCCAGGGGCCCCGCCCGATGTACGCCGCCCGCTCCCGGACCCACCGGGCCCGGTCCCGGAACATGAACCCGAAGCCGAGTCCGGCGACGGCGCCCCCGACGTGCGCCATGTAGGCCACGCCGCCGCTCTCGCCCAGGTGTCCGAGATCGCCCAGGCCCAGGAACACCTGCATCAGGATCCAGAGGCCGATGACGGCGATGGCCGGCATCTCGGTGATCATGCGCAGGAACAGGACCCGCACGCGGTTGTACGGGAACCAGACCAGGTACATGCCCATCACGCCCGAGATGGCCCCCGAGGCGCCCAGGCTGGGGATCAGCGAGTTGGGGGCCACCAGGATGTGGGCCATGCTGGCGCAGAACCCGCAGGCCAGGTACACGAGCAGGTAGCGGACGTGTCCGAGGACCTCCTCGACGTTGTCGCCGAAGATCCAGAGGTACAGCATGTTGCCGAGCAGGTGCATCAGGCCGCCGTGCATAAAGATCGAGGTGAACAGCGTCATCCAGACCGGGAATGGCACGGGCGCCTGGGGCAACTCCTCGGTCTTGCGGGCGACCTTGACCTGCCCGAGCGGGTCCTGCATCTGCACCTCGCGCTCGATGCGGATCGGCTCCTTGAGGTCCTCGTTGTGGGTGATCTCGTACGGCGTGGCCGCGTACGCGATGGTGAACTCCTCGGGCCGCGAGGACTGGAGCCAGAAGACCAGGATGTTCAGCGCGATGAGGACGTAGTTGACGTACGGGGTGATCTCGGTCTTCTCGACGTCACCCAGCGGCATGATCATGGCGCAACTCGTTGGGCTGAAGGCACGTGGGACGGCCCGTCCTGGGGACGGCGCCGGGGGGACACCCGACCATAGCGAGCGGGCCCCGTCGACGCCAGGCACCAGCCGGCCGGCGGGCCGCCCCCTGCGATCAAGCGGGGTGCCGGGGCCGGCCGATACAAGACGGTGTTGCAGTCGGGATCGCCGCGCCCCGCCCGGGGAGGGGTCCCGTCAGGCCTGGTCCGCACCGGGATGGGGCGCTCCCGCCCGCCCGGCCGGGGACCGCAGACAGGGAGGTCCGCGCCGCCATGACCCAGAACTCGCACGACTCCGGCCGCCGTCCGACCCGCCGGCATTTCCTGGCCGCCTCCGCCCTGCCCCTGGCCGTCGTCGGCCGTGAGGCCCTGGCCGCCGATTGCGAGGCCGGCCGCGACGCCCTGGTCGGCGCCGCCCGGGCGTATGGCAAGCTGGTCCCCGCCTGGACCGAGGCCGCCCGCGCCCGCTCGCTCGACGGCCGCGACGCCGAGGCCGAGGCCCGCTTCGACGCCCTGGACCGCGCCTACGACCAGTCGAAGCGGCGGCTGCTGTCGCTGATGCGGTCGGCTGGTCGGCCGGTGGTCGTCGACCGCGAGGCCGGCCAGCTGTACCTCGACTGCACCCCGGCCGGCTCGCACGAGGACCTCGACGGCCTCCTGCCCGAGACCGCCATCGTGCGGGTGGTGCCCCTGAGCGAGGCCATGCGCCTCGGCTGAGCCTGACGGGGGCGGGCCTCGCCGCTATGATGATCGGGACTGACCCCGGAAGGTCAGCGACCGGGGCGGCGGGGCTCTCATGGGCGGTGACTCACGGATCGGGGTTCGGGCCCGGCTCTCGGTCATGATGGCGGGGGTCTTCGCGATCCAGGGGTGCTGGTGGCCCCTGCTGGCGGTGCACCTGGCCGACCTGCACATCGGCGGCCGGGCCCGTGGCTGGATCTTTGCCACCCTCGCCATCGCCTCGCTGCTGACACCGCTGGGCGTCGGTCAGCTGGCCGACCGTCGCGTGCCGTCGCAGTGGCTGATGGCCACGCTCTACGCCCTGGGGACGGGGTTGCTCGCCGTCCTGGCCGCCGGCTGGGTCGACTCCGCCCCGGGCCTGTTCACGCTGCTGCTGGCCTACTGGCTCCTGACGGCGCCCGGTTACGGCCTGGCCAGCGCCATGGCGTTCCGGAACCTGGAGCGGCCGGCCGAGCAGTTCGGCGGCGTGCGGCTCTGGGGCACGGTCAGCTGGATGCTGGTCGGGCTGGCCGTCTCGGGCCTGATGGCGGGCCGGGTCGCCCTGGGGGCGAGCCCGGCCGGGCGGACGTCCGACGCATTCGGGCTGTCGGCGGTGCTCTCGGGCCTGGTGGCGGTCTTCTGCCTGCGGCTGCCGCACACGCCCCCCCTGGCCCGCTCCTCGGGCGGGCGTTCGTTCGCGAGCACGGCCGTCGAGCTGGCGCGTCGGCCCGGCATGGGGCTGTTCCTGACGCTGGCCTTCGGGGTGAGCCTGACGACCCCGTTCGTCTACCAGGTCGTGCCGGCGCACCTGGCGGAGCGGGGACTGCCCCGGTCCTCGATCGCCGCGGCCATGTCGCTGGGCCAGGTGCTCGAGATCGGGGTCCTGCTGGTGCTGCCCCGGGTCATCGGAACGCTGGGCTACCGCGCCACCCTGGCCCTCGGCCTCTGCGCCTGGGTGTCGTACTTCGGGATGCTCGCCTCGCGGCCGGCGCTGGTCGTGACCCTGCCGGGCCTGGCCTTGCAGGGGGTGGCCATCGCGCTGTTCCACATCACGGGCCCGCTGTACCTGGACCGTCGCACCGCGCCCGAGCTGCGGTCCAGCACGCAGGGGCTCTACGTGATGACGACCACCGGCCTCGGCACGCTGATCGGCAGCCTGATGGCCGGCGAGGTGGTCATGTGGCTGGGTGCCGGCACCTCCGCGCTCTTTCTGGTGCCCATGGCCATCGATGCGGTCGTGCTCCTCCTGCTGCTGGCGACGTTCCGCGATCCCGAACGCTCACCGGCGACGGCTGCCCCCCGGGTCGGGCCGCCGCAGGCCGTCACGGGGCGGCCCCGGGAGTCGATCGCGTAGCGCGGGGGCCGGGTCAGGCCCGGACGCGGCCGGCCTCCAGCGAGCGGACCCAGGCGACATAGCCGTCGGCGTCGATCTTGCGGCGGATGCCGTCGTAGCTCATATAGCGGATGGTGCCGAAGATCGGCCGCTCGGGCCAGGGTCGGTCGTGGAGCCCGCCGATGGCCCACGCGACTCCGACGTAGCCGTTGGGGTCGCGGCCGTCCATCTCGTAGCGGTCGTTGAGCCGCACCGCCAGATCGAAGGCCGTTGCCGCGTCCGGGCTCCAGTGCAGCAGCTTCTTGGCCCAGTACATCCGCAGATAGTTGTGCATCCGGCCGGTCAGGAGCATCTCCTTCTGGGCCGCGTTCCAGATCGGGTCCCCCGTCTCGCCGGTCTCGAGCTGCGCGGGGCTGTAACTCACGGGTCGCGGGTCGTCGGCGTGCTTGGCCAGGGTGGCCCGGGCCCAGTTGGGGCAGCCCTCCAGGCGATCGTAGTCGGGGTTGTGGGTCACGTAGTTGATCGCCAGCTCGCGCCGGACGACCAGCTCCTCGATGAAGCTCGCGACCGACTCGTCCGGCTCGCCGCTCTCCTGCGCCGCCAGGGCCAGGGTGATCGGGTTGATGTGCCCGAAGTGCAGGTGGGCCGAGAGCTCGCTGGTGCCGTAGGGGACCGGCTCGTTCCGTTCGGTCGCGTAGGTGGCGAGCCGCTCGCGGACGAAGCGGTCGAGCCGCGCCTCCGCCTCGACGCGGCCGCCGCGGTAGCCGGGCAGCTCCGACGCCCCGCCGACGCCGAGGCGGTCGAGCAGGTCGGCCACCTCGACGGCTTCGCCGCGCGGGGCCGTGTCGTCGGCCCAGCGGACCCGGGCGTCGGGATCGGGCAGCGGCTTGAGGTATGATTCCAGCACCCGGTGCACCTTGGGCCTCAGGGTGCGGGCCGCGTACTCCGGCTTCGGGAACTCGGCGCTGGGGATGATCACGTCCGCGTCCACCACGTGGAACGGCACCCGCAGCCCCTCCGCCACCTGCGCCCGCCAGCGGCGTCCGACCCGGAGCGGGTTCTCGTCGCCGACGACCAGCGCCGGCCGGCATTGCGCGGCCACCTGCAGGGCCACCGCGTCGGGTGCACCCAGGCGGACGACCAGGGCCACCCCGCGCCCGGCGAGGTCGGCGGCGACGTCGACCAGGCCCTCCAGCAGGAACCGGTAGTGTCGTCGCTCGGCTCCCGGGTAGCTGGCCGTGAGTCCGAAGGCGACGACGACCGGCAAGTTCAGGGCGTTCCCGAGCGCGATCGCCAGGTTCAGGGCGGCGTTCTGCCGGCCCCGCTGGGCGCGTTGCATCCAGTACAGGACGCACGTCCCCTCGGGGTCGGGCGCCCCATTGCGGGCGATCCGGACGCGGGGATGGGGCGCGAGCAGACTCTCGAGACGGGCCATGCAGGCGAGCTTTCTGCCGGCGCCTGGAGGCGGGCCGGCCCTCGGGTCGAAGGGGACCGATCGCGATCTGGTGGATTGTAGACCCGCGTCGACCGGCTGGGAGGGAGCGCCAGCCGCGGCGGCGGTGGGGCCGGACCCGGGATTTTCGGCGGGTTTCACGCAAACTTCACGAAGGTTGATTGACGGCCGGCTAAGGTATTTGTTGAGCTATGGTTCCTCTCGCGGGTTCTCTCTCCACCCGCACCGGCCGATGTGGGCCATCCCGCCAATCCCCCTCCTCTCCGCCCAGAATTCCATTCGCAATCGTCCCAGGCTCCGTCCCCAGCCCGATCCCGACCGGCGTGCCGCGCGTCATGGTGCGTCCGGGGTCCGGCCCGTCGAGGAATCCTCCATCATGCGTTCGTGTCCGAGCCGCCCGCGTCGTGGTTTCACGCTGATCGAGCTGCTGGTCGTGATCGCGATCATCGGCGTGCTGATCAGCCTGCTGCTGCCGGCCGTGCAGAGCGCCCGCGAGGCCGCCCGCCGCGCCCAGTGCGTCAACAACCTCAAGCAGATGGGCCTGGGGCTGCACAACTACCACAGCACCCACAACTGCTTCCCGCCCGGCCGCATGGCCCCCGACGTGATCGACGTGACCACCGGCGTGATCCAGAACAACTACACGAGCTACTCCACCAGCCTGGCCAACGGCCGGAACTGGATCGGCATCTACTCGGTGCACACGCACATCCTGAACTTCATGGAGCAGAGCGTGGCGTACAACGCCATGAACTTCCAGATCGCCAACGTGGGCCAGATCACCACCGGCGGCGGCACCACGATCACGCACCCGAACTTCACCGCCTACACGGTGACGATGAACACGTTCCTCTGCCCGACCGACCCGAACTTCACCCCGGGTGCCCGCGGCGAGAACAATTACCGCGTGAACTTCGGTGGCAACACGGTGTACGCCGGTGGCGGCACCCGGCCCAACAACCTGGCGCAGACGGCCGACATCGCCAACGGCGCCTTCACCATGGGCCGGGGCGTGAGCGTGGCCGAGTTCACCGATGGCACCAGCGGCACGATCGTCGCCGCCGAGCGGAGCAAGGGCTCGGGCCTCTCGGGCACCAACATCAAGCAGAACGGCGACAACATCTTCATCGCCACCCAGACGGTGCCGATCGCCTCGGACGCCGCCATGAGCCTGTGCCAGAACCCGGGCACGATCAGCGGCTTCAGCTCAAACGGCCGCTGGCTCAACGGCACCGACTTCTCGGACGGCTGGGCGTACGCCTGGTACGTCGCCACCCTGTACAACCACGTCGCCCCTCCGAACTGGAAGGGCTGGGACTGCGGATTCGGCTCCAGCATCATGGATGTACCCAGCGAGCACGGCATCGTCTCGGCCCGCAGCTATCACCCCGGCGGCGTCAACGCGCTGTTCGGTGACGGCTCGGTGAAGTTCGTCAAGGACACCGTGAACCTCGGCACCTGGCGATCGCTCGGCACCCGCAACGGTGGTGAGGTCATCAGCGCCGACGCCTTCTGACGAATCCGGACCCGGGCTCGCTCCACACCGGTGCGACCCGGGTCCAACCACCTTGACCGTGGGCCGGGGAGCGTGTCGTCGCCTCCCCGGCCGGTTCGTTGCGCCCCGGGACCCCGGGGCACCCGGGGGCTCGAAGCTGTCCCGCACTCGCAGGAGAATCCAGACGATGCGGTTCCGGAAGTTGCTCGCAGCCAGTGCCCTGGCGCTGACGCTCGCCGGCTGCGGTGAGGGCACCCCGACGCCCGAACCCTCGATGATCGTCCTGGCCGCCGGGCCGCACGGCGGTTTCATGATGCCGCTACCCGGCGAGTCCGGCTTTGCCGAGGTCGCGTTCGAGCCGACCAGGACGGCACCCCGCGGCAAGCCGAGCTCCGTCCTGGCCGCCTACTTCCTGGGCGCCGACATGAAGACGCCGCTGGCCACCCCGCCGGCCGACGTCAAGGCGACCATCATCACTCCCGACGACCCGGCCCCCAGGCCGGTCACGCTCACCGCCGCCCCCGACAAGTCGCGCCCCGACGGGGCTGCCCGGTTCGCCTCGGCGCCCGGGTCGTTCGATTACGACGAGCTGCGCGGCGAGCTGTCCGCCACCGTCGGCGGCCAGCCGTTCACCGGCACCTTCCACCGGCGTTGATCGCCTGACGGGCCCCGCCTCCGGGGCCCGTGTGCCACCCGCGACGCCCACCCGCCGCCGGCTCAGGCCCCCGGGACCCAGGGCCGATCCAGCGGGGGCTTGCCCAGCCGGTGACGCCTCTGCGCGACCTCGGCCGGGTCGTTCACCGGGTTCAGCGGCGTCCGACCATTCAGGACCCCGATGACGTCCTCCGCAACGCCCCGGGCCATGTTCGTCAGGCTCTCCACGGTCTGGGCCGCGCTGTGGGGCGTGAGCATGACGTTGCCGTGGCGGCCGATCAGCGGGTGGTTGGACGGCGGCGGCTCCTCGTCATAGACGTCGGCCCCGTAGCCCCAGAGCCGGCCGGTGTCGAGCGCCCGCGCCACGGCGGCCTCGTCGACCACCGGACCCCGGCAGGTGTTGATCAGGATCGCGTCAGGCCGCATCACGCCCAGCGTGTCCGGGTTGATCATTCGACGGGTCGTGGCGTCGAGCGGGACGTGCAGGGTCACGTACTCCGAGCGGGCGAGCAACTCGTCCAGTCCCACCCTCACGGCGCCGGCGCGGGCCTCGACCTCGGCCGGGGCGGCCACGATGTCGTGGTAGAGCACGGTCATCCGGAAGATCCGGGCGATCTCGCCCACCCGGCGCCCGATCCGCCCGAAGCCGATGATCCCGAGCGTGCGGCCCAGCAGGTCGCGGCCCACGAGCTTCGTCCGGTCGTTGTAGCGGCCCTCGACCAGGGCGTGCATGTGCGGGGTGAAATGCTTCGACAGGCCGATCATCATCGCCAGCGTGTGCTCGGCGACCGCCTCGGTATTGGCCCCCGGCGTGTACACGACCTGGATCCCGCGCTCGGTGGCGGCGGGCACGTCGACCTGGTCATAGCCGACCCCGTGCCGGCCGATCACCCGCAGTCGCGGGGCGTGGTCCATCAGGGCGGCGTCGATCGTGCCGGCGGTGCGGATGACCAGGGCGTCGGCCGGGGCGATCTCCCGGTGCAGCACGGCGGGCTCCAGGGAGCTGGCGAACCGCAGCTCGCCGGCCTCGCGGAGCAGGCCGAGGCCCTCCTCGCGCATCTTGGTCAGGGACAGCAGGATCGGTCGATCGGACATCGCAGGCAGATTCCGCAAGGGGACGACGGCTCGGGGGCCGCCCGCCCCACGACCCGGACCGGCGCCCCGCCGGTTTCGAGCCTACCAGAAGCGCCGGTCGACCGGGTAGGCTCGGTCGAGGCGGGTCGGGACCCGGTGGCGGCCGGGGATCTCCTGCGATCGGGAGGGGTTTGGGGCTAGAATGACACGGGGTGCCGCGGACCCGGTCGCGACCGGGCGGGGCCTGTGAGTCCGGCCCGGTCGGCGGCGAGAGCGAGGCGGCGGATGCGTGAGATCGGGTCGATCGGAGACGAGGCGCGGGCCCTGCGGTTCGTGGACACCCTGGCCGCGCTCGACATCCCCGCCGAGGCCAGGCCCGACCCGGTCGGCGGCTGGGGCGTGTGGGTGCACCGCGAGGAGCACGTCGCCCGCGGCCGCGACGCGCTCGGCAGGTTCCTCGAAGCCCCCGACGACCCGCGGTACCTGGAGGCCCAGAAGGTTGCCCGCACCAAGCGGAAGGCCGCCGCCGAGGCCGACCGCAGCTACCGGCGCCGGACGGTCGACCTGAGTGGCCGCCTGAACGTGATCAGCCCCGCGCGATGTCCGGTCACGCATGCGCTCATCCTGGCGTCGATCGCGGTGTCGCTCTGGACCAGCCTGGGCCGCGACACGGTGGCCATGGCGCCGCTGTACCTGACGCCGCCGAACATCGTCGCCATCGAGCTGCCCGACGGCCGTCGACTCACGACGCTCGACCCGAGGAGCCCGTCGGCCGGACTGGCCCCGCTGCGGGCCGGCCAGGTCTGGCGGCTCTTCACCCCCATGTTCCTGCACTACGGCCTGCCGCACCTGCTGTTCAACATGATGGCCCTCTACGGCCTGGGCGGGATGATCGAGCTGCGCAGGAGTAGCCGGCTGCTCCTGCTGCTGGTGCTCTGCGCCGCGCCCGTGTCGTTCCTGGGTCAATATGCCTGGGACGTACATCGCCTGGGGCCGGACACGCTGTCGATGCCCGGCGGGATGTCGGGCGTGGTGTATGCCCTGTTCGGCTTCGTCTGGATGAAGAGCGACTACGAGCCCGAGAGCGGGCTCACGATCGCCGGTTCGACGATCCAGTGGATGCTCGGCTGGCTGGTCGTGTGCATGACCGGCCTGCTCGGGCCGATCGCCAACGCGGCCCACGTCGCCGGGCTGCTGCTGGGGCTGCTGGTCGGACTGGCCGGCCCGCTCTGGGACTCGCGGCCATGGCGCTGACGCCCGGCCGCTGGTGGCTGGCGGCCGTGATCGCCCTGGGACTGCTGGCGCGGCTGGCGGTGATCCTGCCGTGGCTCGACGCCCCGCCGGATGACCCGGACAACTACCTGCCCCTGGCCGCGACCCTGGCCGAGGGCCGCGGCCTCCAGATTCACGACCGGCCGACGGCCTACCGCCCGCCGCTCTACCCGATCGTGCTGGCCCCGGTCGTGGCGATCGTGCCGCCCGGTGGTCTGGTGGCGGCGGTCGGCTTCCTGCACCTGGCTTTTGGCGCGGCGACGATCGGCCTGACCGAGCGGGCAGCGGCCCGGTGGGGGTTGTCGGATCGTCGTCGGCTGGCGGCCGCCCTGATCGTGGCCCTGGACCCGGTGCTGGTGGTGCAGTCCCGGTCGGTGATGACCGAAACGATGGCCGCGCTCCTGATGGCCGGGGCCCTGGCCGTGACGGCGCGCGGGACGGCGGCCGGAGCGTTCGGCGGCGGGCTCATGTTCGGGCTGGGGGGGCTGTGTCGGCCGAGCACGCTGGGCGCCACCGCCCTGGCGGCGCTGGCCGGCGGGATCTGCGCCCCGGGGCGGGCGGCCGTCCGACTGGAGCGGGCCGCCCTGCTGACGCTCGGCACGGCGCTGGTGCTGGCCCCCTGGGCGGTCCGCAACGCGATCCAGCTCGGCGAGCCGATCCTGACCACCACCCACGGCGGCTACACCCTGGCGCTGGCGAACAACCCGGTCTATTATCGCGACATCCTGGACGGCCCGCCGGGCGCGGTCTGGTCGGGCGACGCCCAGTGGCACTGGTTCGACGGCATCAATCGCCGGGCCGCCGGCCTGCCCGAGCCGATCGCCGACCGGCAGATGCGCCGGGAGGCGGTCGACTTCATCCGGGCCCATCCCCGCGACTTCGCCCGCGCCTCGCTCGACCGGCTGGCGCGGTTCTGGGCCCTGGCGCCGTCGGGGGCCGTGTACGGCCGCACCCTGCGCTGGGCGACGGCCGCCTGGACGGCGCCGCTCTGGCTGACCCTGGCGGCCGGCCTGGTGGGGGGCGGCTGCGGTCGCTGGCCGCGGGCGGTGGCCCCGGCCATCTTGCTCGCCCTGAGCGCGGCCCACACCGTGTACTGGACCGATCTGCGGATGCGGGCCCCGATCGTGCCGGCCATCGCCCTCGTCGCCGCCTGCGCCGGGTGGCCCGGCAACCGCCCGGCCAGGGTCGATTCCGCCGGTAACGCCCGGTCCTGAGGGTCCTGACGGTCGGGTTGCGGCGGGGTGCCCAGACGGCAGGGTCACGCGGGCCGGATCGGTTCGTAGCGTTGTCTGGTCGAGCCGGGATGCTAGAATTTGCCGGATCGAGCGGCTGTCGCCCCGGGGCGCCCTCGACTCTCCTCTCTCCGTGGTGACCGAGCCCAGTCGGGGTAACGTGCGATGATCGAACTCGACGCCGCCTCCGTGGCCGAGCAGGCCGTGCTCATCGGCCTGATCTCCCGTTCCCAGGCCCGTGAGGCCCAGAACGACTCGGCCGACGGCTCCGCCGAGGCCCTGATCCGGACCGTGATGCGCAAGGGCTGGCTCACCAGCTGGCAGCGCGACAAGCTGCTCAAGGGGGAGGCCCGCGGCTTCTTCTACGGTCCCTACAAGGTCCTGTTCCACATCGCCGAGGGCTCGTTCGCCCGCGTCTACCGCGGCGAACACCAGGACACCGGCCAGCCCGTGGCCATCAAGGTCCTGCGGAAGCGGTTCACCACCGACCCCGCGGCCGTCGCCCGGTTCACCCAGGAGGCCGAGGCGGGCTGCGAGCTGAAGCACCCGAACATCGTCCAGATCTACGAGCACGGCGAGACCGACGGCCTGCCGTTCATGGCCATGGAGTACGTCGAGGGCTCCAACCTCCGCGACTTCCTCAAGATCCGCCACCAGCTCGACGCCAACGAGGGCCTGCCCATCATGCTCGGCCTGGCCCGCGGCATGAATTATTCCCACAACGAGGGTGTGACCCACCGCGACATCAAGGGCACGAACATCCTGATCAGCACCCGCCGTGAGGCGAAGCTGGTGGACTTCGGCCTGGCCACCGTCGCCGACGACCGCCTGGCCGAATTCGCGCACACCCGCACCGTCGACTACTCGGCCCTGGAGCGCACCTGCGGCAGCCACAAGGGCGACTGGCGCAGCGACATCTTCTTCCTGGGCTGCGTCTTCTACCAGATGCTCACCGGCGTCCTGCCGCTCCCGGAGGTCGAGACCAGCGACTCGCTGGCCAAGATGCTCAAGCGGTCCTTCGGCGCCATCAAGCCGATCAGCGAGATGCGCTCGGCCCCGCCGCCGGAGCTCTGTCGGATCATCGACAAGATGATGAAGATCGAGCTGAACCAGCGGTACCAGATGTTCTCCGAGGTCGTCGACGACCTGGAGGCCTATGCCGGCGGCTCTGCGGCCCCGGAAGACGGCGCCGAGTCGGTGGTGCGCGAGAAGTCGATGGTCGAGCTCAGCGACACCGAGCTGCTGGCCAACGCCTTCGACGCCGCCACCCTGAGGCGGCCCAAGCAGGTCCTCTGCGTCGAGAGCCAGAACGGCATCCAGGACACCTTCCAGAAGGTCCTGTCCAGGATGGGCTACGAGGTCCTGCACGTTGCCAAGGCCGAGCGGGCCGTTGATCGCTATCGCGAGTTCACCCCGGATGCCGTCCTCTTCGACGCCGACGGCCAGACCGGCAACGTCCTGGAACACTACCTGAGCCTGCAGGCCAAGGCCCGCGGCAGCGGTCAGGCGCTGGCGACCGTCGTGTTGCTCGGCCCCAAGCAGGACGAGCTGCGCGAGCGCCTCCCCAAGGATGACCGCGTGGTCGTGCTGTGCAAGCCGATCAAGATGAAGGACGTGCAGGACGCCATCCAGAAGGTCCTGCCGATCCCCACCTGACCCGATCCCCGCGCCCGAGCTCGGCTCAGGACCCCTGCCGCCGCTCCGGGGGGCGGATCTTCATGGCGGTCATCAGCATCTTGAGATCCTCCCAGGCGTCGCGCTTCCCTTCGGGGTTCCGCAGCAGGTACGCCGGGTGGTAGGTGACGATCGCCGGGATGCCCCGGTACGAGTGCCAGCGGCCCCGGAGCCGGCCCAGCGGCAGGGCCGTCTCCAGCAGCGACTGCGCGGCGATCCGGCCCAGCAGGCAGAGGAACTCGGGCCGAATCAGGGCCACCTGCCGCTCCAGGTACCCCCGGCAGTTCGCCACCTCGTCGGGCTGCGGGTCGCGATTGCCCGGGGGGCGGCACTTGAGCATGTTCGCGATGTAAACCTCCTCGCGCGGCAGCCCCATCCCCTTCGTGATCATGTCGGTGAGCAGCTGGCCGGCCTTGCCCACGAACGGCCGGCCGGTGCGGTCCTCCTCGGCCCCGGGCGCCTCGCCGAGGAACATGAGCCGGGCCGACGGGCTCCCCTCGCCGAAGACGGTCTGGGTGCGGGTGCTCGTCAGCAGCTCGCATCGGGTGCAGCCGGCGACCTCCGCGCGGATCACCTCCAGCAGACCGGGGCGGAGCCCGGCGGCGATCTCCGGCCCCAGGTCCTCCTCGGGCTCCTGGAACAGGTTCGCGGCCCGCGCCGGCAGGGCCCGGGAAGGCTCCGGCCGTGGCGGCCTCGAGCGCTCCTCGACCGGGGGGGCGGCGGGCTCGGGGGTGGGGGCGGGGGCCGGTCGCTGTGGGGCCACGACGGCCGGAGCCACGCGGGGCGCCGCCACCGCCACGGGTGCGGGGGCCCGTTCCGCGACCGGGAGGATCGGCGGCCGGTCGAGGAGCGGCGGGCGCGGGATCCGATCGACCCCTGCGCGCCGGAGCCCCTGGAGCCGGGTCCGGAGCTGGCCGAGCGCCTCGTCCCTGCCGTCATCGCCCGCGGTGGCCATGTGCGTCCCTCGCCGTTCGGAGTCCGACCGGATTGTAGGCCGATCCGGCCCGGCGGAGGAGCCCGGTTTGGGCCCGGCGGCGATTCAGGGCCGCCGGCGGCCCGGCCCGGGTCGCAGCGCGGCGAGCTCGGCCCGCCCGATCCGCCCGTCGTGGAGCGCCGAGGCGACCAGCACGGCCGAGGCCCCGAGCCGCTCCAGCCGGATCAGATCGGCGAGGCCGGCGACGCCGCCGCCGACCGACCAGGCCACCGACGGGTGAGCGGCCCGGCCCCGGGCGAGCAGGTCGTCGGTGCCGACCCCCGCTCCCGTCCCGACCCGGGCCAGGTCCAGGAGCAGGATTCGCCGGACGCCGACGGCGATGGCCAGGTCGGCCACGTCCCGGGCCGCCTCGGGCCACGGGCCCGTGGCCGGGTGCAGCGGTTGTCCACCCCGCAGGTCGAGGCTGAACACGAGCCGATCGGGCCCGATCCGGTCCACCAGCCCGGCGAGCGCCTGGGGGCCGGAGAGGGTCTCCAGCCCGGCCACCAGGCGGGTGACTCCGGCCCCGATCAGGGCCTCGGCCCCGCCCGCGTCGACCAGACCGGCGTCGACCCACAGGTCCACGCCGCCGCCGGCCAGGTCGCGATGGAGCGCCAGGTCGGGCGGGTGGCCGGCGAGGGCGTCGAGGTCGGCCACGTAGAGCTGATCGAGTCCGAGGCGGTCCCGGTACACGGCGGCCAGCCGGCGCGGGTCGGAGGTCCCCGGCTGCAATCGGCTGGCGACCGGCCGATAATGGGCCCGCATCCCCCCCTGGCCCGTCACGGCCTGGCCCTGGCGAACGTCGAGGACGGGGACGATCTGCATCGGGCACAACGCTCATCGCGGGGGGCGGAGATTTCGTGAGCCGGACGATCCTGGTGCATGAATACGTGACCGGCGGCGGCCTGGCCGGTCAAGACCTGCCCGCCTCCTGGGCCGCCGAGGGGGGCGCCATGCGGCGCGCCCTGGCCAAGGATTTCGCCCGCTTGCCCGGCCACACGGTCGTCATGACCCTCGACGATCGCCTGCCCGACGAGCCCGGCCCCTGGACCGTTGCCCGCATCGGCCCCGGCGCCGAGCGAGATCGTCTGCGGGAACTCGCCGCCACGGCCGTCGCCACGCTGGTCGTCGCCCCGGAGACTGATGACCTCCTGCGGGAACGCGCCGGCTGGCTCGATGCCTGGGGAGCCCGGTCGCTGGGCTGCCGGCCGGACGGTATCGAGCAGACCGCCGACAAGTTCCGGTTCGGGCTCCAGCTCGCCTCGCTCGGCATTCCGACCCCGCCCGGACGCCTCTGGGAGGCGCTGGCTCCGCCCCCGGCACCGGCGTCCTTCCCGGTCGTGGTCAAGCCGCGCGATGGGGCCGGGTCGATCGACACCCACCGGGTGTCCGACGCCGCCGGACTTGCCGCCCTGCCCGCCGCGAGCTCGGGTCGGCTGATCCAGCCGATGGTGGCCGGGATCCCGGTGAGCGTCTCGTATCTCGTCGGCTCGGACGGGTCGGCGGTTCGTGTCGGGGTGGCCCGCCAGTGGGTTGAAATGGAGCGCGAGATGTTCCAGTATGCCGGCGGCTCGGTGCCCTGCGCGGGGGCCATCCCGGTGGCGGCCTTCGACGCCGCGATCGCCGCCGTGCCGGGCCTGCGGGGCTGGGTGGGGCTTGATGGTCTCTGGGACGCCGGGACCGGCACGGTCACGGTCCTGGAGCTGAACCCCCGGCCGACGACCTCGTACGTCGGCTGGCGGCAACTGTTCTCGCCCGGGCTCCTCGCCCGGCTCTGGTTCGAGGATCGGCCCGCGGCGCCCGGCGATCGGGTGCGGTCGCTGACCCCGGACCTCGCGAGTGGCGGGATCCGGTTCTGGCCCTCCGGCCGTTGCGAGCGGGACACCCCGGACACCGCAGTGGAGCAGCCGTCGTGAGCGAGACCCGAGCCGCCGGCCGCTGGCTGGCCCTGGACATCGGCGGGGCGAACGTGAAGGCGGCGCACAGCGAGGGCCCGGCGCGCTCGGTGCCATTTGCCCTCTGGAAGAGCCCGGACGACCTGCCACGGGTGCTGGCCGAGCTGGCGGGCACCCTACCGGCCTTCGACCGCGTGGCCCTGACCATGACGGCCGAACTCTGCGACTGCTTTGCCACCAAGGCCGAGGGCGTCCGCTCGGTGCTGCGGGCCACCCTCACCCTGGTGGAACCCGGGGCGCTCCAGGTCTGGGGCACCGACGGCCAGTTCCACCGGCCGGAGCAGATCGAGCGCGAGCCCGGCCTCGCGGCCGCCGCCAACTGGCTGGCGCTGGCCGAGGTCGCCGCCGGCCTGGTGACCGAGGGTCCTGCCCTGCTGATCGACATCGGCTCGACGACCAGCGACCTGATTCCCCTGCGCGACGGACGCGCGGTGCCCCGGGGGCGGACGGACACGACGCGACTCCGGTCGGGCGAGCTGGTCTACGCCGGGACGCGCCGGACGCCCGTCTGTGCGCTGGCCACTGCGCTCGACTATCGCGGCCAGTCGGTCGGCGTGGCCGCCGAGCTGTTTGCGACCACCCACGATGTGTATCTCGTCCTGGGCCAGATCGAGCCCGATCCGATCGACGAGTCGACCGCCGACGGCCGGCCGGCGACCGTCGAGTTCGCGATCGCCCGGCTGGCCCGGATGGTCTGCGCCGACGCGACCGAATTCACTCCGGAGGACGCCCGGGTGCTGGCGCTCTCGGCGCACCGGACCCTGCTCGACCGGCTCGAGGCGGCCGTGGCCACGGCCACCACGGCGGTCGGCCCGCCCCGCGCCGCCGTGATCGCCGGCACCGGGGCCTTCCTGGCCCGGGAACTCGCGGGTCGGATCCTCCCGGCCGACGCCACGATCGTGGCGCTCGACGCCCTGTGGGGACCCGTGGCCTCGGGCGCGGGGTGTGCTTCGGCCTTGCTGCGGCTGGCCATGACCCGGCTCGAGGCGGCCGGAGGTCGGCCGTGAGCGAGCTGGTGGTGGCCAAGGTCGGGGGCAGCCTGCTGGACTGGCCCGGGCTCCCCGCCGCCCTGACCGCCGTCCTGGATGCCTGCCGGGATCAGCGGGTCGTGCTCATCGCCGGCGGCGGCCCGATCGCCGACTGCGTGCGGGAGCTGGATCGGTGCCACGGGCTGGGCGAGGAGCGGGCCCACCGCCTGGCCCTGCACGCGCTCGACCTCAGCGCCCACGGCTGCGCCGCGCTCTTGCCCGATCGGTTGCGGGTGACCGACTCCCGGGCCGGCCTCGATGCCGTCTGGTCGCAGGGTGCGGTGCCGGTCCTCCAGCCGCGCCGCTGGCTCGACGAGCAGGAGCGTTCCGGCGCGACCGCCCTGCTCCCGCACTGCTGGGACGTGACAACCGACTCGATCGCCGCGCACCTGGCGGTCGGGCTCGGGGCGGCGACACTCTGGCTGCTCAAGAGTGTGACCGTCACGCCCCCCCTGGACATCCAGGCGGTCGCCGATCGCGGGATCGTCGACCCCCACTTCCCGCAGGCCTGTCGGGGGCTCCCCCGGATCCTCGGCGTCAACCTGCGTGAGCCGGCCTGGGCCGCCAGCGTCCGCGAGCTCAGGCCCGCGGACCCGGCGCCCGCCGGTGTCCGCTGACCGACCGGCCCCGTTCGCCACGAGGAGTGACCCGTGATGGAACTCGCCGCCCTGCTCTGCCTGCTTCTGATTCCGGGACTCGTCGACGACCAACCCGAGGTGGCGCTCTTCGACGGCCAGAGCCTGGCCGGCTGGGAGCGGATCGCCGCCCGCGTGCCGGCGGGCCAGGCCGATCGGGCGTTCGAGGTCGAGGACGGCCTGCTCGTGAGCCGCGGTGAGGGCGGCGGCTGGCTGGCCACGCGGCAGGACCACGGCGACTTCGAGCTGAGCCTGGAATTTCGCACCAGCCCCGGCGCCAACTCGGGCGTGTACCTGAGGGCGCCCGCCGACGACTCGCACATCTCCCGCACCGGCCTGGAGATCCAGATCCTGGACGAGGACGCCGAGGCGCATCGGAAGATCCAGCCCTGGCAGAAGACCGGCGCTCTCTACCACGTCGCCGCGCCCGAGCCGGGGCACCTCCGGCCACCCGGCCAGTGGAACACGATGGTCCTCCGGGCCGAGGGGCCGCGTCTGATCGTGCGGCTCAACGGCGCCGTCGTGGTCGACGACCGGATGGACCGGCACCCGGAGCTGGCCGCCGAGCACACCGGGCTGGCGCGAACGTCGGGCCGCATCGGCCTGCAGAGCCACAACGGCCGGGTCGATTTCCGGGCGATCCGGCTCCGGCCGCTCGGGCCGACCGCGCCCTGAACCCGCCGCTCAGGCGGCGGAGCGGCTGGCGTCGCGGAGCCGGGCCAGCAGGTGGTCGGCGACCTCGCGGGCCGAGCGCACGCAGTCCGGGATGCCGACTCCATCGTAGGCGTTGCCGGCCAGCTCCAGCCCCGGGTGCCGGGCCAGCGACTGCCGGATCGCCGCCACGCGGTCGAGGTGTCCGAGGGTGTATTGCGGCATGGCCCGGGTGTGACGGCCGATCTCGCAGAGCAGCGGCTCGCCGCGGACCCCGAGCAGCATGCCCAGCTCCTGTCGCACGAGCGCCTCGATCTGGGCGTCGTCGAGGTCGAACAGGTGCGGCTGAGTCGCGCCGCCGACGAAGACCCGCATCAGGACGGTCCCCTCGGGGGCGCGGGTTGGGAATTTCACGCTGGTGAAGGAGACGGCCAGGATCGAGCGGTTCTCGACGATGGGGATCACCGCACCGAAGCCGTCGAGCGGGTGGGCGATCGCGTCGCGGCGGTAGGCGATGTTCGCGATCACCGACGAGGCGTACGGGATCGAGCGGAGCTGCTGCGCCAGCTCGGAATCGTGGCCGTCCAGGAGTCTGGCAGCGGCGTGGGCCTCGGTGGCGATGACGACGCCGCCGGCCTCGACCGCGGTGCCGTCGAGCAGTTCGACTCGCCAGGGCCCCTGCGGATCGGGCCGCATCAGCCGCCGCACCGGCGTGGCCAGCCGCACGGTACCCGAGGGCAGCGTGCGCCAGAGGGTTTGCGGCAGGAGCTCCATGCCCGAGTCCAGCGAGACGAACAGGCCGTAACGGGCCCCGGAGGCGCCCCGGTCCAGCGCGCGATTGGCGCGGGCCTGGATCGCGGCGCCCCGGATCAGGCTGCCGAACTCACGCTCCATGGCGGGGAACTGGGGCAGGGTCGCCCCCAGGCTCAGCTCGTTCGGGTCGGCGGTGTAGATGCCGCCGATGAGCGGCTGCACCAGGCGGTCGAGCGCCTCCCGCCCGAAGCGGCGGCGGACGAATGCCGCCAGGCTCTCGTCGCTGGCGTCCCGGCGCCTGGGGATGAACCGTTCCAGGAGCATGCGGAGCTTGCCGCGCACCGAGAGCACCGGGCTGGTCAGGAGCGGCAACAGGCGGCTGGGCGTCATCAGCACGAAGCCGTCCGGCACCGGCTGGAGTCGTCCGTTGCGGACGACGAACGAGCGACGATGCTTCGGGTCGGTGCTGATCAGCCGATCCCCGAGGCCGAGCTCGCGGCACAGGTCAACGGCCCAGGGCTTGTTCGTGATAAACGAGTCGGCGCCGCCCTCGAGGGTGAAGCCGTCGCGGTGATTGGTCCAGATGGCGCCCCCGATGCGGGGCTGGCTCTCGACGACACAGACTTCCAGCGGGGCCCGTGCTCCGGAACCCGAGCCGACGCTGTGCAGCCGTTGCGCCGCGACCAGGCCACTCAGGCCGGCCCCGATGATCACAACCCGGTCACCGCGTCCCATCCGATCGAGCACCGAGAGCGCCTCCACGTCGGGGGTCGGGTCTGGATCGGCACCGTGCCCGATTCGAGGGCCCGGAGCCCCCTTCGCCGCTGAAGTCTGGGCCGCGTCGTCGGAACTCGCCGGTGGCGGCTCGTCGATCGGGCGACCAACAGAGACTTACATCATAGAAGTTCGCCTCCGCACCCGGCAAGGGTCCGCGAGAGGCGCTGGAAACGAGAACGGGGGCAGCGTCCGAGCTGGACGCTGCCCCCGCGTGAGCAACCCGCCGTGGGGCAGGCCTGTGACCGGGATCGGGCCGGGGCCCGATCAGTCGGCCTTGGCCGGCTCGGGCGACTGCATGTTCCGGTTGCCCTTCTTGATGGTCTTGGCCGTGGTGTCGGCCGGCGGGGCCGCGGCGGCCTTGGCCGCAGCGTC
Source organism: uncultured Isosphaeraceae bacterium (assembly GCA_964624465.1). Lineage (GTDB taxonomy): Bacteria > Planctomycetota > Planctomycetia > Isosphaerales > Isosphaeraceae > CAZUZD01. Next base: position 23,229 of record CAZUZD010000026.1, read on the forward strand.
CGACGGGATGGTCGGGCCATCGGGGTTGCTGTCGCAGCCCACGAGGCCGAGGACCAGGACGGCACCGAACGCGAACAGGGACTTCTTCATCAAACCAACCTCACAGGCTGTCGGGGCCGGAACACTGTGCTCGGGGGACACGTCAGACCGATCGCTCACAGGGCGTCGGCGCTGATGACCTCGCCACCGGCCCGGGTGCTGGCGGCCTGGTAGGTCCCCATGTTGATCGTGGACTTGATGAACCGGACCGAGCCGTCGCCGAACAGGAAGTTGGCCCCACCCGGGTGCATGCTGCGGAAGCCGAACTGGCCGGCGTTCTGGTAGATCGGGTTCGAGAAGTCGGTGAAGGGGTTGCTCGACGGCGTGTCGGGGATCGCGATGCCGGCGTTGATCTTGGCCAGGTTCAGTGCAAAGCCCTGGACGCGGGAGACGCCGGAGATCGAGGTGCCGAACCACAGGGCGCGGGTCCAGGTGTTGAAGACCTGCTCGGTGTCGTTCTTGAACCGCGAGGTCTCGCCGACGTACATCGTGTTGCTGGTGCCGTCGGTGTTGTCGACGATCTTGTAGCTGAAGTTCTTGGCGAACATGCCGGTCGGCTCGATCTCGTTCGGGCAGCCGTACCACCAGCGGATGACGTCGTAGGTGCCGCCGACGCCGGCGTACGAGCTCATGCTGTAGGGGTTGCTGCTCACGGCCGGGACGTCGTAGGGCCGCTGCTGCGAGGCCTCCGACGGGCAGATGTACGTGTTGACGCGGGTCAGCAGCGCGGTGGAGTTGATCCGGCCGCCGTGGCCGAACGGATTCGCACCGGCCGCACCGGCGGCGAAGTTGAAGTTGATGGAGTTGGCGATCGTGCCGCCTTCCATCTGGGCCAGGATCGAGGTGAAGAGGCTGTGACCGCGGGCGCCGTAGGCGCAGCCGGTGTCCCAGTTGCCGTAGAACTGCACGCCGGCCGGGAACGCGCCCTGCACGTCGTGGTAGTTGTGCAGCGCCAGGCCGATCTGCTTGAGGTTGTTGACGCACTGGGCGCGGCGAGCGGCCTCACGGGCGCTCTGCACGGCCGGCAGCAGCAGGCTGATCAGCACGCCGATGATGGCGATGACCACCAGCAGCTCGATCAGCGTGAAACCGCGACGCTTCGTCTGACGCATTTCCACTCTCCTCGGTCCGGAAAATTGACGGATGACGCTGACTCTTACGGGGCCCGGGATCTCGGATCGAGAAACCCCGGGTCGCCAGGACTCAGACTCCGAACACCGTACCGGGTTCGCGAGCCTGAAGAGACTGGGCAGGAGACGAACCGGCCCAGGACGGGCCGTGCGACGATGAGGGCGGGGGAGCGAGGTGTGAGCACCTCGCGGCAGGCAGGATCAGTCAGGTGGCAGGGCCGTGGGGAGGGCGATCGTCGTCAATCGCTCACCGGATCTTCACGCCCCCTACGGATCAAATCACGATAAGCCGCCTTCGCGCGATCTTCAAGTCCTCCGATGTCCAATTTTCCAGAATGCCGCCGGGGTGGTTCAGATTTCACCACGTGGCCGGTACTCGTGGACGGCGTCGACCAGCGCCAGCACGTGGTCGACCGGCGTGTGCTGCGAGATGCCGTGGCCCAGGTTGAAGATGTGCCCGGGGCGACCGCCCGCCTGATCGAGGACCCGACGCACCTGGCGCCGCATCTCCTCGACCGGGCCCAGCAACAGCACCGGGTCCAGGTTCCCCTGCACGGCCACCGTCGGCCCGAGGCGGGTCCACGCCTCGTCGAGGTTCACCCGCCAGTCCAGGCCGATCACCGAGCCTCCCGCGTCCCGTTGCAACTCGAGCAGCGCCCCGGTGTCGGTCCCGAAGTGGATCACGGGCACGTCCGGGGCGAGGCTGGCGATGAGCCGTTTCATGTGGGGCTGCACGAACCGGGCGTAGTCGAACGGTGACAGGCAGCCCACCCAGCTATCGAACAATTGCAAGACCTGTGCCCCGGCGGCCACCTGCGCATTCAGATAGAGAACCGTGGCATCCACCAGGCGGGCCATGAGCGCGTCCCAGGCCCCCGGATCCTTGTAAAGGAACGTCTTGGCCCGCTCGTAATGCCGCGACGAGCCCCCCTCGATGGCGTAGCAGGCCAGCGTGAACGGGGCTCCGGCAAAACCGATCAAAGGCGTTTCCGGCCTGAGGTTTGCGCGGATCAGCCGCACGGCGTCGTAGACGTAGCCCAGCGACCCCGCGTCGATCTCGGGGGCGATCCGGTCGACGTCCCCGGCCGATCGCACCGGATTGTGGATCACCGGCCCCTCGTTCTTGGCGAATTCGAGCTTCAGGCCCAGGGGCTCGAGGATCAGCAGGATGTCGGCGAACAGGATCGCGGCATCGACGCCCAACTTTTCGGCAGCCGTGATCGTGACCTCGGCGGCCAGCTCAGGCGACCGGCAGAGCTCGAGGAAGCCGACCTTGGCGCGCACAGCGCGGTAGTCGGCCATGTAGCGGCCGGCCTGACGCATGAGCCAGACGGGGGTCACCGGGGTCGGTTGCCGCCGGCAGGCGCGGAGGAATGGCGAGTCCTGGGCCGGATCGACGGGTGCGGGGGAGGCGGCGGGCCGTTCCATGGGCAAGGTGTCACTCGGGGTGGGCCGGAGCATTCCCCTCCGGACGGCAGTGCGGTGTCCGGACGGTGGCCACGGGACGACGCCCGGCCGGGGGCGGTGGGCGGGACGCGAGGGGTTCCGAACGCAGGCAACCCGCCCGTCGTATCTCAGTGTACCGGCCCGCCCGGCGTCTGGAAAATGGGCGCCGGAGCGGACCGCTGCGCTGGACCGGGCCTAGGATTGGTCCGAGCATTCGCGTTGGTATCGAACCTGCGGTGCGTCCAGCGCCCTGGACCGGCCCCGACGGCCGGTCGCAGTTCCGCTCCGACGACGAGGATCATCGAGTATGTCAGCCGTGAGGGGCCCTGGTGGCCCGAAATCGTCTCCCGAGGAGTCCCGCCGGGGCTCCCTCCCGCCCGCGTCCCCCGACCCGACCCCCAACGGCACCGACCGCCGTGGCCGCGCCCGGACGATGGGCCCCCAGTTTCGACTGCCGACCGAGGACGAGCAGCTCTTCGAGCGCAGCCACTCGCGCACCCCCAGGCCGCTGGCGCCCGAACAGGGCCGGTTCACCCACACCGACCCCTGGCGCGTGCTGCGGATCCAGGGTGAGTTTGTCCACGGCATCAACGCGCTGGCCGAGGTCGGCGCGGCGGTGGCCATCTTCGGCTCGGCCCGCATTGGCGCCGAGCACCCCGACTACCTGGCCGCCCACGCCCTGGCCCACCGCCTCAGCGAGGAGGGGTTCGCCGTCATCACCGGCGGCGGTCCCGGCATCATGGAGGCGGCCAACCGCGGCGCCCGCGACGCCGATGGCCTCTCGATCGGCCTGAACATCGAGCTGCCCTACGAGCAGGACGGCAACCGCTTCGCGAACCTGTCGATCAACTTCCGCTACTTCTTCGTGCGGAAGACGATGTTCGTGAAGTACGCCGACGGCTTCGTGATCTTCCCCGGCGGCTTCGGGACCCTCGACGAGCTGTTCGAGGCGCTGACGCTGGTCCAGACGCACAAGATCCACCGGTTCCCGATCATCCTGTACAACCGGGCCTACTGGCAGGGTCTGCTCGACTGGATCAAGGTCGCCCTGCTCGGCAACGGCATGGTCTCGCCCGAGGACCTGAACCTGCTGATGGTGACCGACTCGATCGACGAGGCCGCTCAGATCCTGGTCGACTGCTACGAGCAGAATTGCTGGTCGGCCGGCGCCCGCAGCGAGGGGGCCAAGCTGGCAGGGACCAACGGCCACGCCGCCCGGGCGGCGGGCCTGCCGCCCGAGGCGAAGGCCGACGGCGAGTGAGCTGGGCGCCGTGTCATCGGGCACGGCCCCGGGTCCGGGCTCGCCGGGGACTCGCCCGCGGTGTAGCCTGGAAGCTGGCCCGGGTCACGCCCCCGGATCGGCTCCCTGCGCCCCGAAGGACCCCCGCCATGTCAGACGCGACGGCCGTCGCGACCGAGTTCGACGCCCTCGACCGCCTCCGGGACGGGTCCGGGGCCGGCCCCATGCTCGACCACCTGATCCGGCTGGCCGAGGCCGACGCGCGGCCGCGCGTCCTGCTCGATGCGCTGCTCCTGAAGGCTCGTCACGACCTGGGCCTGCCGGCCGTTGTCGACGGGCCGCTCTCGGACCTGCCCGAACCCGGGCGGTCGCGGTACGAGGAACGGTACGTCGAGGCGATCCGCACCGTCGGCTCGCGGCTGCTGGCGGCCGGCGACCTGGTCGCCGCCTGGTCCTACTTTCGCGCCATCGGCGAGCGCGAGCCCGTCGCCCAGGCCCTGGAGGCGTACCGGCCCGAGGAGGCTGACGACCGCCTGGGGGCGATCGTCGACCTGGCGTTCTCCGGCGGCGCCCATCCCCGGCGCGGCTTCGAGCTGATCCTCCAGCACTACGGCACCTGCTCGGCGATCACCGCGTTCGAGCAGCTCCAGGGGGATGAGTCCGTCCGCGCTCGCTGCGCCGGCCTGCTCGTCGAGGAGCTGCACCGCCAGCTCGGGATCAACCTGGCGGCCGACCTGGAGCGCCGTGGGGTCACGCCGGCACCGGGAACCAGCCTGACGGAGCTCGTCGCCGCCCACCCCGAGCTGTTCGAGGAGGACGGCTACCACCTGGACGTCTCGCACCTGGCCTCGGTCGTGCGCATGTCCCCGCTGCTGAGCGATCCGGCGCAGATTCGCAAGGCGGTCGAGTTGACCGAGTACGGCCGCCGGCTCTCCGAGCGGCACCGTTACGAGGGGGAGCCGCCGTTCGAGCGACTCTACGAGGACCAGGGCCTCTACCTGCGGGCCCTGCTCGGCGAGGACGTCGATGCGGCCGTCGCGCACTTTCGCGAGAAGCTCGAGCACCCGAACCCCGAGTATGGCCCCGGTCCCGCGACCGCCCAGGTCCTGATCCGGCTGCTCGACCGCGTCGGCCGCAGCGACGAGGCGATCGAGGTCGCCGCCGAGCACCTGGAGGGGCTGGCCGATCCCGGCCCGCTCTGCCCGTCCCTCGCCCAGCTCTGCCGGCGTCATGGGCGGCTCGACCGCCTGGCCCGCGCGGCGATGGCGCGCGGGGATCTGGTCCAGTATGCCGCCGCCCGGCTCGGAGACGGCTCCGACGGCGATCGCGGCTGACCGAGGTCGCCCCCCCCAGCAGGTCGTCCCGAGGAGCGCCCGCGATGAGTTTTCCCGACGCCAGGGAGGTGGACCAGGTCGACGCTCTGGTCACGGTCACCGACCCGGGATCGGTCACGGCGTTCCTGGAGCGTTGCACCGTCGGGTCGCGGTGGCAGGTGCGGATCCGGACCGCCGAGGTGGACGCCACCGTGCAGGGTCGGGAGCCGCTGGGCCTGATCGACGAACGACAGTGCGTCTGCCTGCGGCTGCGGCTCGATCGGCCGGTGCCCGTCGAACCTGGCCTCCGGTTCGCGCTCTTCGCCGACGACGAGCTGGGCCTGCGTGCGGCGGCCGTGGTCCGGCCCTGGCCGGCCGGCTGACCTTTGCCGGATCGCCGGGCCCCGGTATCCTGCCGGCCACGCCTTGCCGATCGATGCTGCCGATCGGTCTGGCCAGTGGACCACGCCACGTGGCGATGACCCACTGCCGCCGCGGTGGCGGGCCTGGCGACGAGGGAACCCGATGGCCCCGCTGCCCCGGCCGCGATTGACCGCCCCCCTGCCCGCCGCCCTGCTCGGGATGCTGGCCCTGGTGGCGCTGGTGGAGGCCGGGCTGGGTCGTGGCGACCGGTTCCGATCGGACCGCGCAGCGAGCTGGGCATTCGCCAGGCGGGCCGTCGTCGCCCAGCCGCTCGACGGGGCGATCGTCTGCCTGGGCGACAGCATGGTGAAGTTCGGCGTCCTGCCGGCGGTGCTCGGCCCCCGGATCGGGCGGCCGGCCTGGAACCTGGCCCTGTTCGACGGGCCGCCGGCGGCCAGCCTGGCCCTGCTCAGCGACCTGCTGACCCGCGGCCAGCGGCCCGGACTGCTGCTGCTGAACGCGATGCCTCATCAACTCGCTCGACCGGCTGCCGCTCCGGAGCTGGCCACCGCCTGGCCGGCGCTGCTGAGTGTGCCGGAGGCCGTCGGGCTGGCCTGGCGGCTCGGTGAGCCCACGCTGGCCGCGGCCACGCTGGTGGGGCGGGTGCTCCCCTCGGTCGCCGCGCGGGGTGAGATCCGTGCCGTCGTGGCCGCCGCCCTGCGGGGCGAGGCCCGATCGACCCGCAACGTGATCCGCCTCTACCAGCGCAACTGGCAGGCCAACGCCGGGGCGCACGTGCTGCCTGGCGCCGACCTGCCGGCGGCGATCGACCCCAGCAACGCGGGCCTGTATCCCGCCGACTGGCGACCCGACCCGCACGCCCTCGCGGCCGTGCGGGCCCTGCTGGACCGGGCCGCCACGGCCCGGGTGCCGGTCGTCTGGGTGATCAGCCCGCTGCACCCCGAGGCCCAGGCCCGCCGCGATCGGCTGGGACTGGAGGACCCGTACACGAGGGTCGTCCGGGCGCTCGTGGCCGATGACCCGAACGTCACCGTCGTCGACGCCCGGCCGTGGAGCACGGACGGCACCCTGTTCGCCGACGCCGTGCACCTCAATGGACCGGGCGCCGAGGCCTTCAGCGCCGTGCTGGCCGACGCGATTGCCGACGGCTCCGGGCACGTCGGCCGCTGGCGGACCCTGGCCCCCGACCGGACGATCGCGCGGCGGCGCCTGCGGTCGGCCGAGGACCTCGACGCCTCGCGGATGGCCCTTGGCGGCCGTGGTGGGAGCGTCCGGCGGTAGCCCACCGGCGGGATTCTGCGCTCGAGCGGGACTTTGGCGCTCAGAACGGGGGCCCGCCGGCGAACCTCTCCTCGGCTCGACCCCTCGGTTGCCGTGGTAGGGTGGGTGTGGTACGTCTGTCGCAGGGCAAGCGTTCCGGGCTCGATGCGGGGGTGGCGATGATCCGCGTACGGGACCTCCGGGTCGATTACGACGACATCTGTGCGGTCAAGGACCTGAGCCTGGAGGTCGGCGCGGGCGAGGTCTGCGGCCTGATCGGCCCCAACGGCGCCGGCAAGACGACCACCATGCGGGCGATGCTCGGGCTCATCGAGCCGACCTACGGCGAGATCGAGCTGGCCGGGGTCGACATGCGAGAACACCCCCGCGACGCCAACCGCGTCGTCGGGTTCATGCCCGACTTCCCGCCGATGTACGAGGACCTCCGCTGCTGGGAGTTCCTCGACCTGTTCGCTGCCAGCTACGGCCTGCCGAAGGGGCGCCGGCCCGAGGCCATCGAGACCCAGCTCGAGGTGGTGGGCCTGACCGGCAAGCGCGACGCCGCGATCGTCGAGCTCTCGCGCGGGATGCGCCAGCGGCTGATGCTGGCCAAGACCCTGATCCCCGACCCCCAGGTGCTGATCCTCGACGAGCCGGCCAGCGGCGTCGACCCGCAGGGCCGCATCGACCTCAAGAACGTGCTCAAGGCCCAGGCCGCTCAGGGGAAGACGGTGCTGGTCTCGTCGCACATCCTGGCCGAGATGACCGAGTTCTGCACGGCGATGGCCATCATGCAGAAGGGTCAGATGGTCATCAGCGGCACGATCGACGAGATCCGCACCCAGATCCTGGGCGGCACGACCCTGGTCATCGAGGTCATCGGCCCGGCCGACGGGGTGCGTCGCGTGGTCGAGGGTCGGCCCCTCTGCGGCCCGCTCGGCGAGCGTGACGGCCAGGTCGAGCTGCGGTTCGAGGGGGACGCGGCCGACGCCAGCGCCCTGCTGGCCGACCTGATCGGCGCCGGCGTGCGGGTGGCGTCGTTCGCCCGCCGCAAGGAGGGGTTGGAAGAACTGTTCCTCGCCGTGGGCGCCCGGGAGCTGTCGTGATGGGACGCGTCAGCGAGCTGTTCCTGGACAATCCCGTGCTGATCAAGCACCTGCGGAGCCGACTGCGGCGGGCGCAGGCGCTGCCGGCCGGCGCCATCGTGCTGGTGCTCTGCCTGCTGATCGCCTGGTACGGGGCCATCACGCTGGGGTTCTCCAACGGGGGCGTGCACGGCATGACCCTGGGCCTGCAGGCCATCCTCCTGGTGGTGATGGGGGCCTCGCAGGTGGCCGGTGCCGTGGGCGGGGTTCGCGAGTCGAGCATCCTCGACTTCCACCGCATCTCCCCCCTGCCGGCGCTGGAGACCGTGCTGGGCTTCTTCTTCGGCGCCCCCTGCCGGGAGTACCTGCTCTACGCGCTGACCCTGCCGCTGTCCCTGGTCTGTGTCGCCAACGGGTCCCCCAGCTTCGCCGAGTTTGTCCAGGAGCAGGTGGCGCTGGTGCTGATCGCCTGGGCCGTGCACGGGGTGGCGCTGCTGGCCTCGCTGGTGGTGCGGAAGCCGAAGGCGACCATCGGCCCCGCGCTGATCCTGGCCTTCGTGTTCCTCTTCAACATCGTCGGATCGATCTACACCGGCGGCTTCCTGAGCACCGAAGACTCGCGCCTGCACTTCTACGGCAAGCCGCTGCCGGGCCTGGTGTTCCTGGCGCTGAACGTGGTGCCGATGCTGGTGTTCGTGCTGATCGCCTCGACCCGCAAGATGCGATCGGAGCGGGCGCACGCCCTCTCGAAGCCGGAGGGCCTGGCGTTCCTGGCAACGCTCAGTCTGCTCCTGCTCGGCGCCGTGTGGGACCTCAAGGACGTCGAGGCCCTGGTGCTCGTCGTGCTCTATGTGCTCGTGGCCGCCGGGCTCCTGACCACCCTGACGATCACCCCGGGCGCCGGCGAGTTCGCGCGCGGCATCCGCCGCGCCGAGCGCGAGGGCCGGCGCACGCTCTCGCCGCTCGACGACCTGTCGCTGAACCGGATCACGCTGGCCGGGCTCGGCCTGATCGTGCTGACCGCGGCGACGATCGCCTGGAACGTGCTGGCCGGCACGGCGGCCTTCACCGGCGGGCCGTTCGCCGAGGGTCTGAATCCCAGCCGCACGTCGCTGGCCATCGCCCTCGGCGTGCTGGTGATCCTCTACTTCGGGCTGGCCTTCCAGTATTTTCAGCTCGTCGTCCCCCGACGCGCCGGCACGCTCATGGGTCTGTTCCTGTTCTTCGCCTGGATCGTGCCGATCCTGGCGGGCCTGATCGCCAGGAACGCCGACCTGAACGAGCAGATGGCGATCGGGCTGATCGCGAGCAGCCCCCTGGCGGGCCTGGCGATGACCGCCGGCGCCGTCCCGCCGCACGTCCTGGATGCCGCCCAGATCGCGGCGCTGACGGTCGCCCTGCTCTTCACCTTCGGCTTCTACCACCTGGTGACCACCCAGCGCCGCCGGGTGATCCGGTCCGTGCACGCGGCCCCCGCGGGCGGCAAGCCGAAGGACCTCGTGAGCACCGTGACCGCGTTCTGATCGCGGCCGCACCGCGTCGGGCGTCGGCCGGGCCGGTTCAGAAATCCCCGGCCGCCCGGACCGCAGCGACCAGGTTCGCGACGCGATCGGCGTCGATCGGACCCAGCCGGTCGCCGTCGCGGCAGGCGGCGCCCCGGACGGCGAAGAGATCGGGCAGGAACCCGCGGTGCCCCCGGATCCGGTCGGCGTCCAGACGGCCGGCCAGGACCACCCGGCGTCCCGACGCCCGGATTCGATCCCAACGTCCGCGCCAGGCGTCGCCGGCCAGGCTCGGGGCGGGCTCGGCCTTGCTCCAGGTGTCGACCAGCACCCCGACGACGTCGGGCGCCGCCAGCGCGGCGGCCACCACCGCGTCGGGCGCCGGGGCCTGGGCCCGCTCCCAGTCCGAGTAGATCACCGCGATCCAGCCCGTCCCCGCCCCGAGCCGCTCCCGCGCGGCTCGCCAGCGGTCGACCCAGTCGGGACGCGGTCCGAGGCCCGACAGGCCGAGCTTGCGGAACTGAAGCCGGGCACCGGCCAACGCCTCATGCCAGGCGGAGTCGGGCGGGGTGTCCCACTCACCGACCTCCCCCAGTGCGGCGCTCAGGGGGACCTCGGGGCCCAGGGCGGCGCGGACCGGCAGCCAGACGGCCGGGTCGGTGGCGCCCAGGGGCCCGCGGGCGGGCTCCTTGAGATCGATCACCCGGGCCCCGCCGGTGGCGGCGGCGAGCGCCTCGGTGGCAGAGCGCACGCTGACCAGGAGGCCCGGTGCCGTCGTCATGCAAGGAAGCCCCTGGGGCGGCGCGCGGGGGACGCCGGCGCCCGGAAATGCCACGATCCGGCGTCACTCGGGAGGAGTGGGCCGGATCGGGTGCGAACTCGATCGGGAGGTGGGTGAGCCCGCCTCGGAGGGGCTCAGCGGGCGTCGACCGGGACGGCGACGCCGGCCAGCCGGCGCGGGACGACCCGACCCAGGGTCAGGTGGGCGAGGGCGTCGAGGCCGAAGAGGGTCAGGGTGCCCACCAGGTCGGCGATCGCGGTGTTCGGGAAGAACGGCAGGGCCATGGCGTAGCAATTAGCCAGGCCGGCCAGAGTGGGGGCGTAGAACGGGCCCACCGGATCGGTGTGGGCAACCGGCATGGCCCAGACGGCAAAATTCGTGGTCAGGAAGAACAGCAGCGAGGCGCTGAAGGCCAGGCCCACCTTGCCGACGATGTTCGTCTTGTGGCCCAGCCAGGCTCCCAGGCCCACGATGGCCGCGAACGTGGCGTAGCTGGTGAAGCGGACGGGATCCAGCCAGGGTCGGCCGCTGCCCCAGTCCAGGAACAGGTCGGAGGCGAGCATGGCGGCCAGCGGGATCACCACGGCCCAGCGCCTGGGAAGACGGTAGCCGGCATAAAGTGCGAGCGCACCCATGGCGACGGCATTGGGCGGGTGCGGCAGCAGCCGGGAAACCGTCCCGAGCGCGATGAGCGTGAGGGCGATCGCAGTCGTCATGTGCGGCGGACCTGTCCAGGTAACTTCGGGCCGGGACCCGCTGGGTGGAGATTGCATAGTCTAGCCCGCTTGCCTGGCGGGATCAAGTTGCCCCGACGCGGCCAGCTCGGGCGGGCGGCGCCCGATCCGGACGACCGTCAGGGCACCGGGATGGTTGCCAGGATCTCGGCGATCAGCGCGTCGGCCGATCGGGACTCGGCGTCGGCCTCGTAGCTGAGCACCACGCGGTGCCGGAGCACGTCGGGGGCCAGCTGCTTGACGTCGTGCGGGGTCACGTAATTGCGGCCGGCAATCAGCGAGTGGGCCTGGGCGGCGCGCACCAGGCCCAGGCTGGCCCGGGGGCTGGCGCCCAGCTCGATCAGCGGGGCCAGCTCGGGCAGCCGGTACGCCGCCGGGTCGCGGGTGGCCCGGACGAGATCGACGATGTACCCCTTGAGCGCCGGCGCGACCCGGATCGCGGCCGTCTGCCGCCGCAGGTGCAGTACCGTGTCGCGGCCGAACAGGGGGACGGTGGTGGCCGGATCGGCCGCCTCCAGGGCCGGATCGCCGGCCATCGGGCCGGCCGATCCGGGCAGATCGAGCATGTCCAGCTCGGCGGCACGATCGGGGTAGGCCACCCGGAGCTTGAGCAGGAAGCGGTCGAGCTGGGCCTCGGGCAGCGGGTACGTCCCCTCGTGCTCGATCGGGTTCTGGGTCGCCATCACCATGAAGCGCG
>CAZUZD010000027.1:0-33929 GCA_964624465.1 uncultured Isosphaeraceae bacterium
CCCGTCCCCCGGGCCTCGCGCTCCCGCGGGCCGATGCGGTGCGGACGAGACTGGCGAACCAGGCCAGGCCCAGCAGCGCCGCGAGCACGGCCCCCTGCTCCGGCGTGGCCTCGACCTCGAGGCCGAGGTTCTCGGCGATGAGGTTCTCGGGGATCGCCTGGAGCGTGTGCGAGAGGCCCGCGATCGGGTTGGCGGCCTCCTCGGCGGTGCGCTTGTGGAAGCTGATCCGGGCGTCGATCTGGCGACCGCCCAGCAGCAGGGCCACCACGATCGCCAGCGTCGTCGCCGCCAGCGGCACCGCCGCCGCCAGGCGGCAGCGGCGCCGGCCGTCGGCCCAGAGGTACGAGGCGACCACGGGCCCGGCCGCATGCCCGATGGTCCAGAACCCGCCGGCCACCGCGCACGCGAGCGCCGTGGCGACCAGGCAGACCGGCCGGCCGGTGCGACGATAGCTCTGCGCCCAGAACAGCGCGGCCAGGATCCCGAAGGCGGCCCAGAGGGTTTGCCCCGAGGAGTACCAGGTGGCCGACGATTCGAGCACCGAGGTCATGCCGAGCCCGAGCATCGCGGCCAGCCCGAGCATCGTCCGGCCCGTCTCGCGGGCGACCAGGCGGCCGATGAGCAGCAGCGCGGCGGCGAAGATCCCGTACGCCGCCATCGCGAGGGCGACCTGAAGGTTGGCGAGCCGCCCGGCGCCGGCGACGACGCCCCAGGTGACGAGCCGCCAGGCGGGCACGATGTGGGTGTTGTGCGGCACGAACAGGTTCGCCAGCGCCTCGGGGAGCGTGCGCGAGGCGGCGATGTAGGCGAAGTCGTCGCTGTGGAGTCGGTAGGTCTGGAGCGGGTCGCGGAACAGCACCGCCGGCGCGAGCAGGAGCAGCAGGACCAGGGCGAGCAGCGCCGCGCGACCCACGGGTCGGGACAGGGCCGCGGTCTCCCGGGAGACCGTCGGCGTCGGGGCGGTCGGGGGTGCCGGGGCGCGACGCATCGGGTCAGTCATCTCGGGCTCGGGGCGCCGGTCGGCCGGTTGGTCGGGCGCGGCACGGCGGACGGGGGGGCCGGTCCATCTTGGTCGCGGGGCGACGGGGGTGCAACGGCCGGACGATCGGGCGGCGGCCAGGGGTCGCCGGGCTGGATCCAGGTGGGCCGCAGCGGAGCCTCGGGACGCAAGCCGGCCGCCAGGGTCGCGGCCAGGGCCGCCGCGCGGGGGGCGCTGGCCGGGGCCGTCGTCTCGGGCAGGTCGACCAGATCGAGGGCGTCGCGGTCGGCGATCGCCGCCGGCCAGCCCGGCACCTCGATGCGCCCCAGCACGGCCCGCAGGCGATCGCGGCCCACCCCCTGCCCCCGCGCCTGGGCGGCCGCGGCCTCCAGGCGGATCAGCGCCCGACGCTGCCGGCCCGAGACATCCTCGTCCCAGATCCGGGCCCGCAGCCGCTGGAGCTCGGGGATCGGTAGGGTCTTGAGCTCCGACGGCAGCATCGGAGGCGCCTGCGCCAGCAGCTGGAGCTGGGCCCGCGGCACGTGCAGTAACAGCAGCACGGCGACCAGCGCAACGAGGCCGAGCGCTTCACACACTGTCGGCTGCTGCGGGCGGCCGGGGATGGGTGCGAGCCGGCCGCGACGGGCCGACCACCAGCCGGCCAGGAACACGACCAGGCCGGCGAACGGGATGGTGTTGTACCAGGCCAGCTCGCGGAGGTTGGCGTAGTCGAACCGCGACCGCAGCGTGAACGCCAGGCCGTAGCCCAGGACGACCATGACCAGGCCCGCCGCCTCCAGCGGGTTCGGGACCGGGCCCGAACCGCGCCGCGAGGCCCACCAGGCGACTCCTGCCAGGCTCACCAGCGCCAGCGCCTGGGCAGGCGTGGTCGAGCCGGCCAGGCCAAACAGCCCGAGCACCAGGGCCTCGACGATCGCCTGGGCCGTGAGCCCGAGCGCCAGGAACGGCGCCGAGAGCCCGACCGACTCGGCCTGCACGCTCGACCCGAGGTCCGATCCGGCCAGGATCAGCCCGAATCCGACCGCCGCGCCGGTCCCGAGCAGCGGCCAGACCGCCGCGCGCCGGGCGGCCGGCTGGCGGGTGGCCCAGAGGTAGGCGGCGGCGGCCGGTCCCGCGACCAGGCCTCCGGTCCAGAACAGCGGTGCGACGAAGGCCCCGACCGCGCCCAGCGCCAGCAGCCACCAGCCGCCGCGCAGCCGCCAGAGCTGCACCGGCAAGAGGGTGGCGACGACCGCCTGCGCCGCCCAGAGCGTCTGACCGGCGGCGTACCAACGAGTCGGCGTCGTTAGCACCGTGCCGACCCCGATGAGTGCCATGGCGGCCAGCGACGGCCCCAGGCGCCGGGTCTCCCAGCCGACCAGATGGGCGACATTGAGCATCAGCAGCCCCAGCGCCACCGAGCTGGCCCAGGAGAACGCCGTGGCCACGTTCCCCAGCGAGCCGGCCGCGCGGGCGAGGCCGGCGGTGAGCAGGCGAAAGGCCGGCACGACGTGCGCATTGTGAGGCTCGAACAGGTGGTCCAGCGGCCGGGCGCCGGAGCGGCTGGCCATCAGGAATGCGAAGTCGTCGCCGCGGAGTGCGGGGTACTCCAGGTGGTCGCGGAGCAACCACTGCGGGGCCAGGAGCGTCCCGAGGATCAGCAGCGCCGTGAGCACGATCCCGACGGGCCGATCGAGCCGACGAGCCGGCGGGGGCCCGACGGCGGCGGTCGGAGCAGCGGAGGTGTTCGGTCGGGGTGGGGTCATCGCGTGGCCTGGGCTTCGGCGAGCATGGCCAGGGCCTCCTGGCGGGTCGATTCGGCGGCCGAGTCGCCGCGGAGCATGGCGGCCAGTTCGAGGACGCGGTCGGGCTCGGCGAGCCGGGTGATCGTGGTGCGGGTCCGGCCGCGGTCGGTGGCCTTGCGGATGACCCACTGGTGCGCGGCGAAGGAGGCCATCTGCGGCAGGTGCGTGATGCAGATGATCTGCCGGTGCCGGCCCAGCTCGGCCATCATCCGGCCCAGCACCGAGCCCAGCCGGCCGCCGACCCCGGTGTCGATCTCGTCGAAGACGAGCGTCGGCACCCGGTCGACCTCGGCGAGCACGGTCTTGACCGCCAGGGTTACCCGCGACAGCTCACCGCCGGAGGCGATTTTGCGCAGGGGGCGGGGCGTTTCGCCAGGGTTGGGCGCGAAGACGATCTCGACCCGGTCGGCGCCGTCCTCGGGCGGCGGGCAGGCGGTCGGGTCGTCGCCGAGGGCCAAGGGCTCGACCTCGACCGAGAGCCGGGCCTCTCCCAGGCTGAGCGCCTTGAGCTGCGATTGGACGGACCGGGCGAACGCCTTGCACGCCCGCCGACGGCCGCCCGTCAGCTCGGCGGCGGCGGCGCGGAGCGCCGACCAGGCGGCGGCCAGGGGGGCATCCAGACCGGCCAGGTCGGCGTCGTCCTGCTCGATCCCGGCGAGCTGCTCCTCGACGGCCTGCCGGCGGGCGGCCAGCTCGTCCGGGGCGCAGCGGAACCGGGTGGCCAGGCGGCGGTACAGGGCCAGCCGGGTCTCGATCTCCTCGAGCCGGTCGGGGTCATCTTCCCAAGCCTGGCTGAGGGACCGCAGGGCGCGGGCCGCCTCGCGGATCTCGTCGGCGAGCCGCTCCAGGTCGGCGGCCGGCGTGGCCAGCTCGGGCACCTCGTCGGCCAGCGGGGCGAGCCGGCGCGCCACGCGGTCGAGCAGCTCCTGGGCCGACCCGTCCGCCTCGTAGAGCAGCGTATACCCCTCGGCCGTGGCCGAGCGCAGCTCCTCGGCGTTGGCCAGCCGGTGGGCGTCGCGGGCCAGCTCCTCCGATTCGCCCGGCCTGGGGTCAGCGGCCGCCAGCTCGTCGCGTTCGAAGGCCAGCAGGTCGCGCTCGCGACGCCGGCGCTCGGCCGCCTCGATCAACTCCAGCCGGCGCCGCCGCAGGCCCTCGTGCTCGCTCCTGGCCGCTCGATAGGTGGCCAGCAGGGGCTCGAGGCCGCCGTGGGCGTCGAGCAGGGCCCGCTGGCGCTCGGGGTCGATCAGGGCCCGGCCCTCGTGCTGGCCGTGGATGTCGAGCAGCCGGGTGCCGAGCTGCCGCAGGACCGCGACGGTGATCGGCAGCCCGTTGGCGTGGGCCTGGCTGCGGCCCTGCGGGCTGATCCGCCGGGTGAGGATGAGCTGGTCCTCGTCGATCGGCCCGCCCAGCACGGCCTCGACATCGGCCCGCACGCCGGCCTCGACCAGCTCGAAGACGGCCGCGGCGCGGGCCTCCTCCTTGCCGGCGCGCACCAGGTCGCCCGAGGCGCGCTCGCCCAGCACCAGGCCGAGCGCCGTCAGCAGCAGGCTCTTGCCCGCGCCGGTCTCGCCGGTCCAGACGCAGTAGCCGCCCTGGAGCTCGACCCGCGCGTCCTCGATGAGCGCCAGATTCTGCACGGACAGTTCGCGGAGCACGGCCGAGCCCCCTCGGTTCCCTGGTCCGAAATCCCAGGTTCTGCCAACCGTCGCCGCCGGCCGGAACCCGGCGGCGTCCGTTCCCGAAAATCCCGAGTCCCGGCGCACGACCTGGACAGGCATCCAGCGGCATTATGCCGCCACCCCGGAATTCCGTACAGTGTATTCGTCTGTTCACAGTCCCTGGCTTGACCGATCCCTCGAGCCAGGCAAGCCGTGCGGTCTGGGGAATCGAATCCGGCCTGCCACCGGGTCGAGGTCAGCCGCCCGAACGCGGGCTCGTGAATGGGAACTCGGTCTCGCCTCTGAAGGCCCTATAGGCCAGGTTTGGTCCGGGATGCTCGGAGGCGGTCGACGTCCGCGTTGACGGATCGGTCCGATCAGGGTATGAGACGACCGGAACAGTCCGGGCGGAGTCGCAACGCAAGGCGTTGGGGCGGGCGGCGATGCCTCAAGGGGTC
Source organism: uncultured Isosphaeraceae bacterium (assembly GCA_964624465.1). Taxonomy (GTDB): domain Bacteria; phylum Planctomycetota; class Planctomycetia; order Isosphaerales; family Isosphaeraceae; genus CAZUZD01. The sequence goes on from CAZUZD010000027.1 coordinate 4,901, forward strand.
CGGGTCATGCGGATGGCGCCCTGGCTGGGACGTGGGACGGTCGTGGGCCTGATCGCGGCCGGCGTCGCGCTGCGAGTCTTCGGGCTGAACGCGTCGCCCCAGATCGACGGCGACGAGGCGTGGCACGCGGTCCAGCTCGTGAAGTGGTGGCGGGGCGAGCCGTACGTGCTCTGGACGGTGACCGGGCTGCCGCTGAGCCCGCTGCATGCGGCCCTGGAGCTGCCGTTCCTGCTGGTGGTCGGGCCGGCCACCTGGTGGCTGCGACTGCCCTCGCTGCTGACCGGCCTGGCCGCGCTGGCGCTGACGCTCCCCGTCGGGACCCAGCTGATGGGCCGCCGCGCCGCCTGGCGGGCGACGGCCGTGCTGGCCGTGCTGCCAGTGGCGATCGCCGCCAGCCGCATCGGCTACGAGAGCTCCCATGCCCCGCTTTATGGCCTGATCGCGCTGGCGCTGGCCGACCGCCTGCGGATCGGGGCGCTCGCCGCCCTGCTCCCCGCCTCGTACGCCGTGCATCCCTCGAACGTGCTCCTGCTGCCGGTGACCCTGGCCGTCGTGGCACGACGGACGATCGAGTCCCACGGGACCGGCCCGGCCGCCCGGTGGCGGCTGGCCCGCCACACGCTGATCCTCGGAATCGCAGCGCTCGGCACCGGGGTCGTCACCCTGCTCCGCCCGTCGGTCCGGTTCACCTCGCAGCTCTACGACGCCGGGCTGTCGGGTCCCCACGACCCCATCCTGTTCCTGAAGCGGCTGGCCGCGATCTGGCTCTCCCAGGGCGAACAGCCGCACCCTGCGCTGGTGGCCGGCGTCTGGATCGGGCTGCTGGGCCTGCTCGTGACCACGCTCCCGGTGCTGATCCGATCGCAGCGGTGGGACGTGTTGACGCTGGTCGCGGGGACGGCGCTGAGCGGCCTGGGGCTGTTCGTGATGGGCGGCTCGAACGTGGTCCTCTGGGGCATGAGCCGCTACAGCTACGTCCTGATCGCCCCCCTGGCGCTCGCCGTGGGCGGCCTCCTCGAAGGGCTGATTCCAGTCCCATCACCAATCTCCGGGGGGGCGAGCCGACTCCGTCGGTGGGGGTCTCCCCTGGCCAGCGGAGGGCTCGTCGCGGCGGCCCTCATGCTCCTCTGGGTCGGTGCGCCGCTCCGGGTGCCGGCGGCGCACTTCCGCCACGAGAACGGCCACGAGCCGGGCGCCAGTCCGACGGCCCTCAGCCCGTATGACCGGGTGGCCGGCTTGCTGCGCGCCGAGGCCGGGGGCGTGCGAGCCGGGACCGCCGGCCGCACCCCGGTGGTGGTCGAGGCGATCAATGGGCCGCTGATCGAGTGGCTGCTGCTGGACGAGCCCGGTCTGGTGACCGTCCACGCGCCGAAGTTCGGGACGCACCCGGTGGCGAAGGCCGAGCGCGGGCGGCAGATCGTGCGGCGGGGCGGCCTGATCGTCACCGAGCCTGGCGAGTTCTTCGAGCAGGCCCTGAGCAGCACGCTCCCGCCAGGGGTCCTGCGCCGGCGGAGCCTCGACGGGCCCAACGGCCGCCGGGCGATCGTCCTGGACCTGCCCGAGCCCGGCTCCGAGCGGTACTGGCCGCTGGCCGCCGACCTCGACGGCGACCGGCGTGCCGATCGGATCGCCGTCGACCTGACCGATGGCGCCTGGTTGGTCGAGCGATCGTCGGATGGCTCGATCGTCCGCCTCGCCGCCATCGAGCCGACGGGGGAGCCGTTCACCCTGGATTTCGACGGCGACGGCCGGCTCGATCGCGCGGTCTACCAGCCGGACTACGCCCGCTTCGTGATCGAGTCCGCCCGGGGCGGCCGGTCCGAGTTCGTGCTCGGACCACCCCACAGCCGCCCGGTGGTGGGCGACTTCGACGGCGACGGCCGCGACGAACCGGCCGCCTTCGCCACGATCGAGTCGGTGTGGTACCTTCCCGCCCGGTCCCCGCTCGCCTTCGGGCCCGGCCAGCGCTTCGGGGGCCAGCCGGCGCCCGTGCCCGGTGATTACGATGGCGACGGCCGGGCCGACCTGACCGTCGTGGACCGGAACCGGGCGACCTGGCTGGTCCAGCGCTCGACGGCCGGTGATGTCGCCATCGACTTCGGCGCCCCCGACTGGGTGCCCTTGCCGGCCGATTACGACGGCGACGGACAGCTTGACCTGGCGATGTTCGACCCGACGACAGCCACCTGGTGGCTCCGTCGCTCCCGACTGGGGCCGGCCCGGTTCGTGGTGGGGCCGCCCGGCGCCACCCCGATGCCGGCCGACTTCGACGCTGACGGCCGCGTCGACCTGGCCACCTTCGAACCCCGCACCGGCCGCTGGTACGTGCTTCCCGCTCGATCGGACCTGGCCGTGGTCGCCCTGGCCCCCCTGCACCGCGCCTCGCCAACCCGCGAACCGGCCATCCGCACCGCCAGGATCCCCGGCCCCGCGGACGGCACGACAGTCCGGGGCTCAACGCCCGGTCCAGTCGTCCGGCCGTGAGGCCTGCCGGCCAGGGGCTCAGCGCTTCAGGCCGAGGCTCTCGACGTGGAACGCGATGGCCTGCTGCACGTGAAGGTCCCAGTAGGCCCAGTCGTGGCCGCCGGGGAACTCCTGGTACTGGTGCTCGATCTTCATCGACTCCAGCTTGCGGTGGAACGCCCGGTTCTGCTCGAGCAGGAAGTCGTCGGTGCCGCAGTCAATCCGCAGCGCGGGGATCCGGCCGTGGTCGAGCTTCTCGAGGATCCCGTGGGGGTCCTCGGGGCCGTTCTGCGGGGTCTCGCCGAAGATCCGGGTGAACTCGGGCCCGATCCGCATGCCGGAGGCCGGGTCCTGGCAGACGCCCAGGGCGCCCGAGTGCGAGTTCACGCTGCCGAACAGGTCGGGGTGCTTGAGCCCCAGCTTGACGGCGCCAAAGCCGCCCATCGACAGGCCGCCGATGCATCGGCCTGAGCGCTCGGCCTTCACCGGGAAGGTGCGGTCGATGAGGGGGACGATGTCCCGGATCAGGTCGTTCTCGTAGGCGTACCCGACCTCGGCGTTGGTGTACCAGCCCCGGCCGCCGTCGGGCATGACGACCACCAGCGGCAGGCCGGCAACGTACCGCTCGATGCTGGTGCGACGCGCCCAGATCGTGTGGTCGTCGGAGAGGCCGTGTAGCAGGTAGTAGACGGCCCAGGGGCGCAGACGCTCCGGCTCCTCGGGGAAGATGATGTTGAAGGCCGAGGCCTTGCCGAGCGAGCGGCTGAAGTAATCGATCGTGGCGAACGCCATGCGCCTGTCCTTCGTGGGAGGCCGGGAGGGACGCGTCGGGGCCCGGCCGACCACCCTCCAGGGGTCGCGGCCGGGGATGCCCAGGCTAGCGGACGCCCGCCCGCGCCGCCACGGCGTGGTCGGGTCGGCCTCAGCGGCCGGCGATGATGCTGGCCACCGGCTTCGCCGTGCCGGGCATGGCGGCGTTGAACGCGTCGTCCAGGCCGAAGAGGCCGGCGACGGTGGCGGCGATCTGCGACTGGGTGGCCTCGGGCGCCTCGGGGCCGACCTCGCCGAGCGCCGGGGTGTCGGGGCCGAGGGCGGCGATCCAGATCCGCTCGGCGCCCTTCACGTCCTTGCCGTGATTCTTCCAGCCATCGGGCAGCCCACCACGGCCGTGGTCGGTGGTGACGAGCAGGGTCGTCTCACCGGCCAGACCGGGGGTGCGGCCGATCAGGTTCCAGAGGTCGGCGAGCATGGCGTCGGAACGATTGGCGGCGTCGAGGTAGCGGTCGTAGCGGCCCTCGTGGGCGAAGTCGTCGGTCTCGCCCAGCCCGATGTAGAGCAACCGCGGCCGGTGCTTCTCCAGGTCGAAGCGGGCACCCTCGTAGGTGATGCCGTCGTAGCGGACGCCGTCCCAGTGCTTCGGCAGCTCGGCGGCGATCCGGTCGACGGCCAGCAGCTCGGGGCCGGCGGTGGGCGCCAGCGGCTCCCAGCCCGAGTTGATCCTCAGGCCGCTGCGCTCGCGGTTCAGGATGAACGGGAACACGTCCCAGCAGCCGTACATCGCCACCCGGCCGGCGAACTCGGGGCGGCCGTTGAGCCACTCCAGCACGCTGACGTTCGGGTTCGGCACCTTGTCGTTGGAGTCGACCCGGTCGTCAGCCTTGCCGGTGAGCAGCTCGTTGTAGCCGGGATACGAGAAGTTCTTGCCGTTGGTCACCCGCGCCACATGCCCCCGGGCCGGGCTGCCGAGCAGTTGCCCCTGCTTCGCCACCGTGCCCCAGAGGAAGGGCATGAGCTTGGCCCGTCGCTCCTCGGGAGTGGCGGCGTCGAACTGGGCCTTGAGGGCGGCCGGGTCGGCCACGCCGGCGGCCTTGGTGAACAACGACGGCTCGGCGCCGGTGAACACCTCCTCGGGCCGGACGCCGTCGAGCGTCACCAGCACGACGTTGCGGGTCCTGCGCTCCGCGGTGGTCGGGGCCGGTGTGGCGGCGGCGGCCAGCCGACCGGCGAGCGGGACGGCGGCGAGCGTGGCCAGGAGGGCGCGACGGTTCAGGCGCGCGGGCGATCCGGGTCCGGTCATCGGATGGGGCTCCGACCGATCGGGCGCGGCCACGCACCCGCCGGCAGCTTCAGGTCGAGGGGGGTGGGAATCGCCCCGGCGTGCGGGCCGCGGCAGCGGGCCCGCGCGGGCTCACTTGATCTTGGCACCGACCAGGCACTCGGGATCGTCGGGCGTGAGCAGGACGACCTTGCCATCGTGCGAGGTGGCGGCCAGCAGCATGCCGTTGGAAGTCTCGCCGCGGAGCACGGCGGGCGCCAGGTTGTTGACGACGACGATCCGCTTCCCGACGAGCTGCTCGGGCGTGTAGTGCGCCCGGATGCCTGCGACGATCTGCTTGGTCTCGCCGTCGAGGTCGATCTGCAGGAGCATCAGCTTGTCGGCGTTGGGGTGCGGCCGGGCCTCCAGGATCTTGGCCACGCGCAGCTCGATCTTGGCGAAATCGTCGTACTGGATCGGGTCGGCCATCGGAATCGGATGCCTCGGTCGGGGGCCAGGAACCAGGGAACGGAAGCCGGTCGCGAGCGGCCATGGTAGCGCCGGCTCGCGACCGCCGTCAAGCAACGCCAGGCTGGAGCCACGGGCCGCTCAGGCCTGCTTCGGACGCACCAGACCGGCCAGGCCGTGAGCGATCTGGAGGATCACCGCCCAGGCCATCACGAACGGCGTGGTGGGGTGGCGGAAGATCGTCGGCAGGTTCCGCTCGAAGACGAAGTGACCGAACCACATGAACGCATAGCCCAGCGCGAAGAACCCGGCGCACCACCAGGGGCGGAACGGCAGGCAGATCACGCCCAGGGCGCACAGCGGCCAGCCCACGCCCAGGTGCAGGACGTGGTTGATCGGGTGCTTGTGGTCCTCGCGGTACTTGGCCACGAACGACTCGAACTTCGTCGGCGCGACCGGCTCGGGGCCGGCGGTGGCGGTGGACACGGGCGGATTCCTTTCCAGCGGGGTCGGGTCGTGGGAGGACTCAAACGCGGGCGATCGGCGCCGATCAGTTTCCGGACTTCGCAGCACCGGCCGGGGCCGGGGCCGGGACCGGCGCCGCCGGTCGAGCCGCGCGCTCGCGGATCACGTCGTCCAGGCCGTTGTGCTCGACCTTGGGCCAGTACTCGGCGAAGTCGAAGTGCGGGTCGTTGTCCTCGTCGTGGCAGCGCACGCAGCCGTACTCGGGGCTGGTCTCGAAGAACTGCTTCGTCCGGCGCACGGCCTTCAGGAAGGTCTCGTTCTTCGGGTCCTCGACGTGCTTCGAGGCCGGCCCGTGGCAGCTCTCGCACTGAATGCCCAGCAGGTCGGGCGTCTGCTGGGTGTCGACGTAGCCGCTGACGTACTCCAGGCCCACCGTGTGGCACGAGACGCACGCGGCGTCGAACTCGCGGTTACGCTTGGGGTCGTGCGGGTCGGCGATCAGCACCTCGTAGCCGTGGGCGTGCCGGGTGGCGGCCCACTGCTTGTAGGAGCCGGCGTGGCAGTCGCGGCACGACTCGGCGCCGGCGAAGGTGGCATCGGCCGGGGCGTCGAACAGGGCATACGGCCGCTTGGGGTAGCTCTGGAGCACGCCGGCGGCCTTGAGCGTCCCCTGCAACTCGTCGCCGATGAGCGCCTTCATCGGCGCGGCCAGGGCCACGTCGGCGTCGAGCACCTCGCCCAGTTCAACCCGCTGGAACCGGGTGCTCGGAGCCCCGTCGGCCCCGACGTACAGGCCGAGCACGCCGATGTACATGCTCTTCTTGCCGACCGAGACCAGCTGCGTGCGGCCGTCGTTGAGGGTCTCGGGCTTCGCCGGCATGTCGGCGAACGGGTACGTGGCGACGATCACCTCGAACTCCGGGTGCGCCTGCGCCAGCCCCTTCGCGAACTCGGGCGAGCCCTGCACGAGCAGCACCTGGAGCTTCGTGTCCTTCTGCAGGTCGGCCAGGATCGCCGGCAGGGCCTCCTCGGCCGACTGCACCGACAGCAGGGCCGACTTCTCGGCGTCGTTGAGGGCCTCGAACTCCTTCGGCTCGACCACCGCCGTGATGCCGACCGTGACCGGGCCGACGGCGGTGCGCACGCTGGGGACGATGACCTTCTCGAAGTCCATGCCCGGGGTCGGCTTGACGTTGCCGGCGAGGATCTTCATTCCGTCGGGCTTCGGCGACAGGCTGTTGAGGTACTGCATCAGCACCTCGGCCGTACCCAGCCGCAGGTCGTCGACCGACAGGGCCATGGCGTCGTAGTCGAGCAGGCCCAGGGCCTTCAGGCTGTACTGGAACTTGATCTTGCGCTGCTCGGGACCACCACGGTCCTTGCTGCGGGTGGCGGCATCGTTGTCGGTCGCCAGGCTGCCGAGGTCGAGCAGGCTGAGGTCCCAGCCTCGCTTGCGGAGCGACTCGACGACGACCATCCGGCGCACCAAGCCGCCGCGCTGGTTGCTGGAGCAGCCGCAGGGTTCCTGGTAGCCGATCATCTGGCCGCTGAGCACCAGGGCGCCGGCGAAGCCGCTGTCGGGCCCGGTGGGCCAGTCGGTCATGAGCGTCGCCACCGCACCCGGTCTGGCGGCCGGGGTCGTCGCGGGACTGGCCCCGCCCTCGGTCCCCGCCGGGGCGGCGTCGGCCGCAGGCGCCGCCACGGTGGTGGGCTCGAGCGGGGCGGTCGGCGGCGGGGCGGCCGAGCGATCCTGGCAGCCGACGACGGCGAGGACGGCCCCGGTCAGGCCGAGCGCCAGGCAGGCCATCCCGGTCCGGGGCCGCTGCGTGCGAGAGTCGTCCATCGGGGAGATCCCTTCCCTCATCCTGGGGCGGAGCGCCGGGGCGTTCGGTCGGTCCGGGTCGGTCGGGCGGTGGGGCAGGACCGCGAGGGGCCGGGGCCCCCTACGGCTCCGCCGGCACGGGCAACGCGCCGGCGCCGCCCCCGGCCGGGAACCGGCGCGGGGGCGGAGTGGGTGCAGGGCATCCCGCAGCGGTCAGTCGCTCAGGACGATGATGTCGTAGGGCACTCGGAGCTGGCTGACCTGCGGGTGGTCGCTCTTGAGCACGAGGGCCCCCTTGTACACGCCGGGCGCGGTGCCGGGCGGCACGGTGACGGTGAGCTTGAAGTGCTGCACCTTCGAGGGGCTGGCGGCATCGCCGGCGACGTCGGCCCGCACGATCTCGGCCTGGAGGTTGTCCGGCGGGGTGTCGACGCTGAACTGCGTGCTGGCGTGCTCGCGCACGCTCACCAGCACCGTCCCCTTGCCGCCGTTGCTGCCGGTGGCGTCGCCGATCCGCAGCGAGGTCGGCACCAGCGAGATCGGGCCGTCGAACCGGCCGGTCACGGGGATGCGGATCTCGGGCATCTTGGGGTGGTCGGTCGTGAGGACAATCTCCTCGCTGAAGACACCCAGCTCCTGCGACGGCTTGACCGAGATGTCGACCCGGTAGCCGTTCTTGAAGTCGCGGCTGCTCAGGACGTTCAGCTCCTCGGTGCTGAGGTCCTGCGACTTCGCCTCGAGCATCGCCGGCTTGGACGAGCGGATGCCGGTGATCTTGAAGTCGGGCTGGTCGAACGACGTCATCGCCATCCGGAGCTCGGCGCCCTTGATGTTCTGGACACTGCCAACCTCGAACATCGGCGGCGAGGGCTCGGTGACGATCGGCGGCCGGACCGAGCCGCTGACCCGGAAGACGAACTCGGGCTGGCCAGGGTCGCTGGTCAGCAGGCTGGTCGTCTTCTCGAACGGGCCGGCGTTGTCCTTGGTGTCGTAGGTGACGGTGATCACGGTCGACTGGCCGGGCTTGAGCACCAGCTTGTCGCGGCCCTCGCCGGTCTTCGGGTCCTTCTCGAAGTTGGCGACCGTGCACTGGCAGCTCGAGGCGCCCTTCTGGAGCTCGAGGTCGCCCTCGCCGGTGTTCTTGACCGTCCACTCGTGCGACTGCTTGGTGCGGGTGGACAGCACGCCGAACTTGAATTCGGGGTCACCGTCGACGAAGAGTTTGCCCTGCGGCCCGGAGCGCTTCGACACCGGCCGGAGCACGACCGCCCCCGAGGAATCGGCGGGCAAGAAGCTGATGGCCAGCGGGATCGCGGCGCTGACGCCGACGACCAGGACGGCCAGGAGGATCCAGCGAAACATGACGCGGAACTCCGCTCGGTTCGGTGGACGCGGGAGAGGACGAAGGACGCGAGGATGCGGATGAGGACGACGCCCGCCCCGGGGGCCGTGGACCGGGTCGCGGCCCCGCGACCGGGCAATCCACCCCGAATTGTACGATTCCCCGGCAATTCCAGCAAGCGGCGCCGGCGGGCTCTGGCGCGTCATCCCGTTGACATTTCGGCGCCGCTCGGAACAATGGCACCCGCCCTGGTAGGTCACGCGCGAATACGCATGACCGGTCTGGGCGGCGGATTCGGTCCGGTATCGGGGACCCCGCCGGTGCCCCGCCCGGGGCGCGTCGGGCCCGGTGCTCTGCGATGCATCGGTGGAGAGCCTGGTCTTGTCAGGCGAGTGCAGATGAAGCGGCTTTATGTGGGGAACCTGGCCTACTCGGTCACCTCGACCGAGCTCCAGGAGCTGTTCGAGCAGTACGGCGCGGTCCGCTCGGCCCAGGTGCTGATCGACCGCGAGACGGGCCGGAGCCGTGGCTTCGGGTTCGTCGAGATGGAACACGACGCCGAGGCCGACGGGGCCATCTCCAGCCTCGACGGCGAGAGCTTCGGCGGCCGGCGCCTGACCGTCAACGAGGCCCGCCCCCGCGGCGAGGGTGGCGGCGGCCGGGGCGGATACGGCGGCGGTGGGGGTGGCGGATACGGTGGTGGCGGCTACGGTGGCGGCGGCTACGGTGGCAGCAGCGGCGGCGAGCGTGGGGGATACGCCGGCGACTACGGCGGGGGTGGCGGCGGCTACTGAGTGACGTCCACGACCCGGCCTGGCCGGGACCCGAACCCCCGCTGCGCCCCGTCGGGCCGCGTTCCCGACGGGGCGCCTTCGCGCGCCGGCGGACCTTGGCCCGGGGGGGGGCCCGCCCTACACTGATCGCAGGCCGCCCGCCGGTGCGGGCCGCAGCCACCGTTCCCCGCGCCAGGAGTCTGCCACCATGACCTCCGAGCCGACGAGCCCGATCGACCGCGAAGCCCGACGGCAGCGGGTGCTCGAACGGATCCACCAGGTGCTCGAGGCCGACGCCCTGGCCGATCCCGAGTCGGGCAGCGACACGATCGAGATCGTCGCCTTCGACGACGACGACGTGCTCCAGGTCCGGCTCAAGGACACCTGCCAGTCGTGCCCGGCGAGCCTGATCACCCTGACCATGAGCCTGGAGCGCACGCTCAAGGCCGAGATCCCCGAGATCCGGTTCGTCGAGGCCGTGCTCTGAGCCGGGACGCCCCGGGTCAGCGGAACCCGAGGTTACCGGCGGCCAGGAACCCGATCGCCAGCAGGACGACCATCCCGATCATCGCCAGCGCCCGCAGCGCCAGATGTCGGGGCGACACCCGGTAGCCGCGGAGCAACACGGCTGGGACCGGCGGGTCGAGCACCCGGAAGGTCAGATAGGCGGCCAGGGGCAGCGCGACCGGGAAGCTCCCGATCCAGAGCGCGCGGGCGTTCATCGGGCGCAAAAGGCTCAGGAGCACCGCCGTGATGGCCACCACGATGGCCACGGTGCTCAGCTGCACCTGCCAGCGACCCGACCTCGGATCGGGCTCCGGGGCCAGCGGGCTCTCGGGCAGCTCCGAGGCGAGCCAGAGCAACAGCCCCTGCACCGCCAGGGCGTGGTCGATCCGGCCGCCGCGGATCAGCCACGGCACCTGGCCGGCCGGCACCAGCTCGACGTGCACCTCCTCGCCAGCGTCCGGGGCCGGCTCGGCGGTCCGGACCGCGTTGGTGATCAGCACGGTCGTGATCCGGGAGCTCAGCAGCGAGGGGTTCGACCACGAGGCGCCCAGGAGCCTCGGAGGATCGCCCTCGTAGCCGGTCTCCTCGCGGAGCTCGCGGGTGGCGGCCGTGAACGCGTCCTCCCCCTCGTCGACCAGGCCGCCGGGCGGCTCCAGACTGTCGCGGCCCGACCCGGCTCGGAACTGGCGGACCAGGATCAGCTTCCGGTCGGGCGTCAGCGCGATCACGTTCACGGCGTCGGCCAGATGCAGCACGTAGAAGTCGTGCGCCTGGCCCGTGTGCCGCGACCGGAACCGCTCGCGTCTCAGCGCGAACAGCCAGTTGGCCTCGAGCGTCGTCGGCTCGGCCTCGTCCGGGATCCAGCTCGGTTGCGGCATCAGGAGGCCTCCGGTCGCAGGGCGATCAGCTCGTCGATCAGGTCGGCCAGGGCCTCGGAGTCGTGGTCGCCGATGACCCGGTCGGCCGCCGCCCGCACCTCGGGCGGCGCGTGGCCCATGGCCACGCCCAGGCCGGCGCCCCGGAGCATCGGCTCGTCGTTGCGATCGTCGCCCACGGCGCACACCTGATCGGCCCGGATCCCCCAGAGACCGGCCAGGTGCATCACCGCCGACCACTTGCTCGCCTCCGGGTGCAGAACCTCGCACATCCAGCCACGATACCGTGGACTTCGCTGCACAAACGTGACAATCTGGTTTGCCATTCGATGGTGCAGACTTGCCTGAAGTGCGAGCATTCCGGGATGAGTGCCGATGGCGCACAGGTGAAAGTGGGGTGTGGCCTCGACGGCGTGCCGATCAACCCAGCCGGGATCGATCCGGGCGTGTTCGAGGTTCAGCCGGACGTAGTCGTCGAACTCCGGCCGACCTGCCGGGTATCGCAACACCAGCAGGTCGGGGGCCGCGGGATCGTCGTGGTCGGTGAAGCTGACGGCGAGGTGCCCGTGCTCGGCGAAGACCGCCAGCACCGCGGCCAGGGTCTCGGGCGCCAGATCGGCCCGCCAGAGGGTCCGAGGTCCGGCCGGGTCCTTGACCAGGGCACCGGAGTTGCACACCAGCGGCACCTCCAGGGCAAGCTCCCGGGCAATTTCCCGGGCGCGACGGTAGCGGCGACCCGTGCAGAGCACCGGCTGCAGCCCCGACCGGGCGGCCCGTGCCACGGCCTCCCGGGTCCGCCAACGGAGCGTTCCCGCACCGTCCAGCAGCGTCCCGTCGACGTCCAGCGCCAGCAGCCGATAGCCCCCGCTCGGTCCCGACCGCGCCACGCCCACCTCCCCGCCTCGGCTCCCCGTCCGACATCACCGCGGCCCCATCCTACCCGAATCGCGACGGGCCAGGCGGCTCCCCAGGGCCGATCGGATCCGCAAACTAGCGAACTCAGGAAGATTGCACACAACAATCCATCTGTGCGTTATGCGAGAGCTGGTTGTTTTTTTGATACAGGGGGGCGAGCTCCCGGGACACTTAAGGTAAAACCCTAGGTATCCGGGTCCGAGCGGATCTGAGGCAAGAGGCATGAAGATCTGAGTGATTGCACCTGCGAAAGGAGATCTCCGGAGTCGCGGACGAGGATCGACCGCGGGCGCCGGGCCCCAGACATCGCAACCCGAACCTGAAGCTCGAAAACCCTGACGCCTTGAAGCGATTGAGTCCGGCCGGTCAGAGCTGACCGGCCCTGCCCTCTAGGTCTGTGTGGAGACCGAAATGCACTTCGTCGCTTCGAAGTCCTCCCTGATGGGGAGGCTCAGTCCGGCTCTGCGCGCCGGCTGGAGTGCCCTGGCACTGGTGGCGGCCCTGACGGCCGCCTCGACGACCGCCGCCCGGGGCGGAGACATCGTGGGCGACGTCCCGCTGCTGACGCCGTCGCGGGTCGCGGCCCTGAAGGCGCTGTACCTCAACGGACACCCCTGGGCCCAGAACGTCCAGCTGCTGGCCGACTGGCAAGATCCCTATGGGGACCTGGGCCAGTGGGACACCCTGATGTGGGTGATGACGGGCAATGACGCGTACGCGCGGAGTGCCATCGACACGGCGCTGGCGACCTTCAACTTCACGCCGAGCAACGCCAACGAGACCCGCGAGTTCTTCGTCCACTGGGCGCTGCACTACGCCTGGCTCCGCTCGGAGATGACGCTCGACGAGCGCAACGAGTTCCGCAGCCGGCTCCGGAACTGGAGCGAGGTGGTGCTGGACCTCGACGAGACGCCGTCGTTCGGCACCCGTCTGAACGACTCGGACGTGGTGGTGGGCCACCACCTGGGGCTGGCGATCACGGCGATGGTCACCGCGACCGACCCGCTGATCGAGGACCTGCTCGTCGCCGAGCCGGGCCCCAAGGGCTCGAGTTTCGCTGACCAGAAGGCGGCCATCGCCCAGTTCTGCGCCCTGGCCGAGGGCGGCGAGTGGTTCGAGAGCAGCGCGTACAACACCGGCACGATGTCGCTGCTGTTCCTGGGCGCCGAGGCCGTGGGGATGGCGCAGTACCCCGAGGTGGCCGACCTCGGCCCGCAGGTCGCCGAGTGGCTGCCCTGGACCTTTACCCCGGACGGCACGCAGACGATCGAGTGGGGCGACGATTCCTGGCCCCGGAACCCCGAGCTCTGGAGCAAGGTCTCGCTGCTGGGCATGCTCTGCGGCATGGGCCTGGACACCACCGGCTCGGCGCGTGGCCTGCTCGAGACCCTCACCAGCGGCGTGCCGCCCTACGATTCGTACTGGTACGAGCTCTACCGGCCGCTCTACGTCTTCGATCCCAGCAGCCCCCTGCCCGCGGAGATCCCGCCCTCGCCGGCCGGTCCCCGGGTCTCGGCCGGGCTGGGCGTGGTCCTGCACCGCGGCCCCGATCACCTGCTCCACCTCAACGGCCATCGCCGGCTGGACATGGACCACGAGGTCCACACCAACTCGGACCTGAAGCTCTGGTACAAGGGGGAGTGGGTCATCGATTCCCCCCGCGGCTACGACCCGTACCCCAACGCGGTCAACGCAGTGATGCTCAGCGGGCTGGGGCCGATGTGGTCGCGGCAGTTGAACTCCTCGGCCATGTTCGACCGCACCCAGCGCTCGGTCTGGTCGACTGCCGGGACGTACGTCGGGCCGGACTACTACGATCCGCCGCCGGTGTTCCTCAACAGCTACACCCGCACCGTCTCGTTCACCCCGCCGAACCAGTTGATCGTCAGCGACGCCTTCGACGGCCTCGACCCGATCGCGCTGGGCCGCCTCGACCGGTACTACGAGGGGCCGCGCACCGCGATCCAGACCCGCCCGTCGCTCTGGACGGTCTCGTGGTACTGCGCCACCGAGCCGGTTCCGACCCGCAACGGCTACCGCTGGCAGACCGCTGGCGGCCGGACCGTGACCCTGAACATCGCCGCGAATCGCGGCCGGTTGTCGACCGTGGTCGTCAAGAACTCGATCTCGAAACCGGACGGCTACTTCGACCCCTCCGAGCTGCAGGGCTGGCGGATCCAGATCCGCTCGGGAACCCCGCAGACCACGATCTCCAGCACCCTGATCGTGGACCCGGACTGACCAGCCCCGGGCTCCCGCTGGCCGGCAGCCCAACCAATCCCCGCGTTCGGGCCCGGGCGAATTCGCCCGGGCCCGCGGCGTTCCCGGGCCCGCGCCCCGGCCGCCGGGCCCTGGTCCCTTGGTCGCGGCCGGGCGTGACGACTATGATGTCGGGTCGGGGGCCACGGGCCCGACGGCCCTCCGCCCCCGCCATCTTCGGCTGCGATCCCGTCATCCCACGCCAGCACCATTGCGCACGCGGCGGCCCGAGCCAGACTGGCCGCCGTCGCGTCGGGGACCCTGTCCAGATGATTCATCTTCGATGCGAGTCGAGGCTCCAGCCCACCCGGGCCCGGGGCCTCGTGGCTCTGGGCCTGCTGCTGCCCCTGGCCCTGTTCTGCGGCTGCGAACCGGCGGTCACTCCCGGCGGGGGCCTGGGGGGAGCGACCACCCTGCCGCCGCCGCCGCCGCCTGACGAGGTGATGTCGATCGGCCTCGTCGTCCCCGAGTCGGGCCTGCTGTCGGCCAACGTCTACGAGCAGGTCATCCGCAACGGCGCTGCCCGCGAGAACATCTTCTGCGAGGTGATCCGCAGCCAGCCGGGCGCACAGTCTGAGGCAATCGCCCAGCTCACCGCCCAGGGTCTCGCCGTGCTCATCGTGGTGCCCGAGCCCGACGCCCCGATCGGCCCGGCGCTGGTGGCCGCCCGGGCCAAGCTGCCGGTCCTGCTGCTGGACCGCCCGGTGCCCGTCGAGGGGATCGACCCGCTGCCGGTCGTCGAGTTTGCCTCCGAGGTCGAGACCGCGAAGACCCTGGCCGACACGGCGATCGCCGCCGCCAGGGCGGCCGGGTTCCCGCCCGAGGCGCCCGCGGTGGTCATGGTCAACGGACCGCACGACGAACCTGGCCGGCGGAAGCTGGCCGCGTTCCACCAGGCGCTCGACGCCGCCAAGGTCCCCACGCTTCCCGACATCAGCTTCTCCGGCTACCAGGGCGAGGCCCGCACGGCCTTCGAGGCGTTCCTCAAGGAGCACCCCGAGGTCGCGATCGTCCTGACCGTCGAGGATCAGGCCGGCCGCGCCCTGGCGCAGATCCGCGGTGAGCAGCCGAAGGAGCCGCGCCGGTTCGTCCTGGCGACCTTCGCCAGCGAGCGCGACACGGTGAAGCTGGCCAACTCGAACACCCTCGCGGCCATCGCCGATCAGAACCCCGAGACGCTCGCCAGGCGTGCCTACCAGGTGGCCATGGCCCTGGCCCGCGGCACCACCCCGGAGGGGCCGATGGTCGTCGAGACCAAGCTGATCAAGCCCGACGGGCCCGAGCGCGACTTCTTCCTCCAGCCGCAGCGCAACGACCCCGCCGGCCCCTACGACGACTGACGCCCACCAGCGGCCCCGGCCGGCGGTGGTCCCGACCAGACCGCCCGCCGGGGGGCCGACGCCGGCCGAAACCCGAGCGGCTCCATGCCCTACCGGCTCGTCATCTTCGACTTCGACGGCACGCTCGCCGACACGTTCCCCTGGTTCCTGGGCGTCTTCGACCGGATCGCCGAGCGGTTCCGGTTCCGACGCCCGGATCCGGCGGCGCTCGAGACACTGCGGGGGCAGAGCGCGGCCACTCTGATGCGGGAGCTGGGCATCCCCGCCTGGAAGGTGCCGTTCATCGTCCGGCACGCCCGCCGCCTGATGGCCGACGACCTCGATCGCCTGGCCCTGTTCCCCGGGATCGACGACCTGCTCCGCGACCTCGCCGGACACGGGGTGACGCTGGCGATCGTCAGCTCCAACTCCCGTCCCAACATCACCCGGGTGCTCGGGCCGACGCTCAGCGGCCTGTTCGCCCAGTCCGACTGCGGCGCCTCACTGGGCGGCAAGGCCCGGCGGCTCCGGTCGGTCGTGCGCCGCGCCGGGATCGCGGCCTCGGAGGCCATCTACATCGGCGATGAGCTCCGCGACCACGACGCCGCCCGGGCCGCGGGCCTGGCCTTCGGCGCGGTCGGGTGGGGGTACAGCCGCTTCGACGCGCTGATGGCCCAGGGCCCCGACGCGGGCTTCGCCACGGTCGAGGCCCTCCGTGCCGACCTGCTGCCCGCCTGAGCGGGGCGGGCTGCCGGCTCAGGACCGGCCGCGACGGCCCTGCACGCTCTCCGGGAACAGCCGCGGCTGGTCGATCGTATCGCCCTGGAACGGCACCGGCTCGTAGTCGGTCTGCCGCGAGAGGTGCGGGTGCGCCTGCACCTCCGCCTCCAGCGCGGGCGAGACGTACAGCGTCTTGAGCTCCAGCGTGTTCGGGATCACGACCACCCGGGCTTGCGTCGGGTCGACCCGCCAGCACGTCTCCAGGGCGACCCGGAGCACGTCGCGATCGCTGGGCAGGGTGATCGGGATCCGCGCCCGTTCGAGGAAGCAGGAGGTCAGTACATTGATCCGGAACGGCCCGGGGTCGAGCTGGGAGACGAGTCGCTCGGTCGTCAGGTCGGCGAAGCCCACGCCCACGATGTTGCCGTGGCTCTCGGGCGAGACGTCGAGCACGACCAGGCGAGTGACGACCGGGCGCTCGAAGTCGGGCTGGGTCTCGACCATCAGGCGGCCGATGACGTTGGGGTCCATGCCGGCGCCCGAGTAGTTCTTGCCCAGCTCGCCGACGACCAGGACGTCGATCTGGTCGAACGGCAGCCGGCCCATCAGGCCGCGGGCCCGTTCGAGGAGCTGCGGCTCCCGCTCGAAGATCGTCTCGGGCTCGAGCGCGACGATCTCGGCCGGGTGGTCCTCGGCGTTCTCGAGGATCGCCAGGCCGAGGGCGAACTTCGTGTTTTCGACCAGGAACTTGCCAACGGCCGGGAGCACTTCCTTCATGCCGCGAAGGCCGAGCCGGTGGATCTGTTCGGCCCCCTGGCGCTTGCCCAGGCCGATGACCAGCATCTTGAGCACGCCCGACTCGTGGCGGCCCACGAAGTCGGTGTGCGGCTTGACGCGGTTGAGCAGGACGATGCCGTCGGCCTCGTGCGCATTGCGGTCGAAGTAGATCGGCAGGCCGATCGGGCTGGTGCCCAGGACGACCGTGTCCATGTCGGTGCGGACCTCGACGCCCAGCCGCTCGGCGCTGATGCCGTAGCCGGCCAGCAGCTCGCGCTGGCCCTCGGCCGTGGCACCGCCGTGGCTGCCCATGGCGGCCACGATGAACGGGCGGTAGCCCAGGCCCTGCAGGGTGACCAGGGTGGCGCGGACGATCGGCTCGATGCTGAGGATGCCGCGGCTGCCGACCCCGACGGCGATCCGGCCGCCGGCGGGCACCCGCTCGCGAAGCCCGCTCGACTCGATCAGGGCACGCACGGTGGCGGGGATGTCGGCGACGGTCGGCTGCGGCACGGCTTGGCGCACGCGGGCCAGGGGCGGAAGCGTCATGGGCGGCGGGCCTGGCGGGGTCGTGGCGGGGCCGGTGCGGATCCATCCGTCCGGCACGAGAGAGTCGCCGGCCGCGCGCTTGCGGGCCGGCGGTGCCTCGACTGTAGGAGACCCGCCCCATGGCGTCAATTCGGGCGCCATCCCGCCAGGACCGGACCTCAGCGGGCGTACCAGCCCGGCGGGCCGAAGTACGGCGCGTACAGGCCGAGCGGGGCGTGGGGCGCATTCGGCCGGTGCGGATAGGAGAAGGTCCGGTACCGGTGCGACTGCGCGGCGTAGGGGTCGCCGCCGGTCATCGACTCCGGCCGCCACAGGCCGGCGCCGTACGGGCCGGGCGCGACGCTGGTGGTGCCGTAGCCCAGGCTGTAGTTCGGGCCGAACGGCGAGGCGAAGTCCGACGTGGTGCGTGGGATGCCGTAGCTGGCATGGCCCCAGGCGACGCCGTAGTTGCCGGGGGCGTCGTAGAAGACGTTCGTCCCCAGCGCGGTCTCGCCGCCGGGGGAGATCGGGCCGAACGCCTCCTGGGCGAAGCCCGAGGGCATCGTCGCCGGGATCTGGGCCCGGGCGGCGGCCGGCAGGGACAGGACCAGCCCGGCGAACGCCGCGGTGCGCAGCAGACGACTCATGGAGATCGCGACTCCCCCCCGCAGCCTCGGGCCTTGAGGGCCCGATCGATCGGTTCCCACCCGGGCGGGGAGCCGGGCGGCCGGGACTGGCTCATGGACCGGACGGACCGGCGGCGACGGCCCCGACCCGGCGGTGCGGGCGCGGTCGTCTGCCGAAACCTACCACACGATGGCCAGGACGCCCTGGAGCGCCGCCGTTCCGGGCGCTCAGGGCCCGCCGACGCCATAGCCAAACGTGCCCGAGCCCTCCGCGCCGCCGAACCCGGCCCCCCCGACGGCCGGGGCCGGCATGATCAGGCCCGGGGTCATCACCGGAGCCAACCCCGGATTGCCCACCGGCAACGCCGAGCCGAACCCCACGCCGGTCGGCCCGAGAGTCGGGCGAGGTGCCACGAGGTTCGCCGCCCCGCCCGAGGCCATCACGATCGTGTTCGGCCCGTAGCCGGCGAGTGTCGGACCCGCCCAGCTGGGCACGCTCGTGCCCGCGCTGTACATCGCCCCCGGGGCGCTGTAGCCGGTGTAGCCCGCACCGTAATAGACCGCCCGGGCGGCCGGGTCGCCGCCGCCGGTCTGCACGAACGTCGTCACCCCACCGGGCGCGGCCGGGTTGGCGTAGCTGATCGAGTAGACGGGATAGGTGCCACCATTGAGCACGCCGGTGCCCGGCGGAGCGTAGGGCAAGTACGAGGTGTCAGTCGGCTGGTAGTAATTTCCCGGGTAGCCGTAGACGATCGTCGGCGTCGGGGCGATCCGTGGCCCCGCGACCACCACCCCGCTCACCACCCGCCGGCCGGATTGCTGCGCCGGCGCGACGGCCACCGGTCCCAGCACCAGGAGCCCCAGCACTGCGGCCGCCAGCGGCCACCCACCCAGTTGACGTTTCATGAGAATCCGGCTCCGTCCCGGGTCGATCCGCCCTGGTGCGCCGCCAGGCTGCGCGGCGGACCCAGGAGATTCTACGTCCCCGGACCCGTGCCTGGCAGTCGCACGCGCCCGGATCGACCCCGAATGCAGCGGGCAGCCTGGCATCCGAAACGACGGCGGGGCGGGGGGGGGGGCCCCCCCGGCCCCCCCCCCCCCCCCAACCCCCCCCGCCCCCCCCCCGGGGCCCCCGCCCCCCGCAACCCCAACCGCGGGGGGGGGGGGCGGCCCCCCCCGGCGCCCCGCCCGCCCCGACCGATCCGGTCCGGACCCAGCCGTGGTCCCGAGGCCCGGCTCACCAGCGGTAGGGCGCCCAGCCCGATCGCGGGCCGAGCAGGCCGCGACGACCACCGTAGTAGTAGCCGGGGGTCGAGTAGTTCGACCAGCCGTACGCCGGGGTCACGCCCCGATAGCCCGAGCTGTAGACCGTGGTGGTGCCGTAGCGGTACGGGCTGTAGCGGTAAGTGTTGTAGCCATAGGGCGTGACGTAGCGGGTCGTGTTGTACGGGGTGACGTAGCCGCCGTAGTTCACGCCGTTTCCGATGGTCACGCCCTGGCCGTTGTACGGGTTGCCGATCGTGACGGCGAACTGCGCCTCGGATCGCCGGGCCATCCCACCCAGACCGATCAGGGCGGCCAGCGCCGCCAGGGTGATGATGCGTCGCATGGGGTTCCTCCATCTGACGGAATCGACTCGCCAGCTCGGGCCCGCACCGGCCGGTGGGCCGGCCCCCGGGCCGTCTGACACCCCTCACCCCGATGCAGACCGCGTACCAGACCGCCCACCGCCGGGATTTCGGAAGCCCAAAGAAATTTTGTTTGGTTTATCAAAATGCGGCTTGTCGGGCCGGACGACTGGTGCTAGGGTGGGCCGTCCGGTGCAAGAATCCGGCCGAGCGGGGGTGGGCGGAGGGCGGGATCAGCATGGCACGCGACGACGGGGCGGTGGGGCCGCGACGCTCCCTGGAGGAGGTGCACGGCACGGTCGCGGTCCATGCGGGCTCGAACCCGTTCAAGCGGCTCTTCGCGTTCCTGGGCCCGGCGTACATGGTCAGCGTCGGCTACATGGACCCGGGCAACTGGGCCACCGACCTGGAGGGCGGCGTCCGCTTCGGCTACGCCCTGCTCTGGGTGCTGCTGATGTCGAACCTGATGGCCGTGCTCCTGCAGACGCTCTCGGCGCGGCTCGGGGTGGTCACCGGTCACGACCTGGCGCAGGCGTGCCGGGCCGAGTACTCACGGCCGGTGAACTTCGTGCTCTGGCTGCTGGCCGAGGTGGCGATCGCCGCCACCGACCTGGCCGAGGTGCTGGGCACGATCATCGCGCTGAAGCTGCTCTTCGACCTGCCGCTGCTCGTCGGTTGCGCCATCACGGCGCTCGACACCTTCCTGCTGCTGTACCTGCAGAAGCTGGGGATCCGGAAGATGGAGGCGTTCATCCTGGCGCTGGTGGCCACGATCGGCGCCTGTTTCCTGGTGCAGCTCATCCTGGCCCGGCCCGACCTGGCCGGCATGGCGAAGGGGCTGATTCCGAGCCTGCCGGGCGGCAGCGGTCGGGAGTCGTCGCTGTACGTGGCGATCGGCATCCTGGGCGCCACGGTCATGCCGCACAACCTGTACCTGCACTCGGCGCTGGTGCAGTCGCGTCGGATCGGGCCGGACCACGCGAGCAAGGCCCGCGCCTGCCGGTTCAACCTGATCGACTCGGTCATCGCGCTCAACGCCGCCTTCTTCGTGAACGCGGCGATCCTGGTGCTGGCCGCGGCCACCTTCTACCGCGGCGGCCAGGCGGTCACCGGCATCGAGAACGCCTACGAGCTGTTGCCGAAGTTCCTCGGCCCGGCGGCCCCGATCCTCTTCGGCATCGCCCTGCTCTGCGCCGGCCAGAGCTCGACGCTGACCGGCACGCTCGCCGGGCAGATCGTGATGGAGGGGTATCTGCACATCCGGCTGGCCCCCTGGCTGCGGCGGCTGATCACCCGCACGCTGGCGCTGGTGCCGGCGGTGATCGTCATCGCCCTGGCCGGCGACTCGGCGACGCAGGGCCTGCTCGTCCTCAGCCAGGTGATCCTGAGCCTGCAGCTCTCGTTCGCGGTGGTGCCCCTGATCCACTTCACCTCGAACCGCAAGAACATGGGCGCATTCGCGACCCCGCTCTGGGGTCAGGCGCTGGCCTGGCTGGTCGCGGCGGTGATCGTGGGCCTGAACGCCAAGCTCGTGGTCGACGAGTCGATCGACGCCGTCGCCTACGCCTGGGAGCACTGGCCCCGGGCCGGCGCCCTCGGGCTGGGCGCGGGCCTGGCGACGGTCATCACCGCCGCCGTGGCCCTGCTGGTCTGGATCACGCTCAAGCCCTGGCTCCGGCCCGCCCCGCCCTGGAGCGAGACGGCGACGGCCCCGTTGGAGCTGGACTGGGCCGACGCCCTGCGACCCCGCAAGCTCGACACGATCGGCGTGGCCCTGGAGCATGGCCCCGCCGACGCCGAGATCCTCAGCCGCGCCCTCGGCCTGGCCGAGCACGGCCGCACCCGGCTGGTCCTGATCCACGTCGCCGACACCCCGGCCAGCCAGATGCTCGGCGCCGAGACCGGCGACCGGCACACCGAGGCCGACGACCGGTACCTCGTCGAGGTCGCCCGGGTGCTCCAGGAGCAGGGGTATCCGGCCGAGCCCGCGCTGCTGCGCGGGCCGGATCGGGTCGGCGAGATCGTGGGTCACCTGAAGCGGCACCCGGTCGACATGCTGGTGGTCGGCTCGCACGGCCACGGCCTGGTGCGTGACCTGATGTTCGGCGAGACGGTCGACCGGGTACGCCACGGCCTGGACATCCCCATGCTGGTGGCGCGGCCCGGCGGCGCGGGCGGCTCCGGCTCGCGGCTGGCCGACGACGACCTGGGGCGGGCCCTCGGCGGCACCCCGGCCGGGCGCGAGGCCTGAGAGTCGGGAGGTTTCAGGGGCGGTCCGAGGTGCGATCGGCCGTGGCGTCGGCGTCCGGCGCCGCGGGTCGGGCCGCGATCAGGGGGTGCCGGGGCCCGTCCGGGCGTCGGCCGAGGTCGCCTCGCAACTGCCGACGCCGGGGGGGCGCATGCCGCCGGCGCCCGGTCGGGAAATCCGGCGATCGCGGCCCTGTGCGCCCGGGGGGCCACCTCGTTAAAGTAGGGACGCCGCCCCCCCTGCCCCCGCATTCCACCGGCCCGCGCGACGCGATGGCGATCACGTATTACAAGCGGTACCGGATGGAGATCGACCTCGACGGGGCGCCCCCGTCGCCGCTGCCCGAACCCTACTGGTGGGTGGCCTGGGACGAGGGCCTCATCGACATCCACGCAGCCGTGAAGTACCGCTGCTTCCGGCGCGAGCTGGACAGCCTGGTCTTCCCCTGCCTGGGGGACGCCCTGGGCTGCGAGCGGCTGATGCGCGAGATCCGCCGCAAGCCGGGGTTCCTCCCCGGCGCCACCTGGCTGATCGCCTGCCCCGAGGGGTACGTGGCCACGATCCAGGGGGTGATGGATCGCGGGCCGATCGGTGCGATCCAGAATGTGGGCGTGATCCCCGAGTACCGCAGCCAGGGGCTGGGCCGGGCGCTGGTGCGCCGGGCCCTGGACGGCTTCTTCGCGGCAGGCCTGCAGCGGGCGTACCTGGAGGTGACGGCCGAGAACGAGGGGGCCGTGCGGCTCTACCAGGACCTCGGGTTCCAGCGGGCCAAGACGCTGTTCAAGGCCGTCGACGTCTGAGCTCCGGGGGCCTCGGGTCCCGATCCGGCCCGGGTGAGTCCGCGCGCCCGCCTTGCCGGCGCAGGGGGGGGCCGGCTACCCTGGACAGGTAGGGCGCGCCCGCCCGGCGGTCCGGCGTCAGACCGGGCGCCCGCTCCCCCCTGGTCTGAACGGCGAGTGTATGAGTATCGAGATCTCGCAGCACGTCTTCCCGAACGGCCTGGTCCTGCTCGCTGAACGCATGCCCGCCGTGCGTTCGGCCGCCTGCACGATGCTCCTGCCCGCGGGCTCGGCCTATGAGGCCCCCAACCGCGCCGGCACGGCCACGATGCTCTCCGAGTGGGTGATGCGCGGCGCCGGCGACCGCGACAGCCGCGAGCTGCTGACGGCGCTGGAGAACCTCGGCGTCAGCCACGGCATCGGCGCCCAGGCGGTGCACACCAGCCTGACGGCCGCGACCCTGGGCCGGAACCTGATCCCGGCGCTGGGCATCTTCGCCGACGTGCTCCGCCGGCCCCGGCTCGACGAGGACGAGCTGGAGCCGATCCGCGCCCTGGCCATCCAGGGCATCCAGAGCCTGGAGGATGACCCGGGCACGAAGGTGATCTACGAGCTCCGGCGCCGCCACTTCCCCGCCCCCTGGGGCCAGCCCTCGTGCGGCACGCCCGAAGGCCTCGAAGCCGTCGGCGCCGACGACCTGAAGCGGTTCCTCGCCCTGGGCTACCGGCCCAACGGCGCCATCATGGCCGTGGCCGGGGCCATCGAGTGGGAGTCGCTCCGCGACACCGTCGGCGAGCTGCTCGGCGACTGGCAGCCGCAGCCCGAGCCGGTCGTCACCCCGCTGCCCACCGGGCCGCGGCGCGACCACCTCCTGAAGGACACCCAGCAGATCCAGATCGCGCTGGCCTACCCGACGGTCACCGTCAACCACCCCGACTATTACCTGGCCCGCGCCACCGCGGCCATCCTGGGCGGCTACTCCTCGGCCCGGCTGTTCACTGAGGTCCGCGAGAAGCGGGGCCTGTGCTACTCGGTCTACGCCGGCTACGAGAGCCTCAAGGACCGCGCCGCCGTGCTCTGCTACGCCGGCACCTCCGCCGAGCGGGCGCAGGAGACGCTGGACGTGACACTCGCCGAGATCAAGCGGCTGGCCGTCGACGGCATCGACGCCGAGGAGCTCGACACCATGCGGGCGGGCCTTAAGTCGTCGCTGATCATGCAGCAGGAGTCGAGCCTGAGCCGCTCCTCGTCGCTGGCCTCCGACTGGTACTACCTGGGCCGGGTCCGCTCGCTCGCCGAGATCGCCGGGGCCCTCGACGGCCTGACCGTCGCCGCCGTCAACCGGTTCGCCGCCGACCAGCCGATCGACGACCTCACGGTGCTGACGCTCGGCCCCCGGGCCCTGTCGCTGCCCGCCTGAGCGGCCGTGGTCCCTCTCGCGCCCCTCGAACGCACGCCGACGGAGCCTCTCTGCCGTGAAGTTTCACGAGACGACCTTGCCCAACGGCCTCCGGGTGGTGGCCGAGCTGAACGACCGGGCGCACTCGGTGGCCGCCGGCTTCTTCGTGAGGGCCGGCAGCCGCGACGAGACCGCCGCCGAGTCGGGCGTGTCGCACTTCCTCGAGCACATGGCCTTCAAGGGCAGCGCCACCCGCGACGCCATCGCCGTCAACCGCGAGCTCGACCGCATCGGCGCCAAACACAACGCACAGACCTCCGAAGAGGACACGATCTACCACGTCACCAGCCTGCCGGAGTACTTCCCGCGGGCCTTCGACGTGCTCGGCGACATCCTCCGCCCGGTGCTCCGAGCCGAGGACTTCGAGACCGAGAAGCAGGTCATCCTGGAAGAGATCCAGATGTACCTGGACAACCCCATGTCCGTCGCCTACGAGGCCGCCAAGGCCGCGCACTTCGGGCCGCACCCGCTGGGTCAGAGCATCCTCGGCTCTCCCGAGTCGATCACGGCGCTGACCGTCGACCAGATGCGCAGCTACTTCGAGCGCCGCTACAGCCCGCCGAACATCGTGCTGGCCGTCGCCGGCAAGACGAGCTGGGAGCAGGTCGTCGAGCTGGCCGAGTCCCACTGCGGCGCCTGGTCGGGCGCGCCGGCCGGCCGCACCGCGCTGCCGCCGCACGGCCAGGCGGCCTTCGAGGCCCTGCTCCGCGAGGAGGACCGCCAGCAGACCTTGCTCGCCGTCTCCGATGGCCCGCCCCTGGAGAGCGAGGACCGCTACGCCGCCTCGCTGCTGGCCACCATCGTCGGCGACCACTCCGGCTCGCGGCTCTACTGGACCCTGATCGACCCCGGCTACGCCGACGGCGTCGAGCTGAGCTACCAGGACTACAACCGCGGCGGCGCCTTCTACACCGTCGTGAGCTGCGAGCCCGAGGAGGCGCAGTCGAACCTGGAGCGCGTGGCCCGCACCTACCGCCAGATCCAGGCCAAGGGGCCCACGCCCGAGGAGCTCAGCCAGGCGCAGAATAAGGTGCTCGCCCGCGCCGTGCTCCGGAGCGAGCGCCCGATGGGCCGGCTCATGTCGCTGGGCTTCCACTGGATGTACCGCGGCGAGTATCGCGACATCCAGGCCGAGCTCGACGCCTACCAGGCCGTCACCGTGGATGACCTGAAGCGGGTGCTGGCCGACTGGCCCCTGACGCCGATGACGATCGTCTCCGTCGGGCCCACCACCGACGTGCACAAGCCCGGCTGAGCCCCTTGACCCCGCTGGGAGCCCGACCGGATGCGGATCGTCAGCCTGCTGCCCTCGCTCACCGAGCTGGTCGCCGCGCTCGGGCACGGCGACGACCTCGTCGGCGTCACCCACGAGTGCGACTTCCCCCCCGGCGTCGAGCGGCTCCCGCACCTGACCCGCTCGCACATCCCCGCCGGGGCCACCAGCGCCGAGATCGACGGCCTGGTCGCCGCCCAGGCCGGGTCGCTCTACGCCCTGGATGACGCGACCCTGGCAGCGCTGCGGCCCGAGCTGATCCTCACCCAGAGCCAGTGCGACGTCTGCGCCGTCAGCGAGCCGACCGTGCGGGCCGTGGCCGCCGGCCTGCCGGGCGCCCCGCCGGTCGAGAGCGTGAACCCCCGCGACCTGGCCGGCCTGTTCGCCATGTTCCGCCGCATCGGCGACCTGCTCGGCCCGGCCGCCCGCGCCCGGGCCGACGCGATCGTCGCCGGCTTCGAGGCCACCGCCGCCACCATCCGCGACCGCCGCGGCGACCGGCCCCGGCCCCGGGTCGCGCTGCTGGAGTGGACCGATCCGCTGTTCGTGGCCGGCCACTGGAACCCCGAGCTGATCGCCTGGGCCGGCGGCGACGAGGTCCTCGGCCGCGCCGGTGCCGACTCGGTGCGGGCCCCCTGGGAGGCGCTGGTCGCCGCGGCGCCCGAGGTCCTGATCGTCGCCCCCTGCGGCTTCGCCCTCGACCGGGTGGCCGCCGAGACCCGGGCCCTGGCGGGTCGGCCGGGCTGGTCGGACCTGCTGGCGGTCCGCGACGGTCGGGTCGTGCTGGCCGACGGCAACGCCCTGTTCTCGCGGCCCGGCCCCCGGCTGGAGGTCGCGCTCCGGGTGGCGGCCGTCGCGGTCGACCCCGATCGGTGCGCCGACCTGGCCCCGGCGGGGCACTGGGCCGCCTGGACGGGTTGAGCGACCCCGGCGGGGGGGACATTGCTCTTGAATCAACGGGCTCCTGCCGTCACAATTACGCGATGCGCGGTCCGTCGGGCCGCTTGGGTAATGTTGCCGCCGCCCCGCACAGTCGCGGACAGCCGGCGGCGGTTCGCGCTGGGAAGCTCTCGTCATGGCGGAAGCCGTCACCCTCGAAGTCCAGACCCGCGACCCGGGCAAGAACCAAGGCACCGGCAGTCGCGTCTCGCGCCGGCTCCGGGCCCAGGGCCGCATCCCGGCCATCCTTTACGGCCACAAGCAGGCGCCCACGCCCCTGTCGCTGGCCCGTGAGGACGTCGAGTCCCTGCTCAAGAAGGGTCACCACCTCACCAAGCTCAACTTCGGCGGCCAGAGCGAGCTGGCGCTGGTCCGCGACATCCAGTGGGACCACCTGGGTCGCGAGGTGCTGCACCTGGACTTCTTCCGGGTCAGCGCCGGCGAGCGGATCACCACCGAGGTGTCGCTGGAGCTGCACGGCACCGCGATCGGCCTGTCGCAGGGCGGCATGATCGAGCAGCCGGTGCACACCCTGACGATCAGCTGCGACGCCACCGCCGTCCCGGACACGATCCGGATCGACGTCGAGGGCCTGGAGCTGGGCAAGTCGGTGCACGTCAAGGAGCTGAAGCTGCCCGCCGGTGTCACGACCGCGACCGACCCCGAGCAGGTCGTCGTGCACGTCGTGCTCCGCAAGGCGGCCCCCGCGGCCGAGCCGGCCCCCGCGGCCGAACCGGCGGTCATCGCCCGCGGCAAGGAGGAGAAGAAGGAAGGCTGAGCCGAACCCGTTCGGCCGCCTGACCTTCCGCGCCCATGAGGAAGCTGGTCGTCGGCCTGGGCAATCCGGGCAGCAAGTACGACGGGACCCGGCACAATGTCGGCTTCGAGGTCGTCGATCGCCTGGCCCAGGCGCCGGCGGCCTCGGCCTTCGCCCGGAAGTTCGACGGCCTGCTCGCCGAGGCCGAGATCGACTTCCACCGCGTGCTGCTGCTCAAGCCCGAGACGTTCATGAACCTCAGCGGGCGCTCGGTCCGCCAGGTCGCCCAGTTCTACAAGATCGAGCCCGCCGACGTGCTGGTCGTCTGCGACGACCTGACGTTGCCGCTGGGCAAGCTCCGGCTCCGTGGTGCTGGTTCCGACGGCGGGCAGAAGGGCCTGCGGGACATCATCGCCCAGCTGGGCACCCCCGACATCCCCCGGCTGCGGGTCGGCATCGGCGACCGCGGCCCGATCGACGCCGCCGACTTCGTGCTGACCCGCTTCCGCCCGGCCGAACGCTCGACCGTCGACGACGCCCTGATCACCGCCACCCAGGCGATCGCCGTCTGGGTCGCCCAGGGCCTCGAGGCCGCCATGAACCGGTTCAACGGGCCGGCCGACGCGGGCCGCGAGCCCGCCCGGGACCGGGAGCCCGATCGCCCACCGGGCCGGCGGGGACCGACCGCCGACTGATCCACGCCCGCTCGCTCGCTCAATCTTCGATCCGACCTGAACGCCCGACTGACGGAGAGCCCTCCCTTGCCCGTGAACACCTACGAGGGGATGTTCCTGCTCGATAGCACCAAGGTCGCCCTGAACTGGGACGAGGCGGTGCAGCAGGTCCACGACATCCTGACCCGCCACAGCTCCGAGATCGTCGCCAGCCGCCAGTGGGACGAGCGCCGGCTCGCCTACTCGGTCGAGGGGCACAAGAAGGGCACGTACCTCCTGACGTACTTCCGCACCGAAGGGGAGCGGCTGCACGAGATCGAGGAGGACTGCAAGCTCAACGAGATGATCCTCCGCGACCTAATCCTCAAGGTGCATCCGAAGCTGGCCGACCACCTGGTCAACCAGGCGATGACCTCGACGCCCAGCTCGGAGCACGAGGACGGGCACCGCGAGGAGGAGGGCGACGATCGCCCCCGCCGCCGCCGCCGCGACGACTGACCGCGCGGCCCAGCCCTGGCCCCGGCCCTCGCCCCGACCGGGCGAGGGCCCCGGGCCTGTCGCCGAGCGGCCCTGCCGCCGGTCGTCGCAACGTCCTTGATCCGGTCGAC
Source organism: uncultured Isosphaeraceae bacterium (assembly GCA_964624465.1). GTDB lineage: Bacteria > Planctomycetota > Planctomycetia > Isosphaerales > Isosphaeraceae > CAZUZD01. The sequence continues at coordinate 33,160 of CAZUZD010000027.1, forward strand.
TTGTCCACCGCCTGCCCGCGTGGTAGGTTTGCTCTCTAGGTGACAGCCGTTTACCACCAGGCCGCTCGGGCGGTCGGGCGGTGCCGGACTCGGGGACGGGTTTTGCAGCGGCTCGCGCCGTCACGCCAGAGCACCTCTGGGGCGACGGGCCGGACCGCGGGGAGGGACTGAAGCGCCATGGCCGACCTCAACAAAGTGTTCCTGCTCGGACGCCTGACCCAGGATCCTGAGCTGCGCTACACCCCCAATGGCGCGGCGGTGACCGACCTGCGGCTGGCCACGAGCCGCACCTTCACCACGAAGGACGGCGACCGTCGCGAGGAGCCGCTGTACATCGACGTGACCGTCTGGAACCGCCAGGCGGAGAACTGCTGCCAGTACCTCGCCAAGGGCCGGCAGGTGCACGTCGAGGGCTACCTCAAGATGGACTCGTGGGACGACAAGTCCACGGGCGAGAAGCGCTCGAAGATCAAGGTCGAGGCCGAGCGGGTCCAGTTCCTGGACAGCGGCCGTCGCGAGGACGGGGCCCCGGGCGCCCCAGGCGCTGCCGGTGGCCGTGCGGAGGAGGACGACTTCGCCCCCCCGCCGCCCCGCCGCGACCGCGAGTCCGAGGGCCCGCCGCCCCGCCGGGCCGCCGCCCCCGCCGAGCCCCGCAGCTATTCCAATGGCCCCGGTCGCGCCCCGGCCGGTCCCGCCCCCCGGCGGGCCCCGGCGCCGCCGCCGGCGTCCGATGCCGAAGACGAAATCCCGTGCTGAACCCGGCCGAGGCG
>CAZUZD010000028.1:0-18592 GCA_964624465.1 uncultured Isosphaeraceae bacterium
GACCTTGGTGCTCATGCTGTGCAGCTTGGCGACGATCTGCTCGACGGCCTTGTCCATGCCGCGCTTCATGAGCATCGGGTTGACGCCCGCGACGACGGCCTTGAGGCCCTCGTTGTAGATGGCCTCGGCCATGACGGTGGCCGTGGTCGTGCCGTCGCCGGCGACGTCGGAGGTCTTGCTGGCGACCTCCTTGACCATCTTGGCGCCCATGTCCTCGTACTTGTCCTCGAGCTCGATCTCCTTGGCGACGGTGACGCCGTCCTTGGTCACGGTCGGGGAGCCGAACGACTTCTGGATGATGACGTTGCGGCCGCGGGGGCCGAGGGTCACCTTCACGGCGCGGGCGAGCTTGGCAATGCCACGCTGCATCGCCTGGCGCGCTTCCTGGTCAAACGCGATCATCTTGGCAGCCATGTGCGTCACTTCCCCCTGATCGGGCCATCGGGTCGGTGGGTGGGTCGGATCGAGTCGGATGCGGATAGTCGGGTGCGGGCGAGCGTCACGGTCGCCCGCACGACGCGGCGCGGCCCCGAAATCCAAGGGGCGCCGCGACGGCGGGCGGGGCTCAGCCCTCGATGACGGCGAGGATGTCATCCTCGCGCATCAGCAGGACCTTCTTGTCGCCATCGACGCGGAACTCGTCGCCGGCGTAGGAGGTGAACAGGACGCGATCGCCGACCTTGACCTGCAGCTCGCGGCGCTTGCCGTCCTTCGCGGTCCGGCCCTCGCCGACGGCCAGCACCTTGCCCTGCTGCGGGCGGTCCTTGGCCGTGTCCGGCAGCACGATGCCACCGGCCGTCGTCTGCTTGGCCTCCTCCCGCTCCACCACCACGCGGTCACCCAGAGGCTGGATCTTCATCGGATCAGGTCTCCCCACAATCAAGGCACCGGACCACCACTGGTCCGGAGGCAGTCAGATGGCAGCCGAACCGATCCGCGACCGGTCGGGCCAGACAATGACTCCCCCAACACGCAAGCGGTGTGCCTTCGGAAAAACCATTTCGCAAGCTCAATTATGGGAACGAGTTGTGGCGATCGCCCCGAGCCCGGCCCCCGCCCGGACCGACTGCCGAACCCGTCGCCCGACCCCCGCCGGCTGCCAATTCGGCAGCGGCCCGGCCCCCTCCGACCCGTCCCAGGGGTTGGGTGTCTGGGAAGAAAAAGTAAAGTGGGTAATCTGAACTGGGTCGCCATCCGGGATGTCTGTGGTAAGTTGGAGGGAGTTTCGGAGCCTTGCGGGCTCTGGGGCGGGGTCCGGGCCGGGCCCAGGGGGGAGCGGGCGATGCGATGCAAAGATGGTTGGTTGACCACCGGCGCAGACCTGCATTAGATTGGTGCGTCGTGGTACCCCATGCATCCAATCGCCTGGCCGGGTTTGCCGGTCCGGCCGGCCGAGGCTGGGGGCGCCCGGCCCGATGCTGACTCGCCCCACGACGATCGGGGCCGGCCCTGATCCGCTCGACCTGACGACACAACCGCTGAGCTTTCCATCCTCGAGGGGAGTCGATTCCGATGCGATCTGGTCATGACCAGGCGATGACGCGGGCCCGCGCCGGGGCCTCGGGCCGGGTGCGGGGGCGGGCGTTCCGGCCGGGGGCCGAGGGCCTCGAAGGCCGCGCCCTGATGGCGAGCCTCACCGTCGGGCCGTTGACCAACACCACCCGGCTGCCCGGGGCGGACATGGAGGTCAACATCGCGGTCAACCCGACCAACCCCTCGAACGTGTTCCTGACGACGATCGGCGGCGCGGCCGGTCAGGTTGCCTCGGTGAGCTTCGACGGCGGCACGACCTGGACCAGCCGGATCATGTCCGACGGCAGTGACGGCACGCCCGACGCCTGCTGCGACGCCAGCATGGCGTTCGACTCGTTCGGCAACCTGTTCATGACCTATCTGAGCGCCTCGATCGAGACGGTCGTCGTCCTGAGCACCGACGGCGGCCAGACCTTCTCCAACGTCGCCAACATGGGCGGCTCGGACCAGCCGACGCTGGTGGTCGGCCCGGGCAACGTGCCCGGCAGCCAGAGCGTGTGGGTGGTGCGGAACTTCCAGGGCGGCCAGTGGGTGCGGGGCGCGCTGGTGACCGGGCTGGGCCAGGTCGGTGCGTTCGGCGCCGACCAGTACGCCCCCGACTCCGACCTGAACATCGGCGGCAACTTCGGCGACATCACCGTTGGCCCCAACGGCGCGGTGGCCATCGCCTACCAGAACTCGGCCAGCGGCGAGGGGCCGGACACGATCTTCGGCAACGTCGATCCCGACGGCCTGGGCCCGCTGGGCTTCGGGCCGCGGTTCACGATCAGCGACACGAACGTCGGCGGCTTCGACTTCATTCCGGCGCAGAACCGCCGCTCGGTCGACGCCGAGGTCAGCCTGGCCTGGGACCGGACCGGCGGCCCGAACAACGGCCGGCTCTACGCGGCGTACACTGACGAGGATCCGAACGAGTCCAGCGACACGAACATCTACGTGCGCTACTCGGATGACGCCGGCCAGAACTGGAGCGGCCGGGTTCGCGCCAACGACGACGCCGGGACCAACAGCCAGTTCCTGCCCAAGATGGCGCTCGATGCCACCACGGGCGCGATCGCGGTGGGCTGGATGGACGCCCGCAACGACCTGGGGCAGGGGGGCCTGGGCGATACCAACGGCATCGCCAACGACGAGGCCATGTTCTACGTCACGGCCAGCGTCGACGGCGGCCTGTCGTTCCTGGCCAACTCCCGCGTGAGCCAGGGCCCGTCGAACGCCGGCAGCGTGGCCAACAACGGCTTCGACTACGGCGACTACACCGGCCTGGCCTTCCACGGCAACAAGATCTACCCGGCCTACCCGGACAACAGTGCCCAGCTTGCCGGCAACCCGGATCGCCCGAACTTCGACATCGCGACGGCCACCGTCACGCTGGTCACGCTCGAGGTCGGCGTGGCCGGCATCAGCGCCACCGAGAACACGCCGTTCAGCGGCGCCGTCGCGGTGATCAACCCCAACGACCCGTCGATCACGGCCGGCGACCTGGCCGCCACGATCAACTGGGGCGACGGCACGCCGCCGACGGCCGGCGTGATCTCGGCCAACGGCGACGGCACGTTCACCGTCACCGGCGACCACACGTACGTCGACGGCGGCAACTTCCCGCTCAGCGTCACCGTGGTGCAGGGCGGCACCAGCACGACGGGCACCGGCACGGCCAGCGTGGCCGACCGCCCGATCATCGGCAACGGCACGACCCTGTTCCTGGACGAGGGCCAGCCGTTCACCGGCGTGCTTGGAACCTTCACCGACACGGACCCCGATCCGACCACGGCCGACCAGTACTCGGTGACGATCACCTGGGGCGACGACGGCTCGACCTCGCCCGGCACCGTCACCCCGGTCCCCGGCCAGCCGAACACGTACACGATCACCGCCAGCCACGCCTTCGGCGCCGCCAGGATCCCGATCGCGGTGGCGATCAGCACGCTGGGCGGCAACACGACCACGCTCCAGTCGCTGGCGATCGTGACCGACTCGCCGCTCTCGGCGACGTTCCTGACGGGCGGGCCGGCGCCGGTCGAGGGCACGCCCTTCACCGCGCCGCTGGTCCGGTTCACCGACGCCGACCCGCGGCAGCTGCCGGCGAGCCACTACTTCGCCAGCATCGACTGGGGCGACGGCACGACGACGCCCGGCATCATCACGGCCGACCTGAATAACCCGGGCAGCTTCCTGGTCTCGGGCGATCACGCCTACGACGTCAGCCCCAACGGCCTGCCGTACACGATCACGGTGACCGTGGGCAACTTCGTGGTGGTCGACACCGCCACGGTGCCGGGCAACACCGCCGAGGCGACCGGCTCGGTGACGGTGACCGACTCGCCGATCACCGCCGAGGGCTTCAACTTCCAGGCCGTCGAGGGCGTGGTCTTCAGCCAGTTCGTCGCGATCTTCGACGACACCGACCCGCGGGTGAACCCCCCGACGCGGTACCTCGCCACCATCGAGTGGGGCGACGGCACCCAGGGCACGACCGAGGGGGGCACGCCCGACCTGACGGTCATCGTCAACACCGACGGCGGCTACCTGCTCCGCGGCCAGCATGCCTACCGCGCCCCCGGGTTCTACTCCTACGTCGTGACCATCTCCGACCGCGTCGGCGGGGCCACGACGACCGCCACCGGGACCGTCGACGTGGCGGCCGCGCCGCTGAGCGTCTCGGTGATCCCGGGCCTCCAGGTGACCGAAGGCCTGGTCTTCGGCTTCCCGGTCGCCGGCTTCAGCACCACGAACACGCTGGCGACGCCGACCGACTTCACCGCCACGATCGTCTGGGGCGACGGCACCCTGACCGACAACGCGACGATCACGCAGGAGGCGGGCACCGGCCTGTTCCTGGTCAGCGCCGACAAGGCGTACACCGATCCGGGCACGTACCCGATCCAGGTGATCGTGACCCGGGTGCCGGGCGGCACGCAGGTGCAGGCCGAGGGCACGCTGGCCGTGCTCGACGCCCCGCTGATCGGCTCGCCGCTGCCGCTGCCGGGCCTGGTCTCGAAGACGCCGTACACCGGCCTGCAGGTGGCGACGGTGCGGGACATCGACCCGGCGTCGAACCCCGACGAGCTCTCGGCGACCATCAACTGGGGCGACGGCTCGCCCACCGGGCCCGCGGCGCTGGTGCAGCAGGCCGACGGCACCTACCGCGTGGTGGCCGACCACACGTTTGCCCGCTCCGGCTCGCTCACGGCGACGGTCGTCGTGACCAGCAGCAAGGGGAGCACCACGACGATCCTCGTGCCCGTGACGGTCGCCCCCAGGGCGTATCCGATCAGCGGCACGGTCACGACGCCCGGCGTCGGTGGCGCGGGCTACACGAACCGCCCGGCCCCGGCCTTCACCGGCTCGGCCCAGCCCGGTTCGACCGTGACGGTCTACGCCCGGCCGGCGGCCGGCGGCGTGCTGACGACCCTGGCCACGGCGACGGCCAACGCCCAGGGCGTGTGGACGACCAATGCGGGGGCCAGCCTGGCCGACGGGTCTTACGCCATCTTCGCCTCGTCGATCGACACGACCGGTGACGTCAGCAGCCCGCTGACGCAGCTCCAGCCGAGCCCCTCGGTGGGCGCCCTGGTCGTCGACACCCGCGGGCCGCAGGTCAGCAACGTCGTCATCAGCGCCACCACGGGCGAGATCCGGATCAGCCTGACCGACGCCCTGGCCGGGCTCTGGAAGGGCGGCCTCGACAACCCCGGCAACTACAGGCTGACGATCCTGGGACCGGGCCTGAACCGGACCCTGGCCGTCAGCGGGCTGACGATCGCCCCGGTGGCGCCCAACACCCAGCAGACCGCCACGCTGACCTTCGGCGGCCTGCAGCGGCTGAAGCGCGGCAGCTACGTGCTGCAGCTCTCGGCCCAGGGCCTCACCGACCTGGCCTCGAACCCGCTCGATGAGCGGTACTTCCTGCCGTTCCCCGGGCTCTACACCCGCAGCGGCCAGGACTTCGTGGCCCGGTTCACCACCGACGGCACCAACGCCTCGCAGCTGATGCCGTACGTGCCCGCTCCGGAGATCGTCGCCGCCCGGCAGTACAACCAGTGGATCGCCGCGCGGCTCCGGCGCCGGAGCTGACCGGGGCTCGACCGGGGGCCTGACCCGATCCGGCTGCGGCGGAATTGACCCCGCCGCAGCCGGAGGCCCCTGGACGAACTCTCATCGCCTGGTTTCTGATATGATCCGATCGAATCGCCCCCCCGGCCGCCCCGGGCCCCGGGCGCGGCCCTGACGCCGCGCCCCGGCCAGGGAACGGCCGTGCGGGCCGTTCTGGTGGATCGCTCCGAACCGCCCCATCGCCCTCGATTCCGCCTCCCCGAGCGAGCTGCCCCGGCCCCGCGTGCGCTGCCCCGTCAGGCCCATTGGCCCCGTGGCGCGCGTGGCCCCGATTCGCGTCGAAGCGCCCCCTGGACCGTCGATCGTCCGGCCCCGACCAGGTCACCGTCGCCGCCCTCATCGTCCGAATCCTGCTAGCGACCTGGCCCGGAGTCGCCGGAGTGTGTTCCACACCTCGCGCCTGCACCCCGGAGCTGTGCCCCCCATGATCGACCGCCGCCTGCCCGATGGTTCGCGCCGCCGCACCCCGCGCCGGCCCGTGCTGCTGGAGAGCCTCGAGGCCCGCACCCTCATGACGGGGGTGCCGCGGTATCTGACCGGCCCGAACCCGGGCACGCCTCTGCAGATCGCGCTCGGATACCTGGGCGGCGCGGGCGCCAGCGTCGGCTATGCCGCCGGCGACGCGGCCCGCCTGAAGGTCACCAACCAGTATGCCGACGCCCACAACGGCGTCACGCACGTGTACCTCCAGCAGGGCTTCAACGGCCTGGTCGTCGAGAACGCCCGGCTGTCGGTGAACGTCGGCCCGGTCGGCGAGGTGATCAACGTCGGCGGCCGGTTCATCGCCGGCCTGGGCAACCAGCCCAGCGCCCCGAAGCCGCCCGATCCGGGGCTCTCGGCCCTGCAGGCGCTCTACGCCATCGCCGACGACCTGGCCCTCACCCCCAGCGGGCCCGGCACCGACGGCTCGCCGGCCACGGGCGTCGACAGGTCGACGACCCTGACGGCGCCCGGGATCTCGGTGAAGCCGGTGCCGGCGCACCTCGAGTACTTCGCCACGGCCAACGGGCCCCGGCTGGCGTGGGACTTCGTGGTCACCGTCTCCGAGCCCCAGTTCCAGGTGTACAACGCCTTCGCCGATGCGAACACCGGCGAGCTGCTGCACGCCTACGAGTGGGTCGACCACCTCAGCGACGGCATGTACAACGTCTTCCCGCTACCGCTGGGCTCGCCGCTCGACGGGCCGCGCGCCATCCTCGACAGCCCGTACGACCCGGCCGCCTCGCCGTTCGGCTGGCTCGACACCGACGGGGTCGCCGGCGCCGACTCGCAGACGACCACCGGCAACAACGTCGACGCTTATGTCGACACCTTCGGGTTCTTCCCGGCCGACGGCACGGCCACCCAGCCCCGGCCCAACGCCGGCGCCGGCCTGAATTTCGACTTCGCCTTCGACCCGACCCAGGCGCCGTCGACCTACGCCAACGCGGCCACCACGAACCTCTTCTACGTCAACAACGTCCTGCACGATGTGCACGCGAAGTACGGCTTCACCGAGGTCGGCGGCAACTTCCAGGTCAAGAACTACTCGGGCCAGGGCCAGGGCAACGACCCGGTCTTCGCCGTCGAGTCGTTCGGGTCGGACTCGGGCTACCTCGACAACGCCTTCATGTACACGCCGCCCGACGGCGAGTCGCCGACGATGGCGATGTTCCTCTGGGACCTCACGAACCCGCTCCGCAGCGGCGGCTTTGACGCCGAGGTCATCGTCCACGAGTTCGGCCACGGCGTGTCGAACCGCCTGACCGGCGGCCCGGCCAACGCCAACGCGCTCGACTCGATCCAGTCGGGCGGCATGGGCGAGGGCTGGAGCGACTGGTGGTCCCTGATGTTCACGCAGGGCCAGCCCACGCCGACCCAGAACACGGTCCAGTCCGTCGGCAACTATGTGCTGGGTTACCCCCAGGACGGACCCGGCATCCGCCAGTATCCGTACAGCTACAACATGGCGGTGAACCCGCACACGCTGGGCAATTACAACAACAACCCCGAGGTTCATGCCGCCGGCGAGATCTGGGCCGCGGCGCTCTGGGACCTGAACATCCTCCTGGTGCAGAAGCACGGCTACGAGCCGAACCTGAGCCTGGGCTACCAGGGCGCCGGCTCGGCGGGCAACGTGCTGGCCATGCAGCTCGTGACCGACGGCCTGAAGCTCCAGCCCGTGAACCCCTCGTTCACCCAGGGCCGCGACGCCATCCTGCTGGCCGACCAGGCGCTGACCGGCGGCGCCAACCAGTTTGAGATCTGGTCGGCGTTCGCCCGCCGCGGCTTCGGCGTCAACGCCCAGGACTTCGGCGCCGACTCGGTCAACGTGATCGAGGACTTCAGCCTCCCCGACGTCCTGTTCGTCCAGCTCAATGCGGTGAACGCGACCGAGAACACCGCCCTGTCGAACGTGAACCTGGGGACGTTCTTTGACCCCGCCGGCGCTGCGCCGCTGAACCTGTACTCGGCGACGGTCGACTGGGGGGACGGCTCGCCGGCCACCGTCGCCACCTTGGCCCAGAGCGGCCCCAACAGCTTCAACATCCTCGGCTCGCACACCTACCGCGAGGGCGGTGCCTTCGCCATCACCGTGAACGTGGTGCGGCCGGGCACCAGCGGCTCGAACAGCCGCACGGCCGCGATCGTCGACCTGCCCATGTCCAGCACCAACGGCGCCCCGCTGGCGGGCACCGAGGGCGTGCCGCTGGCCGCCGCGCTCGGCGGCTTCAGCGACGCTCTGGACCCCGACGTGCACGCGCCGACGGACTACACGGTCGTGATCAACTGGGGCGACGGCTCGCCGCCGACCCCCGGCACGGTCGTCGCCGGTGCGGGATTCAACGTCTTCACGGTCCGGGGGACGCACTCGTACCTGAACGCCGGCGCGTACACCGTCACCACCACCATCACCTCGCCCGGCGGCGGCACGGCGACCACCACGACCCCGGTCGTGATGACCAACTTCGCCATCGCCGCGCAGTTCGTGCCGATCTCCCCGCTGGAGGGCACCAACTTCTTCGGCGTGATCGCCCGGTTTCAGGCCCGGCCCACGGCGGTCGTCAGCGACTTCGCCGCGATGGTCGACTGGGGCGACGGCACGAACCCCAAGCCCGGCCTGATCCGCCGCGACCTGGTGACCGGCGATTACACCATCTCGGGCTCGAACCTGTACCCCCGCGAGGGGGTGTACCCGATGACGGTCACGCTCACCGACCGCGGCACGCCCGTGCTGCCGGTGCTCACCGGCAACGCCACGGTCACCGACGCGACGATCTCGACCCAGGCAGTGCAGTTCAGCCGCGTCGAGGGCCAGGTCTTCAACGGCGTGGTCGCCCGGTTCGTCGACACGAACATCTACGGCGTCCTGTCCGACTACGCGGCCACGATCCAGTGGGGTGACGGCACCCCGCCCACCGCGGCCACCTTCCGCGACGCCGGCGACCGCACCATCGAGGTGCTCGGCACCCACCAGTACGCCGCCTACGCGGCCAACGCGGCCAACACGTTCAACGTCGTCGTCACGGTCCAGGCCGGCAGCACCTCGAAGCAGGTCGTCGCCAGCACGGCCCGCGTCACCGACGCGCCGATCACCCTGACCCCCGCGCCCGCGCTGAACCTGACCGAGGGCGTGCCCTTCGCCGGCACGCTGGCGACGTTCGTCGACGCCAACCCCGTCGGCACGGCCGCCGACTTCGTCGCGACCCTCACCTGGGGCGACGGCGTGACCGAGGCCGCCACGCTCGTGCCCGCCGGCCCGGCCACGTACCGGGTGCAGGGGACGCACGCGTTCCACTACGGCACCTACCCGATCGAGATCACCGTGGCGTCGTCGCGGCCCTTCGGCCTGGCGGCCAGCACGACCGCGACCACGGCCCAGGTGGGCGACGCCACGCTGGCCGTCGTGCCGCTGGGCCCGATCACCGCGGTCGAGGGCCGCGAGGCCGAGTTCGTGGTGGCGCAGTTCGTCGACGCCAACCCGGGCGCTCGCCCGAACGACAACGCCGCGGTGATCACCTGGGGCGACGGCACCGGCACGAGCCTCGGCACCGTGCGGCTCGACGCCGCCACCGGCCGCTACCTCGTCTCGGCCCGGCACACGTACGGCCTGGGCAACTTCTCCGCCAGCACCCGGATCACCGGCCAGGGCGGCGCGGTGGTGGTGGCCACGACCACCGTGCTCGTGCCCAACGCGCCGCTGACCGTCGTCGCCAACCAGCTCACGGGGCTGTACGAGGGCCCGTTCCGCGGCGTGGTCGGGTCGTTCGTCGATCCCAACCCGCTGAGCGCCGCTGGCAACTTCACCGCCAGCGTGGTGTGGAGCGATGACGTCACCACCCGCGGCCTGATCTCCCCCGACGGCGCCGGTGGGTTCCGCGTGACCACCGACCGCGTGCTGGCCCCCGGTAGCCTGAGCTTCCGCCTCGTGGTTCGCGACCTGGCTGCGGGCGTGGACTTCACCGCGCCGGGCCAGGGCCACGTCGTCGTCGGCGACGCCCCGATCTCCGCCCTCCAGGCCGCCGGGCCGTTCGCGCTGATCGAGGGCCAGACCCTCGGCGCCACGCTGGCCACGTTCCTGGACACCAACCCCAACGGCACCCCGACCGACTGGGTGGCGACGATCGTCTGGGGCGACGGCACCCAGTCGGTGGGCACCATCACCCGGGGCGCCGGCGGCGTGCTCAACGTCGCGGGCAACCACGCCTTCCCGGTCGGCTCCTACCGGCCGGCGATCACCGTCACCAGCAAGCTCACGGCCGCCAACACCGCGACCGTGTCCACCGACGTCGCCGTCTCGAACGCGGCGCTCACGGTCCGGCCGCTGCCGATCGCCGCGGTGCAGGGGACCCCGTTCGCCGGCCCGATCGCCCAGCTCCTCGACGCCAACCCGAACCAGGCGCCCGAGACGTACCCGCTCTCGATCAACTGGGGCGACGGCACGCCCCTGGTCCCCGCCATCCTCGTGCCCCGGGAGAATGGCCGGTTCGACGTGATGCCCCGGGAGCCGCACCGGTTCCAGGGGATCGGCCAGTTCGTCGTCAAGCTCACCTACTCCGACGGCGTGGCGCCCGCGGCGACCATCGACCTGCCGGCCACCGTGTCCAACGCCCCGATCACCGGCACGTTCGTCGCCTTCACGCCGATCGAGCGCACCCCGTACGACGGCGTCGTGGCCCGGTTCCGGGACGCCCTGCCGGGCGTTCCGGTCGGGGCCTACGCGGCGACGATCGACTTCGGCGACGGCACCACCGGCGCCGGCATCGTGGCGGCCGACCCGACGGTCCCCGGTGGCCTGGTCGTGCGGCCGGCCACGCCCAAGACGTACCTGCGGCCGGGCCCGGTGGCCGTCGGCGTGACCCTGCACGACGGCGAGGGGGGCTCGGCCGTGGCCTTCGGGACCGTCACCGTGGCCGACCGGATCGTCCCCGTCGCTGGCCGGCTGGTCGCGGCCGATGACCGCGGCCCGTCGAGCACCGACGGCATCACCAACGTCCGGACCCCGACGTTCCGCGGCACCGCCGAGATCGGCGATGTCGTCACCCTGTTCGCCAGGCGCAACGACCTGCCCGCCGCCACCCCGATCGGCAAGGCGACCGCCGGCGCCGATGGCTCGTGGGCGATCACGACCGGGCCGCTGCTCGACGGGGTCTACGCCCTGTTCGCCAGCGCGGCCGACTCGGCCGGCCGGCCCAGCTCGGGCCTGCTGCCGATCGCGGCCTCCGACGCCGGCAACACGCTGGTCGTCGACACGGCCGCGCCCCGGGTCACGGGCGTGAGCCTGAGCCCGCGCGACGGCCGGGTGCTGATCACCCTGCAGGACGACCGCACCGGGTTCACCGACGCCGCCCTCGGGCTCGTCGGCAACTACAGCCTCGGCCTGCCCGGCCGCAACGGGGCGATCGCCCCGATCCGCCTGGCGATGGGTGGCGTGAGCGCCGGCGGCGCCACCAGCCCGCGCACCGTCACCCTCCGCACCCCGGGCGCCCTGGCCCGCGGGGCGTATCGCCTGGGGATCTCGGGCACCGGCCTGACCGACCTGGCCGGCAACGCCATCGACGGCGGCGTCTACACCCCGCCAGTGCCGATCCGCCCCGGCCTGGCCTACGTGGCCCAGGTCGTGGCCACGAGCACCGGCGGCGCCGGCCCGTTCGTGCCCCCGACGAGCACCATCGCCCGCCCCGCCCGGATCGCCCGCACCGTCCGCCGCTCCTGAGCGGGTCGGCCCACCGTTGAGCTGAGCGCAGGCCCGCCGTCCCGGAGGAGTTCCCTCCCGGACGGCGGGCCTCGCTATTTCCCAGGAGTCGCGGTGCCGTCGTCGGGCTCTTTCGGCGGAACCCAACTGTCGGGATCGGGGAACCGCCGAGCGGAGCCCGGACCCTGCACCCCGGGCTGGGTTGCCGTGTGGCGTGGCCTGAGCGATTGCGTGGCCACGCCGACGATTCGGAGGCCACCGACCCGGCCCGCCGGATCTCGCTCCGCTCATCCAACCCACGGGACAGGTTGACGGCCGGTCGCACGAGCGGACGCGGCTCCACCTGTCAAAAGTTCATGCGAGGTGTCCGGATCTCAGCCGCGGTCCTGGCAGTGGGCCTCGACGAACCAGAGGCGCTTGTCGACGTCGCGGGAGATCTCGGTGTAGAGGTCGGCGGTCGACTGGTCGCCGTGCTCGCCGGCCTCGTTGATGGCCGCGCGGATGGCGTTGGCGTACTGGCCCAGGCGGTCGGCGACGGCGACGAGGTGGTCGCGGCTGCCGAGGGCGTCGACGGGGTACTCGGGCAGCGTGCTCGCCTCGGCGGCCATCCGCACCGTGCCGGTGGCGTAACCCCCGAGCGCGGTGGCGCGCTCGGCGATGGCGTCGACGAACTCGAGCACCTCGCCGGCGATCAGGTCGAAGAGCTGGTGGAGCTGGAAGAACTCCTCGCCCTTGACGTTCCAGTGGGCCTGCTTGAGCTGGGAATACAGGTCGAGGCTCTCGGCCAGTCGCTGGTTCAGGCCGGCGATGAGGGCCTCGCGGGCCTCGGCCGGCAGGTCGACGCGGGTGGCGAAGCGGCGGTGCTTGAGCTCGGACTTGGCGGTGGCCATCGATCGAGGTCTCCAGAGCGGGGGAGCGGGCGGCCCCACGTCGGCGGGTCCGGGGTGGTCGGCCAGCCTGAGCCGATCCACGCGCCCGGAGAGTGCAATTTGCGGGCCGAATCGGGCCTCGGCCCCCGCCATCACGTTGCTTGACAGGGCTGCGCAGGCACCTTTAGGATACGGCCTGCCAGCGGCCGGGGCCAGGCCGGCACGCTCCGGGACATCGGTGGGACGGTCGGTCGCGCGCCCTGCGCGGCGGGTCGGTCCCGTTTTTTGTCCCTGGGCGGCGGTGGATCGGCTCCGCTGGCGTTATGATGGGCCCAATCGGCGACGGCCCGGGCTCACCGCGCCCGGTCGGCGCCCCCGGCCACGTCACCGGCCGTCGCGTGGGCCCGCTCCCACGCGAGCCGGCACCGGGCCGTTTTCGAACCGCAGACCCGCACCGGAGAGCTTCACGATGCGCATCGCGCTGGACGCCATGGGCGGCGATCACGCCCCGGCCCCGATCGTCTTCGGAGCCGTCCAGGCCGTACAGTCCGATCCGTTGATGACGGTCGTTCTGGTGGGTGATCAGGAGCGCATCGAGGCCGAGCTGGCCCGGCACTCCGGCGCCGTGCGCGAGCGATTGCCGATCGTCCACGCCAGCCAGGTCATCGGCATGGAGGAGAAGCCCGTCGAGGCCCTCCGCAAGAAGCGGGACAACTCGATCTCGCGCTGCTGGATGCTCATGGGCACCGGCGAGGTCAACGCGGTCGTCTCGGCCGGCAACACCGGAGCCATGGTGGGCGCCGGCCTGTTCAACGGCAAGCTGTTCCTGCCCGGCGTCCGCCGCCCCGGCATCGCGGCCATCTACCCGACCCACAAGGGCCCGGCCGCGATCGTCGACGTCGGCGCCAACATGCACGCCAAGCCCGAGGACCTGTACCAGTACGGCGTCATGGGCGCCATCTACGCCGAGAACGTGCTGGGCGTCACCGAGCCGACCATCGGCATCCTGAACGTGGGCGAGGAGGAGGACAAGGGCAACGACCTGGTCCGCGCCGCCCGCGCCATGTTCCTCAACAGCAAGTTCGCCCACCGCTTCGTCGGCAACATCGAGGGCCGCGACATCTACAGCGGCAAGGCCCGGGTGATCGTGACCGAGGGGTTCACCGGCAACGTGCTGCTCAAGAGCGGCGAGGGCGCCGTCGACTTCCTGTTCTCCGAGCTCAAGCAGGAGATGGCCAAGCTCCTGCCCCGGCTCTCGCTCGAGGACGGCCAGCGGGTCGCCGCCGGGTTCAAGGAGATCAAGCAGCGCTACGAGTACAACGAGTTCGGCGGCGGGCCGCTGCTCGGCATCAAGGGCGCCTGCATCATCTGCCACGGCTCCAGCGACGACCGCGCCATCCGCAACGCGTTGCGGGTGGCGGCGATCATGGCCGAGGACCGCATCGGCGTGGAGATCACGGCTGCCCTGGCCGACATGCCCGAGGCGGCCCCCGAGCCCGGCCCGGCCGCCTGACCGACCCCTGCGGCACGCCCCCTCAACGACCGTGGATCTGGGCCCACCACGCTGCGTGGGCCCCTGGAGTGCGGCCCCGACCGGAACGAGCCGGCGGGCCGCGGTGCGGAGACTGCCCCGATGCCGAAGATCGCCTTCCTGTTCCCGGGCCAGGGTGCCCAGTTCGTCGGCATGGGCCGCGAGCTCGACCGCGACCTGCCCGCCGCGCACGACCTGTTCGACCGGGCCAACGCGATCCTCGGCTTCGACCTCCGCGCCGCCTGCTTCGACGGGCCCGAGGACCGGCTCGCCGCCACCGACATCAGCCAGCCGGCGATCTTCGTCGCCAGCCTGGCCGCGCTCGAGAGCCTCAAGGCCGAGCAGCCCGATCTCATTGGCCAGTGCGCCGGCGCCGCCGGCCTGAGCCTGGGCGAGTACACGGCCCTGGTCTTCGCCGGGGCGCTCGACTTCGAGGCGGCCCTGAAGGTCGTCCAGCGCCGCGGCCAGGCCATGCAGGCCGCCGCCGAGGCCACCCGCTCGGGGATGGTCAGCGTCCTGGGCCTCGACCCCGAGAAGCTCGACGAGCTGTGCGCGAAGGTCGGTCAGCACGGCCGGATCTGGAAGGCGAACCTGCTCTGTCCGGGCAACGTCGCCGTCTCCGGCGATGAGCCGGCGCTGGCCCACGTCGAGGCCGTCGCCGCCGAGCTGGGCGCCATGAAGGCCATCCGCCTCTCCGTCGCCGGCGCCTTCCACACCCCGCTCATGAAGCCCGCCGACGAGCAGCTCGCCACCGCCCTGGCCGCCGCCGACGTGCGGGCCCCCCGGGTGCCCGTCTACTCCAACGTCACCGCCGCCCCGCACCCCGACGACCCCGCCGCCATCCGCGCCGCGCTGGCCGAGCAGGTGACCGTCGGCGTGCGCTGGGAGGAGTCGATCCGCCGCATGCTGGCCGACGGCTACGACACCTTCTACGAGATCGGCCCCGGCCGCGTCCTCACCGGCCTGCTCAAGCGCATCGACCGCAAGGTGCCCTGCACGAACATCCCCGCGAAGTGAGCCGGGCGCTGCCGGCGTCGGCGGACCCGTGGGGGGTGCAGGCCCTGGTCGCAGGGGAGCGCCGCGCCATGCCGACCCGGGCCCGCCTCGCCTCTCGCCGGCCGCGACCCTGGCCGCTCGTCGCGCTGCTCCTGCTGGCGGTCCTGCCCACCGCCGGCGCGAGCCGGACACCCGACGACCCGCCACCGGAGCCGGCGGCCGACCGACCCCGGCTGATCGTGCTCACGGACATCAGCAGCCTGACGGCGGGCGAGGCCGAGCCCGACGACGGGCAGTCGCTGATCCGCCTGATGCTCTACACCAACGAGTTCGACGTCGAGGGCCTGGTCGCGTCGTCGAACCTGGGCCACGGTCCTCGGGTGCGTCCCGACCTGATTCGCACGGTGATCGGGGCGTACCGCCAGGTCGAGGCGAACCTGCGGCGGCACGACGCCCGCTACCCGGCCGCCGCGACGCTCCTGGAGGCCGTGAAGGCCGGCCAGCCGGTCGCCGGTCCCGACGTGCCGGTGGCCGACTGCGTGGGCCCCGGGCGCGACACTGAGGCCTCACGGCACCTCGTCACCGTGGTCGATCGACCCGATCCCCGGCCCGTCTGGGTGCTCGTCTGGGGCGGCTCGGCCGACCTGGCCCAGGCGCTCTGGCACGTGCGTGCCACCCGCACGCCCGAGGAGCTGGCCCGGTTCGTGGCGCGGCTGCGGGTGCACGCCATCGGCGACCAGGACGCGACCGGCCCCTGGATCCGCGCCGAGTTCCCCGGCCTGCTCACGATCACCCAGCGGCGGGCCTATCGCGGTGTGTACCGCGACGGCGACCCGACGCTCTGCGACTCGGCCTGGGTCCGCGCGCACATCCACGGCCACGGCGCGCTCGGCGACCTGTACCCCGACTACCGCGGCGGCGACATCTGGTCGGCTCGCATCGGCCCGGTCCGCGGCATCAAGGAGGGGGACACCCCGTCGTTCCTGGCGCTGGTGCCCAACGGCCTGACCGATCTGGCGCACCCCGAGCTGGGGAGCTGGGGCGGCCGGTTCGCCGGCGAGGCCGGGCGCCTGACCGACGTGCCCGACGCCGACCTCGTGATTCCCGGCGACCTGGACCCGAGGATGTCGTCGGTGCACCGCTGGCGTCCGGCGTTCCAGGCCGACTTCCAGGCCCGCCTCGACGCCTGCGTCCGGCCCGTGGCCAAGGTCAACCATCCGCCCCGGGTCCAGATCGCCGGCGATCGCGACCGCCAGGTCCGCCCCGGTGACGTGCTCGTGCTCGACGCCGGCCGCACCGCCGACCCCGATCGCGACGCCCTCGACTTCGCCTGGAGCATCTACCCCGCCACCCCCGGCGCCGCGCCCGCGGTCGGGATCGACGGGCAGGACACCCGCCTGGCGACCGTCGTGATCCCGCGCGAGTCCGCCGGCCAGACGATCGCGATGCTGCTGACCGTCACCGACCGCGGCTCACCCCGGCTCACGCGCTATGCCCGGGTGCTGCTCCATGTCGAGGCCGCCCCGGACCGCTGAGGCGTCGGGCGATCCGCCGCACCATCGCGAGCATACCCTGGATCCGGCGGGTGGGTCGGTGGATCGCTCCCGGCGACGAGTGGGGCGGGCCTCCGATCACGGGTCGGATCATTCGGGCGGCGAACCGGGTGGCCCGGGGGCACGGCGGGGCGGCGGCAGGGACGTCCGGCGCCTGCGGGCGACGTGTTCCATCAGGCTGAACCAGAGCACGAGGCCGGCGAGCAACGTCAGCAAGGTCCACAGGTCGCTCGGGCGCAGGCCGAGGCTCAGGCCGATCGCGGGGGCCCCGAGCCGCACGCTCAGCAGGGCGATCCCGGACCCCAGGCCCGCGACCGTCAGGAGGAGCAGGAAGGCCGGGTACGGCCGGATCCGATCGCGCCGGAGCCAGAGGGCCAGGCCGAGCGCGTTGGGCACCAGCCAGCAGCCGAGCCACGCCATGGCCAGCCGGGGAGCCTGGCCCGCCAACAGGACGGCGCCCGGCAGCAGCCAGGCCGTGCAGCCGAACTGGCCACCGAACCAGGCGCCGGCGTTCCACTGGAGCTGCCCGTCGCCGGGCCTGGGGATGACGGTCGCCATTGGGTGGCCCCTCCGGCTGGGAGTTGCGGCGAGGTCGGGACGTTCCGCGGCGGTTCAGCCGATCACTCGGGTCACGAGCAGCGAGCTGGCCTCGAGGCCGGTCAGGCCGTGGGCCTCGTTGCGGTCGAGGTAGACGAGATGGCCGGGGGTGAGTCGGTGGGTGTGGCCACCGACCTCGAAGTCGACGCACCCCTCCAGGCACAGGACGGTGACCTCGCCGGCCGCCTTGTGGGTCGGGATCGACTGGCCCTGGGCGACGACCAGGCGCTTGACCTCGATCTGATTGCCCTTGAGCAGCGAACCGGACCGGGTGGTGGCCAGGTCGGGTCCGAGCGGCCGGACGTCGACGACGGCGTGCGGCCGGGCCTGCGCGGTGGCGACGGCCGCCGCGGTGTTGGCGGCCGCGGCCCTGGCGTGGCCAACGAGGGCCTCGGCGGCGTGCCCGAGGAAGTGCTTGACGTCGTCGATGGCGCGGAGCACCTGGTCGCGGCGATCGGAGCTGGCGGCGCTGTCGAGGATCGAGGTCAGGCGGTCGGCCAGGTGGCCGGCGGCCTCGCCGGGGGAGAGCCCCTCGACGTGGATCTCGGGGAAGTCGCGGTGGTGCACCTGGTGGGTGTGCACCGCGGTGGACCCGCAGGTCTGGTCGCAGACGATGACGTGAGAAGGGTCGCTGGCCATGGGAGAAACTCCATCGCAAGGACGAGGGGAGGGGGCGCTAGGGGGGAGCGCCTCGATTGCGACACCTCGGGGTGGCCTGGATCCATCATACCCAGGCCCGTCGATGCGAGGCGAGGGGCCAGGGCGGTCCGAACCCCCGGCGGCGGGGGAGATTGGGGTTGAACGGCCCGAGCGGCTGCCCCGATAATGCCGCGCGCGGCCGGGCCCGCTTTTCATTGGTGGCGCCCGTCCTGGCCGTCCGACGGAACTCGCCCCCGCCTCACTCCGGGAACTGCAACGCCATGGCCGACGCCCCCGCCCCCACCTCCGGTTGCCGAGTCGACCTGACCGGCCAGACGGCGCTCGTCACGGGCGCCTCGCGCGGCATCGGCCGCGCCATCGCCGACCGCCTGGCCGCCTGCGGGGCCAACGTGGCGGCCGTGGCCCGCACCGCCGAGGGCCTGGCCGGCACCCTGGAGGCGATCCGCGCCGCCGGCGGCACCGCCGAGGCGTTCCCCGGCGACGTCGGCGACGCCGCCTCGGTGACCGGGATCGTCGACGCCGTCGAGGCGAAGTTCGGCAAGATCCAGGTGCTGGTCAACAA
>CAZUZD010000028.1:18602-33881 GCA_964624465.1 uncultured Isosphaeraceae bacterium
ATGGAGGACTCGGCCTTCGACGAGGTCATCAAGACCAACCTCAACAGCGTCTTCTACTTCTGCCGCGCCGTCGGCATGCTCATGATGCGGCAGCGCTACGGCCGCATCATCAACGTCTCGAGCATCGCCGGCGTGATGGGCAACCCCGGCCAGGCGAACTACTCGGCGAGCAAGGCGGGCGTCATCGGCTTCACCCGCACGATCGCCCGCGAGCTGGCCTCGCGGAACATCACCGTGAACGCGGTGGCGCCGGGGTTCATCGAGACCGACATGACCGACGTGCTGCCGGAGAAGCTCAAGGCCGAGGTCAAGGAGCGGGTGCCGGTGAAGCGACTCGGCCGGCCCGACGACATCGCCGACCTGGTCGCCTACCTGGCCGGCCCGGGCGCCAGCTACCTGACCGGCCAGGTGATCGCCGTCGACGGCGGCCTGACGGCCTGAGCGGTGGGCGGGTCCGGGGGTGCTGGACAAACGCCGGTAAGACTGCTACTTTGAGCCTCTTTGGTCAATCTGCGGCAATTCGACTGATCCGCAGGGCGGGATTTACCGATACCGGGGTGCAACTTGTACCCCTCCGCGCCGGTGCCGGATGCGGGCGACCCTGATCGGATATGCGCTAGAGCAGGAGGTCTTCCCGTGTCAGTGGAAGAACGCGTGATCGAGATCGTCAGCGAGCAGATGGGCGTCGCCAAGGACCAGATCACCCGCGAGACGTCGTTCGTCAACGATCTGGGCGCCGACTCGCTCGATACCGTCGAACTCGTGATGGAGTTCGAAGAGGAATTCGACATCACGATTCCCGACGAGGAGGCCGAGAAGATCCAGTCCGTGGGTCAGGCCATCTCGTACATCGAGCAGCACTCGAACAAGTCCTGAACGGATTGAGCCGGGACCGTCCGCCCGCGCGGTCGGCCCCGGCCCGGACCTCAGCAGCGGGCGATCCGACCCGCCGGTGCCCAGGCTCCGGCGGGTCGGCTCGTCGCGGGTGGGGGCCCTCGTCGCGCGGCGGCTCGCCGCCGTAGCCACCGAAGGACCGACCGGGGAGCCGCAGTCGGATCGGCCGATCGTGGGCCGGGTCCGCAGGCCGGTTCTCCCTCTCCCGAGCCGCCGAGGATTGCAGCAAGCCATGTCGCGCCGCGTCGTCATCACGGGCCTGGGGGTCGTCACCGCGCTGGGCCGGACGCTCGACGCCTACTGGTCGGGCCTCTGCGAGGGCCGCAGCGGGGTCGCCGATCTCGACATCTTCGACACCACCGAGTTCAAGGTCCACTTCGGGGGCCAGGTCCACGGCTGGGACGGCGACGCCCTCTTCGGCGTCAAGGAGGCCCGCCGCCTCGACCGCTTCGCCCAGTTCGCCCTCGTCGGCGCCCAGGGCGCCGTCCAGGACTCGGCCATCGCCTTCGACGCCCTGCCGGCCCACCGCAGCGGCGTGCTGATCGGCTCGGGCATCGGCGGCCTCGCCGAGTTCGAGGCGCAGCACCGCACGTTGATGGAGAAGGGCCCCTCCAAGATCAGCCCGTTCACCATCCCGAAGCTGATGGTCAACGCCGCCAGCGGCCAGGTCTCGATCAAGTACGGCCTGAAGGGCCCGTGCTCGGCCGTCGCCACCGCCTGCGCCAGCGCCGCCAACGCCATCGGCGACGCCTTCCGGCTGATCCAGGACGGCTGGGCCGACGTCATGATCACCGGCGGCAGCGAGGCCGCGATCACGCACATGGGCCTGGGCGGCTTCGCCTCGATGCGGGCGCTCTCGACCCGCAACGACGACCCGACCCGCGCCAGCCGGCCCTTCGACCGGGACCGCGACGGCTTCGTCCTGTCCGAGGGCGCCGGCATCGTGATCCTCGAGGAGGAGTCGATCGCCCGCGCCCGCGGCGCCCGGATCTATGCCGAGCTGCTGGGCTACGGCATGTCGGCCGACGGCACGCACATCACGGCGCCCGACGAGGAGGGCCGGGGCGCGGCCCGCGCCATGCGCAACTGCCTCGAGGACGCCCGCTGCCCGATCGACGCCGTCGGCTACATCAACGCCCACGGCACCAGCACCGGCCTGGGCGACGTGGCCGAGACCAAGGCGATGAAGTCGGTCTTCGGCCCGCACGCCCGGCAGCTCATGGTCAGCAGCACCAAGAGCCAGCTCGGCCACACCCTGGGCGCCAGCGGCGGCGTCGAGCTGGTCGCCTCGGCGCTCGCCATTCACACCGGCGTGCTGCCCCCGACGATCAACCTCGACCATCCGGACGAGGAGTGCGACCTGGACTACATCCCGCACACCGCCCGCGAGGTGAAGGTCGACCGGGTCATGTCCAACAGCTTCGGCTTCGGCGGCCACAACGCCAGCCTGCTCATCGGCCGCTACGTGCCCTGAGCGGTCGCGGCCGATCGCCGCCCCCGGCCCTCGATTTCGACCCGAACCGCCCGGCCCTCTCGGCCGGGCGGTTCGCGTTCGGGGGGCGTGCCGCCGGCGAAAACCCGGCTTGTCGGCCGGCCGAGATTCGGACTTGAGCGAATCGTGGGGCTCTGCTAAGGTCCGCCCCATCGCGGTCGGCCCCGGCCGGCTCGCGGGCGGGATCGGGCTTCGTCCCGGGCCCGCCCGGCGGCCAGGTCGGGACGCTGCCCCGCACCGGACGAGTGGACGCGCAGCCATCTGATGCAACGACGGCCAGACCGGCAAGGAGGCCCCTGGCATGAACCGGCGAAAAGCGCTCTGGATGAGCCTGATCTCGGGCGGGATGCTCCCCGCGACGCTCCGGGGGCAGGAGCCCGCCAATCGCGGCCGGCTCGACGACGAGTTAGACCTCGGCGAGGATCCCCCGCCGCGCCGCAGCTCGGGCAGCACCAGGCCCCCCGCGCGTCGGCCGCTCGACGACGAGATCCCCTCGGACCTGCTCGACGACCCGGACACCGGCAAGCGGGCCGCCGACGACGAGCCGCTGGGGGACGACACGCCCCCGGCCGGCTTCCGCGACGAGCCCGGCCAGGCCTGGCGCAACTTCGACATCGCGCGGTACACCAGCCTCGCCTACAAGCCCGAGAACCCCACGCCGCAGAACGCCATCATCGAGTGGATCTTCCGCCGCACCGGCTCGGCCATCTGGCACGGCGAGAAGGTCGCCGTGCTGAGCGCCGGCAAGGCGCAGCTGCGGGCCTACCACAGCCCCCGCGTGCTCAAGCAGGTCGAGGAGATGGTCAAGCGGTTCACCGACAGCCAGACCGACCTGCTCCAGGTGCGGGCCCGGTTCGTGGCCGCGCAGGACACCCGCTGGCGGTACTCGGTCTTCAGCCGCCTGAACCGCATCGGCACCGGCCCGCAGGGGCAGCAGCTCTGGCTGGTGAGCAAGGACGACGCGCAGCTCGTGCGCTCGCAGCTCCTGGCCTATCCCGGCTTCAAGGGCCTGGCCGACCAGACGGTCAAGCTCGTCAACGGCCAGACGCTCACGATGGAGACGGCCGACGAGATGGACTACGTCGTCGGCCCGCGCCGCGAGAGCGCCGCCGGCTACGGCTTCCAGCCGGGGTTCCAGGCCCTCAAGGAAGGGGCCTCGCTGCGGTTCAGCCCGCTGTTGACCTACGACGGCGATGCCCTGGAGGCCGCCATCGACCTCCAGGTCACGACGATCCGGCGGCTGGTCAAGACGAAGATCCTGACCCGCCGCGACGTGGGCCCCGGCGACATGCCGATCGACGTGCCCGAGGTGAGCCTGACCCGGCTGAACGTGCCGATCAAGAACTGGCAGCTCGGGCAGACGCTGATCATCTCCGCCGGCATCTGCCCGGGGGTGCTCCAGTCCAAGACCGGGTTCATGAACCTCCGCGTGCCCGGTACGGTGCCGACCGACACCGAGATGCTGGCGTTCATCGAGATCGAGCCGGTCCGCAACGCGGCCCCCGCGCGGGCGGCGCGGCGCTCGCGCGACGAGTTCGACGACAACGGCGACGACCTGCTCGACCGCAAGTGATCGGGGTCGCGGCGGGCGGTTCCCTCGTCAGGGCCGGCCGGGGCCGGGTATAACGGGACTTCCCCCGGAATTCCCCCCCGTCGCCGACCCGAGACGCCGCACCTACCATGTCGCACCGCGACCCGAGCCCGTCGTCCCGTGCTCCCGAGTCCAGCACGCCCGTCGCAGGTCCCACCGCGTCCGGCGTCGCCGTGCGCGGGGCCACCCTGGCGCTGATGGTCCTGTTCAGCATGAACTTGCTGAACTATGTGGACCGCTACGTGCTGGCCGCCGTCGGCAAGTCGATCATGGAGGACCTGCGGATCGCGCCGGGTCCGTTCGGCTGGCT
Source organism: uncultured Isosphaeraceae bacterium (assembly GCA_964624465.1). Lineage (GTDB taxonomy): Bacteria > Planctomycetota > Planctomycetia > Isosphaerales > Isosphaeraceae > CAZUZD01. The sequence continues at coordinate 22,890 of CAZUZD010000028.1, forward strand.
GGGCTCGGCGTTCATCATCGTGTACACGATCGTCTCGCCGATCGTGGGCTGGATGGGCGATCGGTACAGCCGCCGCAAGCTGCTGGCCTTCGGCGTCGGGCTCTGGAGCCTGGCGACGGTGGGCACCGCGTTCGCCGCGTCGTTCCAGCAGATGTTCCTGGCCCGGGCGCTGCTGGGCGTGGGTGAGGCGAGCTACGGCGTGGTGGCCCCCACGCTGCTGGCCGACCTGTTCGAGCCCCGCAAGCGCGGCCGGGTGATGGGCATCTTCTACCTGGCGCTGCCGGTGGGCACGGCGATCGGCTACGCCGTCGGCGGCCTGATGCAGAAGTTCGCCACCGAGCACGCCGCCGACATCCAGGCGTGGGCCGCGAGCGTGGGCCTGGGCGTGCTGGCTCCGTACCTGATCAAGTGGCGGGCGGCATTCTGGGTCGTCGGCCTGCCCGGGCTGGTCCTCGCCCTCTGCGGCCTGCTGATCCGGGAGCCCGCCCGGGGCGCCAGCGAGGGCCGCACCCAGGCCCAGAACGACGCCGATCGGCCGAGCCTGCGCGATTACCTCGGCCTGCTGAAGATCCCCAGCTACCTCCTGAACACCGCCGGCATGGCGGCCGTCACGTTCACCATCGGAGCCTACGGGCACTGGATGCCGGCGTACTTCCAGTACGTCCATAAGACGCCGCCCGAGGACAACCTCCAGATCGGCATCGCGCTGGCCATCGCCGGCCTGCTCGGCGTGCTGGTGGGGATGTGGCTGCCCGACCGCATCGGCCGGGTCACGCGGCGGGCCTACGGGCTCTGGCCGGCGTTCGCCGTGCTGGCCGCCGTGCCGTTCGGCTGCGCCGGCCTGCTGGCGCCGGCGAAGTGGGCGTCGCTGTCGCTGCTGTTCGTGGCCAGCGTGCTGCTGACCTCGTGCCTGGGGCCGTGCAACACGGTGACGGCCAACGTCGTGCCCTCGAACCGCCGGGCGGTGGGCTACGCGCTCAGCATCTTCCTGCTGCACCTCTTCGGCGACATCCCGTCGCCCCCCCTGATCGGCTCGCTGGCCACCGAGCTGGCGCGGCCCGAGGTGCAAGCCTCGGCGGTGGGCCGGTTCTTCGAGTCGGTCGGCGCCCGGGTCATCGATCCGGCCGAGATCGCCGACCATGCCGAGCGGGAGCACAAGACGCCCTCGACCCACGAGGACCTGGGGCCGAACAACATCACCGCCGGCATGCTCGTGATCATCCCGATCCTGCTGCTGGGCAGCCTCTGCTTCTTCCTCGGCTCCCGCAGCCTGCCGCGCGACATGGACAACGCCCGGGCCGCCGGCGGCGGTGGCGACGACGGGGCCGTGCACTTCCACTGACGCCCCCGGGCCGCAGCCCGGCAGCCGCGCCGGTCCACACCGGCCTTGCCCCCATGCGAACGGCCCGCGTCCCCCTCGGCGAGGGAGACGCGGGCCGTCGTTGGTCCTGCGACCGGGCGGTCGGGCCGATCAGTTGGCCTTGGGGTTCAGGCGGGACGAGCCGGGCAGGGGGGGCAGCGCGGCGGTCGTCTCGGCCGGGGTGACGGCGGCGGCCGCCGAGCGGATCGCCGGCGAGGGGTCGCTGGTCGCCATCTCGGCCAGGCGGGCGCGGGCCTCGTCGCTGTCGCGGCCGATCAGGGCCTTCACGGCGCGGCCGCGGACGGTCTCGTCCTGGTCCCGCGACAGGAACACCAGCCAGACGACCGGGTCGATCTCGGCGTGCTGGCCGATCAGCTCGACGGCCGAGGCCCGCATCGCGGCGTTCGGGTGGAAGACCATCTTGCCCAGGCCGATCTGGCCGGAGCTCAGGCCACGCTCGGTGAGGACGGCCTCGGCCGTGGCCCCGACGCCCGGCATCGGGTCGTAGAGCAAGGGCAGCAGCCGCTCCTCGTCGAGCAGGGTCGGGCGCTTCGCGAAGCCGCGAATCACCGTCAGGCGGACGTCGACGTCGGGGTCGGCCAGGTAGGCGACGGCCGGCTCGGCCTTGACGTCGAGCGGCAGGGCGGCCAGCACGGCGACGGCGTTGGCCCGCACCTTGGGCGAGGCGTCGCCCAGGCTCTTGACGACATCGGCGTGCAGCGACTCCTTCCAGGCGGCCAGCGCATCGAGCTGGCGGGGAGTCTCGTCGACGCCCGGCGACCAGGTCCAGAACCGGCCGATCTCGGCGACGGCCGTGGCCCGCACGCCCTCGTCGGGATCACCCAGGGCGGCGCCCAGGATCTCGTGGACGGGGGTCAGCGAGGTGGTCCAGTCGGCCGGGGCCGGCTCGACGCCGTAGCGGCCCAGGATCCGGGCGGCCGTCATCGCGGCCGAGGCCCGGCCGTAGCCGGAGAGCTTCGGGAACGCGGCCCGCAGGCCGGCCACGGCCGCGTGCCAGTCGGCGCTCTCGGACTCCAGGATGGCCGGCACCGGCTGGCCGTCCGGGGTCACGGCCCGCTGCTGGAGCACGGCCACAGCCATGCCGTCGGCCTGGCGGACCGCCGCGGCCCGGGCCGCCAGCGGGGTGTCGGCCCCGACGGCCGCCGTACCGCTGCCGCCGGCCGCCGCGCCCGGCGCGGGCCGGGGTGTGCCGGTGAACTTCCAGGCGAGGCCGCCCACCGCCGCCAGTCCCAGGGCTCCGGCGGTGATCCCCACCCACGTGCGATTGCTGCGCTCTGGCATTGACCGCCTCCGTGCTGTCCAGACCGTTGAGGTGCGTGTCCCAGGGGCCCCGTGGCCCGGCCCCGTCGGCTCGCGGGCTCCGCCACTTGAGCCGGATGGGCCCGATTTCGGCGCGGATCGTACTCAATCCGCCCGTTCCGGCAAGTCCACTTGACCCGTTCGACCCCACCGACGGGCCTTTTCCCCAGATCCCCCAGATTGGCGCCATCCACGGAAATTGCCGCAACCGGGCAGACGGGCGAGAGCGCGGCGGGCCCGCCGGCCGATGGAAAGTCTCGGAACGGAACGCCCGGTGGCCGGCAGGATGCGAGGCGGGGACGGGCGGCTCCGATGGGCTCGATAGATGGCCTTGGTCGGTGCGAAGGAATCCCAACCCATGGTCGCTCGACAACAGGGGGTCCACGCCCGGAGGGGGTGGATCCGTTGGATGCTCGGCACGTTGCTGGCGGTCGCCGCCGGGGCGAGTCCGGCGCAGGCGGGGGGGCGGTCGCTGGACCCCGAGTCGGTGTTGCCGATGGCCCAAGTGCCGCCGCAGCATCGCGAGTCGGTCACGGAGGTCCTCCGCGAGCACACCTTGCATCGCAAGGGCAAGCCGGAGACCTTCCCGTGCAACCCGCGCCTGTACATGAACCTGCTCAATGACCCGGTGCTGACCCTGGCCCTCTGGAAGGACCTGGGCCCCAGCCCGGCGACGCTCCAGCAGGTCGGGCCGAACACGTACTCGGGCACCGACGGCGCCGGCGCCAACGCGGCCTGGGACTACCTGGTCCGCTCGCCACGCCTGCACGTCATGCTCTGCAAGCTCGACTACACCGGACCGCGCGGCAACACCCGGCTCAACGGGCGGGTGCTGCTGATCGTCCGCTCGGGCTTCTTCCGCGAGGTCAACGGCGAGTTCTGGGTGCAGCACGACATCGAGGCGTACGTGAAGGTGGACTCCCGCGGCTGGAAGGCCGTGGCCGCCACCGCACGACCCCTGATCGAGAAGATCCTCGAGGACCAGATCAGCGAGGCCGGCCTGTTCGTCTCGCTGATGGGCCGCCTCGTCGAGATGTACCCCGACTGGGCCGTCTCGGTCGCCGACCGCGAGGCGAACCTCCGCCCCGACGGTCGCGAGGCGTTCACCAAGCTCGTGCAGGAGACCCGCCGCCCCGGCGCCTTCCGGGGGCGCCCGGTGGTGGCCGACGGCGCCGTGCAACCCGCCTCGGGGGCCCCGGTCCGCCGCTGACCCCGCTCACTCGCTACTGCCTTGCCAACGCTCACTTCCCGCGTCCCGGGCCGGTCCGGGTCTCCCTTCTTGCAGGGGGGGACCCTGGCCGGCTCGATCGCGTTGGCGGATCGGCCTCACTTCAGCAGGCCCAGCGGCAGCCGCAGTGCCCCGGCGAAGAAGCCGACGGCGGCGTTGGTCACGGTCACCGTCGGGTCGAGGTTCACCGACGGGTTGCGGAGCGTGCCGGTGACCCGGAACTTCAGGAGCCGGCTCGACAGGAAGTTGGCCACCTGGAGGGTCGCCTCGCTGCCACGCACCTGGTTCAGGCCCGGGATCAGGGCCAGCAGGGCGTTGCCGGTCTGCGGGATGATCTGGTTCGTGTTCACGAGCACGACCAGGTCGAGGTCCTGGTTGTAGGCGATCGTCCCCTCCGCGTGGAGCTGGAGGATGCGGCCCTGGAGCCCGCACTCCTCGATCTCCAGACCGCGGCCGTTGAGCACGCCGCGGAGCTGCCCGCGCTCGAAGACGCCGCCCGAGGCCCCGCCCAGGAACCGGTCGAGGGCGCGGAGGATCGGCACGTCCCCCAGCGCGGCGTCGGCCAGAGTGAGCTCGACCCGGCCCTGGTACGAGGCCGGCGTGGCGCGGTCGGTGCCGCCCAGGCTGATCCGGCCGCCGAGCTTGCCCGTGCTCGGCCGCGCGGCGTCGGACAGGGCGCGGTTGAGCGTCTCCAGGTCGAGGTCCGCCAGCTCGATCTCGGTCTGGAAGCCGCGCGACTGGCCCAGCCGGGTGCGAATGTTCCCCTGCACGCGGCCCCTGGCGAACCGGGCCGACCAGCGTGTCAGGTCGAGGCTGCCGGCGCCCGAGGCGGGCACGTAGGTCAGGGTGATGGGCGCCCGCACCTCGCTGAGCGGCAGGCCGAGCAGCTCGCCGCGGTCGATCCGCAGCTCGCCGTCGACCCGCAGGCCGGGGTCGAGTCGGCCGGCCAGCCGGAGCGCCGCCGTGCCGTGCGCCCCCTGGGCCAGCACCGGCTCGAAGGCGAGCAGCCGGGCCAGCTCGGCCCGCTCGACGTCGACGCGGAACTGCACGCTCCCGGGCGGAGCCGGCGGCGGCTCCGACCGGGCGCTGGCGCGCACCGTGCCGCCGAAGAGGTCTCCCTCCAGCGGCTGGGCCTCCCAGCCGCCGGGCGTGATCGCGAACGTGGCGCGCAGCCGACCGAGCGGCAGCACGCGGCCCCACGACAGGTCGCGCACCTCGGCGAATCCCCGCGCGCCCAGGGTGCCGCCGGGGTTCAGCCGCACGTTGGTGTTGATCGCCCCCTGGCCTTCCAGCGGCTCCAGCGCGCCCAGCTCGAGCGCCCGCCAGAGCTCGGGCCGCAGCGAGAATCCGACCGCCTGCGCGTGCGAGTCGAGCGGGCCCGAGGGCGGGATCGGACCCGAGCCCGCCAGGCGGAACCGGCCATCGAGCCCGTCGCCAGCCAGCTCGTACCGCACCGTCCCCTGCTTGAGCTCGGCGGTCGCCACCACGGCGGTCACCGGCACGCCCCGGAGCGTGAGCCCGGGGGCCTGGAACCGGGCCTGCGCGGCGACGGCCGGGGAGCCGCCCGCCGGGTCGCGGCTGACGGTGAACGTCGCCTGGCCGTCGGCCCGGCCGGTCATCGGCAGGCCGGCGCCGGGGACCAGGGCGGCGAGCTTCGCGGTGTCGAGCCCACGGAGTTCGGCGCGGCCGGTGATCGGGCCGGCGCCACGGTCGGGGATGGTCGCCTGTGCCCGGAACCCGGCGCCCAGCGGCCTGGCCTCGGGGATGGCGACGACGATGCCCGCCTCGGTCGTCGACCACTTGAGCGGCACGTCGCCGAGCGCCACGCCCGCCGCCTGGAGCCGGGCGACGCGGCCCTCGCCGTCGGTGATCACGGCCCAGGGCTTCGCGGTCCCCCGGCCCTGCGCCCGCAGGGCCACGCGGCCGGCCATGCCCCGCAGCGACTCGGGCAGGCGGGGGACCAGGGCCAGCAGCCGGGCGAGGTCCCAGTCGTCGATCCGGAGCCTGGCGTCGAACTCGTGCGGCGGCGTGAGTGCCAGCCGGCCGTCGAGAGCCAGCGGCCGGCCCGCGAGCGTGGCCGTGAACTTGCCGACGGTGAGCGTGCCCCCGGCGACGGTCGCATCGGTGGCCACGGTGTCGAGCGCCGTGCCGCGGTACGTCACCCGCTCGGCCGTCAGATGCCCGCCGGCCTGCCAGGCCTCGGGGTCGTCGGCGTGGGCCAGGTCGCCGATGACGTCGACGGTGCCCGTGACGCGCCCGGTCACCGGCGCCGGCGGCGGCACGTAGGGGGCGATCAGCTCGGAGATCGGCAGGTCGACGCCCTCGACGTGCGCCTCGAATCGCCCGCGCGGCTCCAGCTCGGCCCGGAGCCGGCCCCGGAACGCGCCGGGGGCCAGCGGGTCGCCGTCGCCGAAGTCGGGGGCGGCCGGCGGGTGCGCCAGCAGGCCACCCTGCACGCGCTCCACCAGCACGCCGGCGATCCGCCGGAGTTCCAGCACGCCGTCGGACAGGTCCAGCTCGGCCGTCACCCGACCCAGGTCGATCCCCGCCACCGTGCCGCCGGTGAGCGTGACCGAGCCGTGGAACGCATAGCCCCGCAGCTCGCGGAGCCGCCCCAGCGGGATCGTCGCGTTCGCCTTCACGCTCAGCCGGCCCGAGGCGACGAACGGCAGCACGATCCCAAGCGCCTGCGCCCTGGCAATCAGCGGGTCCAGGTCCAGGTCGTCGAACTCCATCTGGGTGCGGATCGACTTCGGCATCACGAACCCCGGCGACTTCGGCCGGTCGGGCGCCTGCGCCGCGGCCGGTGCCGGGGTGCCGGGCCCCTGCGGCGGGTTCGCGGCGGGGGTTTGCATCGCGATCAGCGTGCTGACGATCCAGGCGGGCATGTTCCGGGCCGTAGGGCCTGCGGGACGGGGACTCGGGGCTCCGGCCGATGGCGGGTCGTCCGGTGGGTCGAGCGGCGCCGGGCCGTCGTCCGGCGGGTTCGCGGAGTCGGCCGGGGCGGTGTCGTAGACGATCTCATCCTTCTCGGCCCGCATGGCGAGCTTCAGCGACTTGAACGGGATGTCTCCCAGCGTGCCGCCGGTGAGCTCCCCCTGACCGGTCGAGCCGTCGAGGCGGGCGCCATCGGGGTCGAGGCTCAGGCGCAGGTGCGCCGATCCCGAGAGCCGGCCGGTCAGGCCGGCGTCCTGGAGCTGCCAGGTCTCGGGCGTCCGCTCGACGTCGACGTTCCGGAGCCGCAGGCCCAGGTTCAGCCGGGGGGGCCTGGCGGCGAAGTCGAGCCGGCCGGAGACCTCGGCGGTGCCGTCGAGCGCGCGGCCGCGGAGCGACCGCAGTTCGACCTGATCGTTGTGGATGCGCACCTCGCCCGTGGCGTCGGACAGGTCGAGGCCCAGCTCGGGCAGGGCCACGGCGGTCCCCGCCGAGCGCACGATCACGAGCACGTCGGGCGGCCGACCGTCGGGCATGGGGGCCTGCACGGTCAAGGCGGCGTCGACCGGGCCGATCACCGTGACGTGCCGCCAGGTCTCCTCGGGTACGAAGGGCAAGCACGCCGCCGCCTCGGCACTGGCGGCGACGGCCGGGGCCCGGACCGCGAGCCGGGCCGAGGGGCCGGGCTCGACGGCCAGGTCCCCTTCCGCGGTGAGCGGGCCCCAGCGGGGGTCTTCCGCCTGCGCCTCGAATCGTGCGGTGCGCCCCGACGTGCCTGGTGTCGGGGTCAACCGGCCCGTGATGCCGCCGACGGACAGCTCGCGGCGGCCCTCCTGCGCGAACGTGAGCCGGCCGTTGGCGACGCTCGCCACGGGCAGGCGGTCCGTGCCCGGGGGCCGTTCCGGGAACGTCACGAGCGGCTGGCCCGAGCGGTCGAGCCGGATCGTCACCTCCGGCCGTTCGAAGGCGAGCACGGTCGGGGCGAACCGGCCGGTGAAGAACCCCGCCAGCGAGAGGTCGGTGCGGACCCAGGCGGCGCGGGCCCAGACGGGGGCGTCGGTCGCGGCCGACTCGTGCAGCCGCAGCCCGCGCACCCCGGCCGAGTGCCAGTTCAGCCACCAGCCGTCGAACGCCACCCGCCCGCCGACCCTGGCCTCGACCTGGGCGGCGATGATGCGTGGCACGGCGAGGGCCCCGACGGCGAGGGCGGCGAGGGCGAGCCCGCCCACCACCGCCCCACGCCGGAGCCATCGCCTGGTCCGCTCCCCGATCGGCATTGCCTCGGCCTCCTCCGTGCGGTGGTCCCACGCGGACCGGGCCGATGCAAATCGCCGACCGGACGCGGGCGGAAATCTCCGATCGGGCTCAGGGGGCGACCGGCTTGCCGTCGAAGTCGATCGTCCGGATCGCGGTGAAGCCGAGCTTCCCGAGCGGCTCCAGCAACGCCTTGCGATCGCCGACGATCAGGATCACCCGCTCCTTCGATCCGGCCAGCTCGCCCATCACGCTCCGGACCCGCTCGGGCTGTGCGGCCTGGAGCCGCTTCAGGAACGAGTCGAACTCGTCGGGCGGCAGGTCGTGGGTCGCCAGCTCGGCCAGGGCCCCGGCCAGGCCGGCGGGCGACTCGAACTGGTCGGGGAAGCTCTGCCGCTCGGCGCCGATGGCCGTGGCCAGCTCCTCGTCGGTGAACGGCTTCGAGCCGTCGAGCAGCCCGTCCAGCTCGCGGATCACTTCCCGGAGCGCGGGCGCCGTGGCGTCGGCCCGCACCTGGGTGCGGACGGCCCAGACGCTCTGGCCCTTGCGGTAGCTGAACGTCGAGCCGGCGCCGTAGGTGAAGCCGTTGCGCTCGCGGAGGTTCTGGTTCAGCCGGCTCAGGAAGTCGCCGCCGAGGATCCGGTTGCCGATCAGGGTCTCGAAGTACCGCGGGTCGCGGCGATCGGCCCAGCGGCGGCCGACGCTGACGACGCTCTGCACCGCGCCCGGCTTGTCGACCAGGTACACCGTCCCCGGCTCGGCCTTCAGCGGCGTCTGGGCGATGGTGGGCCGGGGGGCACCCGCTCCGGTCCAGCTCGCCAGGGCCTTCTCGAGCTGGGCGAACAGGGCCGCCGGCTCGAAGTCGCCGACGGCGATCAGGACGGCCCCCTTCGGCACGAACCGGGCCCGGTGGAAGGCCTTCACGTCGTCGAGGGTGATCGCCTTGACCGTCGACGCGAAGCCGTCGCCGGGGCGGCCGAAGGGATGATCCTGGCCGTAGAGCAGGGACCGGAAGGCGCGCTGGGAGATCCAGCCGGGGTTGTCCGGCCCCTGGAGCAGGTCGGTGAGCTGGAGCTGCCGCTCGCGGTCAAAGTCGGCCGGGTCGAATCGCGGCTGGGTGAGGACCTCGGCGGCCAGGGCCAGCGCGGGGTCGAGGTTGCGGGCGAGGGTCGAGACGCTCAACGAGGTCTGTTCCAGACCGGCCGCGACCCCGAACGAGACGCCGAGCGCGTCGAAGGCCTCGGCCAGCTCGGGGGCGGTCAGCCGCCTGGTCCCCTTGTCGAGCAGGTCGGCGGTGAGGGTGGCCAGGCCGGCGCGGCCGTCGGGGTCGTCGACGGTGCCGGCGGGCAGGAGCAGGCGGATCTGGGCGACCGGCAGGATGTGCCAGGGGGCGGCCCACACCTCGACGCCGTTGGAGAGCGTGTGCCGTTGCACCTTGGGCGGCTGGTACGCCGCCGCCGGCGCGGGGCCGGGCATCCTCGACCAGTCGGGCCCGCCCTTCGGCTCGCGCACGACCAGCTCGCCGTCGGCGCGGCCGTCGGGCTTCGGGCCGGCCTGCACGGCGACCGACTCGTCGGCGCCGGGGCGGATCCAGAGCACAACCTTCTGGGGCGTGAGGTACGTGCGGGCCACCCGCGCCAGGTCGGCGGGGGTCACCGTGTAGTACCGCTCGAACTCCTTGCGGTAGTACTCGGGGTCGTCCTTCTGCGAGAACCCGGTCGCTAGTGTCACGGCCCGCATCAGCGGCGCGGTGAGCTGGGCGAACGAGGACTGCTCGAACTTCGCCAGTGCCCGCGCCAGCTCGGCCGCCGTTGGGGGCTCGGCGGCCAGCCGCTTCAGCTCGGCCTCCAGGGCCGCCTCCAGCTTCGCCGGGTCGGTCCCCTCGGCGACGGTGGCCTGGATGCCGAAGGTGCCAGCGATCTCGCGGGTGTCGCTGCTGGCGCTGACGGCGCTGGCCACGCGGCCCTCGCGCACCAGGGCCCGCTGCAACCGGGCGGCCTCGCCGTCGGAGAGGATCGTCGCCAGCAGGTCCAGGGCCGGGGCGTCCGGGTGATCGTCGGCCACGCCGGGCCAGTCGAGGTAGATGCGGGCGAGCTGCACGTCGTCGGTCATCTCGAGGCGACGCGCCACGGGGGGCGTCGGCGGCATGACGACCTTCGGCGGCACGGGGCCGGCGACCAGCGGACCGAAGTACTTCTCGATCAGGACCCTGGCCTGGGCGGGGTCGAAGTCGCCGGCCAGGCAGAGGGTGGCGTTGGCCGGGTGGTAGAACTCGGCGAAGAAGCGGCGCAGGTCGTCGAGCGTGGCCGCGCCCAGGTCCTTCATCGAGCCGATGACCGACCACGAGTAGGGGGACCCGGCGGGGAAGACGTTCGCCAGGAGCGTCTCCTCGGCGAGGCCGTAGGGCACGTTCTCGTAGCTCTGGCGCCGCTCGTTCTTGACCACCTCGCGCTCGGTGTCGAACTTGACCTGGTCGAGCGCCGAGGAGAGGAACCCGAGCCGCTCGGCTTCGAGGTACAGCGCCCGTTCGAGGAAGTCGCTGGGCACGGTCTCGAAGTAGACGGTCATGTCGTCGGAGGTGAAGGCGTTGGACTGGGCCCCGGCCTCCTGGAGCGGGATGTCGTAGTTGGGCACGTGCTTCGTGCCGCGGAACATCATGTGTTCGAAGAAGTGCGCGAACCCGGTGCGGCCGGCCCGCTCGTTCTTGGCTCCGACGTGGTAGGCGACGCAGACGGTCACGCGCGGCACGGTCGGGTCGCGGTGCAGGACGACCTTGAGGCCGTTGGGCAGCCGGTACGACTCGGCGTCGAGCCGGGGGGCCCGGGGGGTGTCGGCGGCCGGGGCCGGCGCGGGCGGGCCGATGAGGAGCAGGGCGAGCGCCGGCAGGGCGGCGGCT
>CAZUZD010000029.1:0-33402 GCA_964624465.1 uncultured Isosphaeraceae bacterium
GACGCTGGCCCTGCTGGCGCACGCGTTCCTGGAGGTGCTACGCGCCGGGGCCCCGCGGCCGCCCCAAAAAAGCGGCGGTTCGCCGAGTTGATCCCGCTGACGCTGCCCGAAGTGCGCCGCCTGCTCACACGCCTGGCGTGGCCGGTCATTCGTGATGCGGATCATTGGCGGGGCTGGTCGGAGTGGCGGCGCAGGCACCAGGCCGAGGCCCGGAGATGCCACTACAGAACCCGTGGGCATTCGCCCTGACAAAGCGCAACTGTAGTACTAGCCCCCGAGCCGTAGCGAGGGGACTCGGAGGCGAGCCCCGAATCCGTCATCCGCCGTTCCATCTCCGCCACTCGGGCCGCCAGCTCCCCATGCTCCCGGGCTCGGATCGTCACATCCACCAGACCCAAGGCGGCCCGGAGGCGGACCGATTCGCTCTCCGCGTCCAAGAGCGACTCCCAGACGGTGGCGGCCCGTCGGGTGGCGGACGTGAGGCGTCCGATCGTCTCCGACAAGATCCGGTCCCGGAGCGATGCCACGAACGCCCGGAACGCGGGATCGTCGAGCCACCCGTGGACCGTCCGCTCTCCGGCCCCCGCCTCCGCCGCCGCGTCCCGGACCGTCGAGCCGGAGGCCAGGAGAACGGCCACCCGTTGCTGGCGACCATTCCACGGGCCCGACTCGGGGCCGTCGGGCTCGGGCGCATCGTTGATCAGAGCGACCATTGTTCAGACCCTCTCGGTTCGGGGATCGTCACCCAATCTTGAGCATGGCGGAGGCGGCCCGCGTCTCATCCATCTCCGCGTAGATCTCCGTCACGACCGGGGAGCTATGGCCCAGAACGGCCCGCGCCACGTCGAGCCCGAACTCCCGGCGGAGGCGGGTCGCGGCGGAGTGGCGGAGTTGGTTGGGCGACCAGACCGGGACGTCGGCTCGGAGGCATCCCCGGTAGATCGCATGGGCATAGCTCCGGGTCTCGAATTGGTCCCGGGGCTTGCGCTGCGCCTTGGGCTTGGACCGGTCGAGTTGGCTTGGTTGGACCGGGGTCTTCCGGGCGGCCCGCATGGCGGCTTTCCGCTCCGCCTCCGCCTCCCGGGGTTGGAAGAGCGGTTCGTCGAGCTGGGTCCGGAACCACTCCCGAAGGATCTCTTGGGCCCGAGGGCCGAATTGGATGGTCCGGGTCCGCCCCCTATGGGCCGTCTTGTGTTCCGTGGGCCGGTAGATCCACACCGCGCCCGAGACGTCGAGATCCCGGGTCCGCATGCAACAAACCTCCCCGGGCCGCATGCCGGAGAGCAATTGGAGCTGGACCATCGCCCAGACTTGCCGGGAGACGTGGGGGCGGATCGCCTCCACAAACGCCTCCGGGACCGGGCGCACGGGTTCGGTCTCGGGGGCCGGGGTCCGGCCGCTCTGGAGACCCGGGACGGTCCGCATGGCGTGGAACCCTCGGGCGGGATGAGTTCCTCCGACGCGGCCCATTTGAACATGCGGACGATGCGACTAATCCGCCGGTTGATCCCGGGCCGGGTCAGACCGTCGGCGATCATCCGCTCCCGGAGGGTCTTGAGCCGCTTGGGGCCGAACTCCCGGGCCGGGGTCGGACCGAAGAGGGCTTGGAGGGGCCGGAGCGCATCCCGGATGTTCGAGACTTCCGACGTCCCGAACGGCCGGGGCCGGTAATGGACCCGAGCATGGTCCATGTACCGGAGCACGATCTCATCGACCGTGAACGCCTCCGCCGTCTCGACCGGAGCGGACGGGGGCTTCGGGAGCTGGCGACCGTTGGCGAGCCACTCCGCGATGAACCGATCGTAGGCGGCCCGGGACTCGGCCGAACCGTAGGGCCCGAGGAGGCAAACGTCGCGCCCCGAGAGGCGGATCATGCCGCGGCCGGACTGCTTGTGGAGGGAGTAGGCGGGGATCGAATTGCGGAGTCGCGGCACCGGGGATCTCCTAAACCGGAAGCTTCCGGTTTGCGAGAGGCCGATACCGCTCCGCCGATCTCCGACGGGTTTGCCCTAAGTCGGGCAATCAGTGGATGTTACTAACAGGGTGGCTGACGGGATTCGAACCCGCGATCCCCAGATCCACAACCTACTCGGAGCGATTCCGAGAAACCGCCGAAGCTGTTGGCGGGTTCCATCTTACAGCGGGACGCGGGTTTTGCAAGCTGATCCACGGCGCTTCAAAATGACCCGTATTCTGGCATTACCAGCGTCGTCAGAACATTACCTGGCATTACCCGCCGCCGAGGCGTCGGAACACCCTGTCGGGTCGTGATGCCAGGCCAGTTGGCGATCCGCCGGCGCCAGACGACGACCGCCTTGCGGCAGTGCGAGTGCACCATCACGAAGGCGTAGAGGGTCTGCGGGCCCTCGCCGATGTCCAGGCCCGAGACCTCCCCCCAGTCGACCTGAGCCTGGGCGCCCGGCGGGGTCTCGACCCGGCGGTACGGCCGTAGCTGGGGTGCCAGATAGCGATCGCGGATGAACCGCAGCACCGAGCGATACGAGCCCGCGTAGCCGTGCTCGGCCACCAGGTGATCGTGCAGGGCTCGCACGTTGACGACCCGCTCGGCCGGGGCGTCGAGCGGTCGCCGGGGATCGGCCTGGTCGATCCTGTGATCGATGACCGCCTTGAGCGGCTGGGCCCTTTGCGATCGGTCGCATCGAGCCTCGGTGGCCCCGGCCTGCTGGCGCCGGGGATGGTAGCGAACGGCGCCCTCGGTGACCCTGAGGGTGCGTGTGATCTGGACGTTGAACTGACCCTTCTGATGCAGGATCTTGAGCGTCACGAGTTCCTCCGGACGGAGCTGGTCCGGCATGGTCGAGCCCTCCGCGGGGATCGGGAACCAATCTCCGCAGCAGAGCTCGTCCCAGGTCGGAACGAAGGACCGGAACGACCGTCCACCTCGTAAAGCTACATGTCACTCAAGACCCGGTCTGGCTGGGCTCCTGACAGCGTGCTCGCCGCCTTCGCCGAGTTCGAGCGTGAGGTGCTCCGCGAGCGAGTCCGGGCAGGGATCGCCCAGGCCCGGAGGCAGGGCCGGCCCCACGGCCGCCCGAGGACTGTCTCGCAGAAGACCGCCGAGGATCTCCGGCTCAAAGACGAGCGGGCGAGCGACTCGGAGATCGCTCGGCGGCTGGGATCGGTTGGACCTAGGTGCGACGGGTCCTGAAGGCGGCCTGAGACCCGAGGTCAACCCCGGACCCAGGCCGTTCGCCGGGGCAAGAACGTATATCGCCGGACGGATACGACCTCCATTAGGCCGGGAACCACCCCTCCAAGAGTCGCAGCTCATCCGTCAGGGACGTGCGCCGGGCCTCCCAACCCCGATGCTGCTGGGTAACCCAACCGGCAAGGAGCAGGACCAAGGCATCGAGCGCGTCGCCCTCGGTATCGTTGACCGCGGTGCTGGCAGCGTCCACCGGCACAGGGACCGGTAGGATGCCGGCCAAGGCCTCCACGATCCGTTCACGCTCTTGACGATGGACGGCCTGTCGGCCCTTGTACCCGACCCCCTTCATCTTCAGACGGGACCGGATCGTCACGCCAGGGAACCCCTCAACGACGACCGAGCGTGCCCCTTCGCAGTCCTGCCAGGGGAGAATTGCAACGTCCGGCGCGGCGGCCAGCACATTCAGCACCTCCCTGGCGCCATAGATCGTCTGCTTGTAGAGCTGCTCGAAGAGCGGGAACCAAGTCGTTGAGTGCTCCCGGTCCACCGCACGGCGAGCCGACCAAATGGAGCCAGACGACTCGACCGAAACTCGTGCCGCGTCACGTCGCTCGGTCGCGTCCCCGCCGTCGGCGCACCAGTCGAGCCATCCCCCCCAGTTGTTACCGTCGATACCCAGTGCCAATGCCGTTTCCCGGGCGACGCCGAAGGGGAAGTCGAGAATCCACCAGCCGGGCCGACTGCTCACCAGCGCGGGGAGATCGGCACGGCGCAGCGGGGGTTCGTCGGCCCCACATCGCAGCGCGATGACACCACTTTTGACGTCCCAAGAGGCGACCCAGATCTTGGGGTTTCCACGAGCTGCCGCCTCCTGGCCACCGCTGAAGTCCACTCCGTAGATATCGGATTGCGGTCCGATACCGAGTTGATACGTAGCCCCTTCTGGTGGCCCCACCGGGGCTGAACTCGCGGACACGGGAGGCCTGGCCTGCGCGACCGACTCCAACTCGATCACAGGCTGGTCCATCGAACCGAGCAGGGTGACGATCGGGGTGTTTGGGTCGAACGACCAGTACCCAAAAGTCAAAGTTCCGCTGAACGCGTCCGCTATGGATTTGCCGCCCGCGGAATTACCAGGTACCGACCTGAGGGAGGCGAGGCGAACGACGATGGGATTGGCGAGCAGCCACCACCCTCGGAATCCCTCGTGGCCGCGATAAAGATCTTGTGCGGCCGGGTCGTCAGGGATCTGCCCCCTGCGCTCACGAATCTCAGCCACGACGGCATGGACCGATTCGATTCCGGTCCGCGCGAAGAGCAGCGCCAGGGAGGGTGTACCATCCTGGGTGGGCGTCCATCCAGTGCCCGGTTTCCGTGTGGCGAACCACGCCGTTTGGTCATTTGACGAGGCGGCTAGCTCGACTAAACGGTGAAGTTCCACCAGCGGGGGCGGCCCGCCGCCTTCAGTCAGCTTGGCGATGAAACTGTGTGACATTCCTAACTCCGATCGACTGATCGTTCCCGCCCCATAACGCCCTGCTCTACCCTAACCTCGACTGATGCGGAATGCCGCCGGTGCCAGGGCGGGGAACACAACCTGGCGCAGCGACTCGGGGAGTTGATCCACGACCAAGATCCCGCCCGCCTTTGGAAAAAGCCTCTCCCGCACCTGCCAGCGCCTTACGCAGGACAACTTCCCGTCACCCCCAACCGTACCATGCCACCTCCTCGGTCTGGAGCTCGGCCCCGGCCACTGCCTGCTTCGGCTTGGGCCGCCGCTGCCCTTTCACCGGCTGCCTCCCCTTGCCCGAGTACGGCGAAGGCTCCTCGAACAGGTTGGCCTCGGGATGGGGCTTACCGACCAGGCTGAGCCGGGACCGGAGACGGCTGACGAATCGGGCCATCTCATGCGTGCCGAAGCCCGAGTCGCCGACGAGGACGAACGTCCGCTCGGGGAATCAAAGGCGCAAGTACCGCAATAGTGTGGTCATGATCTGGGCCGGGGTGCGGTGGGGGCGGCCTGGCCTGCGGTCGGGCGCCTCGCTGCGATACAGGTCGACGAGGACCGGCAGGGTCCAGGGGCGGTTGGCCCAGGAAAACCGCACGAGTACGAGAAGGACGACCCACTTGCGAACCTATCGCCAGCCGGGATCACCGTGGCTGGAACAGACCGGGTGCCGATGGCGGACCTTATCGTAGGCGAGTCGCCCGGGATGACCTCGACGGTGGCATAGCCGACAAGGGTGAGGACCTGTTCGGAAGGGATCAGGCCCAGAACCGGCCGAGCGAGTTGAGAGGCGAGGTGGGGTTCGGACCATTGGGCCGAGGAGAGGCCCGCTGATAGGTGGTGGGGTGGCCTTTGGTCAGCAGTGCGGCTGTGCGTACGAGGTTGGCGACGGTGCGGCGGCCGGTGGTGAGGATGGCCGAGCCGAGGAGGATGACGAAGCGATGGAGAGTCGGCCGGGTGAAGACCGGGGAGAGGGCATCGATCAACGGCCGGGCTTCGGCGGGTAGGAGCATCGAGGGCCGTCTTCGGTCGGTGGCCCGGAGTGCGTGTGCCAGTCCCCTTGCTACCGCCGAAGCGGCCCCTGGGAATCCGCATCAGTCGAGCGGAGTCGTGGGCTAGCAAGACCTCCCGAAGTTGCCCGCGATCGACGACGAAGCCCCAGCGTTGAGGACCTGATCGCCTTCGCGGGAGATTCCCGTGCCGGAGTCGGGCAGATCAGCCCCCGGCAACCTGCTGAGCATCGTCGCTTGCTAGGCTTCGGCGGGAGCCCTCCCCGAGGATGAGGTGTCCAGATCGGCCAGGCGATTCGCTCTCCAGACGGGGTGGGGCCGACTCGTGGCGGGTGATCACCGCTGCTTGCGAGCGAAAGGACGTCGTGAGGAGGCTGCCCTCACCTGGCTGGTGAGTCTGACACCGGGTCCTGGGGAGGCATTCATCGCATGATTTATGACTTACACGACCTGAAGCTCCTGTCGTCGGTAACACTCGAGGCGCGGATCGAGCGTCGCGAAGCGGAGATGCGCCAGATGCGGCGGGACGGCACCCGTTACACCCGGCGGGAGGAGTACGAGATGCTGACGCAGGTGGTCGAGGTGCTCCGGGCCGAGCTCCGGCATCGACCGTCCTGGGGCCGCTGAGGGCAGCCCCCAGGGCCGGTCCGCGAGCAGGTTCCGAGCGTCCGGTGGACGCAGGCCCACGCAACGCAGCCGGTCTCCACCGGCATCGGCCGGGGACCGGCTCGTCGTGGACAATCGAGTGGAGGCGAGCGCCGAGGGCTCTCCGGGCCTTCCGCGCTCACTCTGGAGGCCATCGGGCCTCAGGCAACCTGGAGGTCCAACCCGGCGGCCCTGGCCTCGGGCTCAACCAGGCGGCGGAGGCCCTTCAACGGGGCGAGGCGCTCACGGTTAACCGCCTTGCGGGCAGCTTCGCGTTGCCGCAGCGTCGCTCGCCGCTCTGTTAGTTCTTTGTAGGCCTGGTACCGGTCGGATTCGCGGCCCTCCTCGGCGTGTTGTCGTTGCCGGCGGGTTCTGGGCAGCCCGGCACAGCCTTCCTGCCGCATCCAGCGCTCGGCAATCTCCCGGTCGCCGAGCCCCTGCTCGTCATAAAGGTCCAGCAATTCCTGGCGTCGGGCCGGCAGTCGCGTCAGGCAGGCCCTCTGAACCTCCAAAAAAGCTCGGATTTCCGTCCGTGTCTGGTCCACCGATCGGTCGGGCTGATCACTCCAGGGCTCCAGCTTGCGCCGGCCTCGTGCCTGCTTCCGAAGCCCATCCAGGCCTCGCCGGCAACAATACCTCAAGCAGTAAGCTGCCGCTTCTTCAATCGAGCCGGGTGGCTCCTCCTTCGTCTTCCGGACCTCTATCCATCGCTCGGCCGCCGACTCATGGGCCAGGCCAACATCACCAGATCGCTTCCGTGCCACCCGCACCATCACCACATAGGTTTCCTCGAAGCAGGTTTGCGGCAAACCCATAGGATTCTCGCATACTGGGCACCGGCGGTCACCGATCGCCGCCGGCAAAGAGCTGTGCACCCCTGATTTCCCAATTCATGAATGAAACCATCGTCTTGATCCAAAACCTGTTATCAGGTCTTGCGATCCACTTTCTGTCCAGTCCAGTCATCCAGACCGCTTCCTCCATGTGTCGATCGACCCGAGCCGACCCTGGGGAGAGTTCTTGATGGCACGGATTGCGATGCTCCGACGGGCGTTGGGGATCTGCTTCGAGGCCGGGATCACGCCCTTCCTGTGGGGCCACAAGGGCGTCGGCAAGAGCAGTCTGTTCAAGCAACAGGCCGCCGCACAGGGCTGGGGATTCATCGACCTGAGGTGCTCCCAGCTGGAGGCGGCCGACCTTCGCGGCCTTCCCGATCGGACCGCGGACGGCCGCACCCGCTTCCTACCTCCGACCGATCTGCCGACGGGCGACTTGGAGGACGACGAGTACGCCCGGTTGCTCGGCCCTGAGCCTGATCCGGAAGCTGGCCCGGCGGCACGGGCGGACTACCAGCGGCGGCTGCGGGGGCTGCAGCCGCGGCGGGCCCGAGGAATCCTGCTACTTGACGAGTTGAACCGGGCACCCGACGACGTGCTCCAGGCGGCATTCCAGCTCGTGCTCGACCACGCCGTGGGCGAGTACGCCCTGCCTCCCGGCTGGCACGTCGCAGCGGCCGGGAACTTCGCGACCGGCTATCAGGTCAACAGCTGCGAGGACCCCGCGTTCCTGGACCGGTTCTGCCACCTCGTCTTCCCCACCGGCGCAACCACCGCCAGCGAGTGGTCTGCCTGGATGACGACCCAGCACGGCGCGGCCGCCGAGGCGGTGCTCAGCTTCGCCGCCAGTGATCTGAAGAACCTCGACGGCGAGACCAAGAATGCCCTGAGCTTCACGATCACCCCCTCGCGGCGCTCCTGGGAGGCTGTGGTGCGGGCTTGCCAGGCGTCCCGGTCCGGCCCCGAGGATCGGGCCACCTTCGAGGTCATCGCGGGGTTGGTGGGCCCCGAGCTGGCCACGGCGTTCCGGCGTTTCCAGCCGGGGCCGATCAGCCCCGCGGATGTCCTCGAGACGGGCGTGGTGCCCCTCTCGGACCGTCTGGCCCAGCTGGACCGATTCCACCTGGTGGCCCTGATGTGCGGCCTGACCAGGGTGGCCGGGGGCCGGCTCGACGAGCCGCCGGTCGTCGAGGCGGCCCTGGACTTCGCCGCCTGGCTCGCCGGCCGCGGCGGCGACCGGGATCTCGCCCTGGCCTTCTGCCGCGACCTGGCCTCCCAGGAGCATCCCGGCGATGGCGCGGCGCAGGTGCGGGCGGCGCTGGTGACCAACCCCCGCCTGACCCGCGCCGTGGCGCGTCGCCGCCCCCTGTCGGGCGGCTTCCTCGCCCGGCTCGCCAATCGCCCCGAGCTGCAGAACCTGCTGTCCGAGCTCGCCTGGGGCGATGACGCCAGCGCCTGAAAACTGCCGCTGCTCCCGGCGGCGCCGTCCAACTCGATGGGCGGCGCCGCTGATCTCTTGCCCCTGGTCCTGTTTCCAGTGGAGGGAGGCACCATGTCGCCCGAGGAGAAGCTCGGCATGGCGCGCAGCCGACTCCTGACCGTCTGGTCGTTCTATGGCCACGTGTCGCTGCAGCTGCGGTTCCTGCCGTCGGAGATGCCCTGGCTGGCCGAACCCGACCGCACCATGGGCGTGCGGATCCTCGGCGAGACGGGCGTCGAGTGCCTTTACTACCCGCCATTCGTCCAGAAGCTGCCGATCAGCGAGCTGGCGGTGGTCATCCAGCACGAGATCGAGCATGTCATCCGGCTCCACTGCGTACGCCGGGCGCACCGCGACCCGGTGCTGTACAACGTCGCCGCCGACATGTGTGTCAATGGTCCCTGGAGCAGCCCCCGCATCGGACTGCCGGATCGAGCGGGGGGCCGGAACCTCCTGCCTCTGGGCGGGAAAATCATCTGGATCCCCACGACCTGGCCGCACGACTTGACGGCCGAGGCGTACTACGAGCGGCTGAACGCCCTGACCGCCGCCCAGCGGAAGGATCTGGCGCTGGGTGCCCTGGCCGACGACCACAGCGTCTGGGAGCAATCCACCGTCACTCTCGAGGAGGCTCGCCAGACGGTCCACACGATCGTCCGCGAGGCCGAGAAGCAATCTCGAGGCCGGGTACCGTGCCACCTCACGGAGGCCATCGCCCGGCTGCAGCCGCCCGTCATCCCCTGGCAGAGCCTGCTCCATCAGTACCTGGGACGGCACCTGGGCGGCCGCCGCCGCACCTGGGCGCGTGCCGACCGCCGCCGCCCTGGATTTGGCCGTCCCGGGGTGTCCCGCCACGCCGGCGGCGTCATCAACATCGTGGTCGATACGAGCGGCTCGGTCTCGCCCGGGATGCTCGAACGGTTCTTCAGCGAGATCGACCGGGTCAGCCGCCACGCCAGGATCTTCGTGCTGCATTGGGACACGGCCTACCAGGGCTACGGCCCCTACCGGCCGGGCGATTGGCGGTCATTGACCGTCCGCGGCCGTGGCGGCACGGACATGGCCTCCGCCTTCCGCTGGCTGGGCGAGCGTGGCCAGCGGGCCGAGACCCAGATCCTCCTGACCGACGGCTACACGAACTGGCCCGATCCGGGGCCGTATCGGTTCATCGCCGCCATCGCCAGCAAGCCGTCTCGCGTCCGTCCTCCCGAATGGGGTCACGCCATCTACATGGGGGAGTGAGCGTCATGAGCCCAGGCCACGTGCTGAAAGGACCACACGTCAAGGAACTGCTGAGCGCCTTGATCGAGGAGGCCGAGACCGAGCTGAAGGCCCTTCAGGTGGTCGCACCGGGCCCACCGAGGCCGAGCAGACGGCGTTTGCAGCTGGCCTACGACCGCGGCCGGATCCAGCTGCGGATGCATCCGTTCCATGACCCCATGGGGACCAGTGTGACGCTCTACGACAACGGCGAGGTAAGGCTCGACCCGAATACCTGGCCCAACCGTGTCCATCTGAGCGACCCACGCTGCATCACCGATTTCGCCCGGATGGTCCTGCGTCTGGTCGAGGCCCACCACGTCGAACAGCTGACCCGGGCCGAATCGACCGACGACCAGGTCCTGCTGCAGCGAACCATCGCCCTGCGGGCCTTCCTCCTGGGCTTCGACGCCATCCGGGACGGGCAGCGGGACGCGGCCATCCGGCTGGCCGAGGAGTGCCTGACGCTGCTCGAGTGCGAGGATCCCGAGCAGCCCGGCACCATCGTCCGCAAGATGACCTACACGCTGGTCTCGGCGACCTGCCAGCCCGGCGAGGCCGCGGTCGAGCAGCGGGCCAAGGAGCTGGGCCTCGGCTTCCTGCGGTTCGGCGGCTACTCCCCCTACCTCCCCTGGCATCGCATCGTCCGCGCCGTGCGGGCGGCCTCCCACTCTCCCAGGACCCGGCTGCGGACCGGGTCCGACGAACGTGTCGCCTCCGAGCTCCGGAGTGAGGCGGACCAGGCCAGCCGGATCGAGCCCCACCAGCTCCGCCAGCTCCACTACGTCCTGCGCCACACGTCCTTGTCCGACATGGCCAAGCATCACAGGCTGCTGTAACCAAATACCGGACAGACACTTGATAGCCATCCCAGCCCGCCAAATCTCAGACATCCGGAACGCCAAACCGCCGGTGGCATGGTCCGATTCTGTCCAGCGGGCTGGCGAGCCACGCTTCCTGGATGGGTCGGGGTGCCGTTGCTCTGGCCGGGCCAGGCGCGCCCGGCGGCACCCCGAGATCGTCCAGCCCGCGGTCGGTGCCCGACCCGCGGGCCGGCGATCGCCCCAGGAAGCCATTCATGGAGATTGACGCCATGTCGTACGGCAGCGGTGCCACCCAGTGTCCGAAGTGTGGGGCCGTCGGCACCTACCCGATCCGGTTGCAGAACGGCGGCCAGGTCGTCTGCTGCAACTCGTGCCGCAAGAACTTCACCGCCGAGGTCCGCCACGGCGACTTCACCGGCCGCAATCGCTGATCGGACCGGTGTGCCCTCCACACCAGCCCCTCGCCCCTGTCGCCCACGGACGGGCGGCCGGGGCCCCCTCCACGGTCCTGCTGGATTCAGACTCTTTTCTGGTTTACAAGATATGTCTGAGACCACAAATCAAGCGAACCAATCGCCAGGTTGCGGCCCCTGGCCGTGTCGCTCCACACCGAGGCAGCTCGTGCCGCGGGTCGAGCCGACGGTCTCCCGAGCCGTGAGGCACACGCGAACATGAAATGGGTGATTCCCCGGCGGCTGGCCCGGAGCTCCCGCCCCGGCTACGAAAGCGGGAGAGGGATCGCCGTGGGGGCGGCCGTGGTCGAGAGCTGGTGTCAGGCGGTGCACAAGGAGGGAGTGAATTCGATCCTCTGCCTGCTCGCCGACGAGCATTTGAATCTGTACCGCAGCCTGCCCGCCGGCGGTCTGCTCGAGACGTACCAGGCCCACGGATTCGAGGTCGGCCACGTCCCGGTCGCCGATTACAAGCAGCCCGCGCTCGACAAGGCCGAGCTGGGTCAGGTCTGGGACCAGTACCAGCGCCTGCCGGGCCCGGTCCTGGTGCATTGCTCGGCCGGCGTTGACCGCACGGGCCTGGCGATCCGGTTCCTCTGCGAGCGCCTGGAGGCGGACCAGAATGCCGGGCCGCCGTCCCAGGACCGGCTGTCACCAGGGTGCTGATCCCGCTCTGTCAGGTTTCCCGTGTCCAGAAACGCCGCCCGCTTCGCTCTCTTGACGGCTGAGACCGAGCGGGAGCGGGCTCCGAGGACAGAATCCACCCAGGGGGAACGACGCATGAAGGTTCTTGTGGCGGGCTCGCGAAGCATCGGTCAGATCGGGGACAGGCAGTGGGACTACGAGGCGCTGGAGGCCCTGCTGGACCGGGCGATCCAGGCGTCCGGCCTGAAGCCCACCGAGATCATCAGCGGTGGTGCCCCCGGACCGGACCGGGCAGCCGCCCGCTGGGCTCAAAGCCGAGGCATCCCGCTGACCGAGATCAAGCCCGACTGGAGCAAGGGTCGCGGCGCAGGCCTGACCGCCAACGCCGCCCTGGTCCAGGCCAGCGACGCGCTAATCGCCCTGCACGACGGCAAGAGCAAGGGAACCACCGACACCATCAAGAAGATGCGAAGGAAGGGCGGTCCGGTCCACATCGAAATCATCAACTGGAGCCCTGATCCGGAGACCAGCAGCGAGGGCGATGCCCCGCCCGAACCGCCCGTTCCGAGTCCAGAAGCGCCGGCGGACTCGCTTCCCGGAGTGGATCAGGGTGCGAAGGCCTCCCGCGAGGACCAGGTCGGGCGCGTGCTCGACCTCGCCAAGGCTACCGTTCGTGTCGCAAGGGAGACTATGACAAACGTACCGCCTCAAGGTCGTCAGCCGGCCCGTCAGCCTTCCCACTTCATCGCCCAGTTGACCTCGAGTGGCGGCCCGGAGCCCGGTGGAGAGCTGGATCATCTCGAGGCCGTGACTCGGAACCCTCCCGGCAACGTCGCCTGGTTCGCGACAGCAAAACCACTCTTGAATTTCAACCGAGCAGGCAACTCCGTCTGCGTGCTCTTCCATCATGCCCCGAACGGAATGATCGATGCCCTGATCGCCCGGGTCGGCAGAGATCGGCAGCAGGCAGGTCGGGAGATCTCGGAGGAGGAGCGGGCGCTCTACCTGCCGTGGAAGAACGAACTGAACAACTGGTGGTGGCTGGGCGGCCGTTGGTCCGACGGCACCAGTGGCATCGTGCGGGTCCAGTTCAACTCGCTCGCCGAGGTCCCGGGTTGGTCCGACACCGGCGGCCTTCCCGCGGCCGAGGCGTTCGCCGGCCGGGTGACGATTGCCGGCTGGGATTTCGGCGAGGGATTTGACACCAAAGGATGGATGAAGAGTCTGACCAGGTAAGAGGGCAGCCCGCAGGCCCGGCCGCCCGGCCAGCAGGCTCTTCCGTCCCGACCATGTTCGTCGGCTCGCCGGCACCGCCCTTGCCGCGGTGGCCGGCGGCCGCGGTTTCGATCCACAGCCGGGCCATCGGTCCGGAGGTTCTGAGCTCCCTGCACAGGCTCCCCGGTCTGACCGCTCCCGCCCCGATTGTGACGACGTCCAGGCCGACAGGATGCGGTGGTTCCTGGGGGTGAAGCTGGCGATCAACGACCGGGAGTTCTTCCTCCGACCGCTGAAGGGGACCGCTCCGCGGCCGATGGTCGAGCATTCGAAGAAGGACGACTTCTGGGCCGCCACGCTGGGCAAGCGTGGCGCGCTGCGTGATCAGGCCCAGGCTCTGAAGGCGGCGGGGCGTGAGGAGGGATCGCGGCGGGTCGAGCCCCTGCAGATCCACGATTTCCTGCTCGACGACCAGCCGATCAGGACCCTGGACCTGAGGCTGATACCGGCAGCGATATGATGCGTGTCCGAACACGGGTGCCGGCCGTTGCGGTGGCCGCGGCCGGCACCCCGGTCGGCATCGGTCCCCGCCGGAC
The DNA here is from genome assembly GCA_964624465.1 of uncultured Isosphaeraceae bacterium. Lineage (GTDB taxonomy): Bacteria > Planctomycetota > Planctomycetia > Isosphaerales > Isosphaeraceae > CAZUZD01. The sequence goes on from CAZUZD010000029.1 coordinate 13,640, forward strand.
GACCGAGCATGGCTGGCCCGGCTTGCCCCCCCTGCCAGCATCCGACGAGCTGGCAGAGGGGCACACGCTGGCCCCGTCGCTGGCGGCGGGGAACCACAGCGGGCTCGGGGTCAGGACCAGGGCTCCGGGACGACCCCGTATCGCTCCAGGGCCATCTGGTGGAGCCGGGGCGTCAGGATCCCCTTCACGATGCGCACCCGTTCACGGGCAATCTGCCGGCGTACGGCCCCGAGGACCCTGGCGTCCTCCGACGTCTGCCCTCGGCTCCGCAGCACCTCCTCGGCGATGGACCGGTCGGACTGACCCTCGAAGTAATACTGCCGGATGATCGACTGCTCGCGCCCCGTCAGCCACCCTCGCACGACGCCGTCGGCAACCATCTCCTGCACAAGTGCAATCAATCCTTCGTGGGCTCCCTGGCCCCCTGCTGCAAGCGTCTCGGACTCGGAATTGAGCTGCCAGAGCCGCTCGCGGCAGGCTCGCCTCAGGTGGTCAATCGTGCGCTGCTGGAGCAGGGCCAGGCACAATCGCACGAAATCGAGCTCCGAGGCCGGCAAGGCCCTCCGGCCGGTCACGATCTGGCCCCGCAGCTCAAGCCAGCGCTCGACCGCCACCTCGTGAGGCAAGTCCTTGTTGAAATTCCACTTGTGTCGAGACTCCAGCACCCGGACCATCGCCTCATAGCCTGCACTCGACCAGGTATCGGGGAGCATCATGGGGCTTGCAGCCATCACGCCCAGGTGGAGAACACACGTCCACCAATTCGCCGCCGACGTCACTCGTCAGCACGGGCATGTCCCGCCGGCCCCACTCAGACACAATCTAACAAATGTCAGAGCCCCGAAACGCGACCCTCGAACCGCTACTCGGTCGGGTCGCAGCCGACCCACCGCGGCGGCCCGGGATCCCCGAGATCAGACCCGAAACGCCGGGCAAAATCCCTCATACGCAATCGCCAATTGCGTTATTGGGGTCGCCACTTTCGGCTTCACCTCGGCACGGCCTCGAGTGATTGTCGCAACGAGTGCACAATTGCTCGATCGCACCTTCGGCACGGTCGACATTCGCTCGAAGCCTGAGGGTTCGCCCGGCTGGCCAGCCGAGACCGTGGCGCTCCGTGACAACGCGAGGGGTCCAGGTCCGGGGCGTTTCCGCGCTCTGAACGGACCCGGACTGACAGAGCGGCCTCCAGCCTGGTCACAAACCGGGCTCACCGCCCCGGAGGCGTCCGCCAGCCATACCGATCGAGCGTGCCAGCGACCCCGGGCGCGAGGTTCCCGGTCGCATAGGCCACGATGTGGAAGGGCCCTTCGCGGATGCTCCGGATCTGCCGGAGCCCGACCGCTGGCGTGAGGTCCACCGGCCAGGCGTAATCCCTCGCCTGGTGGTTGAAGGCCAGCACGATGGCCTGCCCTCCTGCGTGCAGGACACGCTCCAGCCCGTCCAGGATCGCCGCCCAGGGAGACGAGGCCACCGTGAACGGATCGATCAGGGCGAACAGCCCCTGCCCCGGCGATACCGAGACACGCGCCTCGTCGACCACCCGAGGCACCGCCGCGGCGTCGGACTGCACGATCCCTCCCACAAGCCCCCTACCCATGCCCAGCCTTCCCAGACCGGTCTCGAGCGCCCCCCGGAGGGCCGGATCACGTTCGGCCACCAGGAGCCAGGAGAGCCGATTCACCCCGATGGCATCCAGCGCCAGGCCAATGCCGCAGCGGTAGGGGCCGCCTATCAGGAGCCGGGGCTCCTGGAGCTCCCGGTGCCGCTTGTAGGCAGGCCAGTCATGGCAGCGAGCTTGCAAGTCGGCACGCCAATCCTCCAGCCCGACGCGCGGGGAGAGCGGTGCCTCCAGGGCAAAGGCAAACGGATCCAGATAGGCGATCACTGGACACGAGGCCCCGAGCACATCGATCAGGTCGGGGATCGGAGCGTGCTTTAACGTGTCACCGACGTTGCCGACGTTCCCCCACTGACTCGGCGGCATGGCGAGGTCCCTCAAGACGCAGCGATCAGCAACGGGCCAGAGATCCCACGGGCGCGATCCAATCCTCGCAGCAGGCGAGCGCAAGGCCTCGCTCGAAGCAAGCCCGGGGAGAGCGCCTCTGCCTCGGAGACGGGACTTCTCGAGCGAGCTGCTTCGGTCTGATCGCGCGCCGGGGCGGGTCTCCCATCCCGATCCTATCAAGTATGATCGGACTCTGAACTCGAGACGAGCTGGCTCGCGCGAATGCGACCGGTTTCGATCCTGGAACTCGACGGCTGCAGAGGAGCAAACCGGATGACCCTACGTACCCTGGCTGCGATGCTCGCGGGATGTCTCCTCACGATGGTCGCGATCTCGGGCACTCGTGGTGTCGAGCTTCAGGAGGGTCGTGGGGTGCTCGCCCGGCTCAAGGTCGGTCGGCCGGTCAGCCTGAAGGCCCAGGGGAGCTCCTATCTCATCGAGGTCATGGACCCTCCGATTGCCACCGGTAAGCAAGTGACCGAGCTGGGTAACGACTACGTCGTCGTGACGGACCTGGCCCGTCTCGAAACCAGAATTCCGCTGACGGCGATCAAGGCAGTCCAGTGGCTCTCGCTCCCCCGGTAGTCCGACCCCCGTCGGCTTGACCACGGACCGGGTGCCGCCTGCCCGGCCGGGCTCGAGTTCACCGCCTGGACAATTCCAGCCCGGTCCTCGGGTCCGGTCAGCGCCTCGCTCCCCGCAACGACGCGGGGGCCCTCCTTATCAACCCGGCCGACGCAACCCTGCTCACCAGTCCCGAGCCCGATACCGACAGCCTCAGGGAACCCGGTTATCCCGTCTGGCTCGGCGCAGGCAAGGGTCAGTCGAAGAACCCACTCCCCTTCCCAGGCAAGAGGTAAGGGACCGTGCAGTTCCGCCTCGACAGCCCCGCAGGGAACGAGACCCGGATCAGTCTGGAAACCCGCGGCGGGTTCGGATCACCCGGGGCCTGCCCGCTTCTCCCGGCTGATGCTCACTCCGAGTTCATCGGTGGCAATCCTTCGACGGCGCGACCCGGACCGGCTCGGGCGCCTCACGCCGGCGACCTGATGGGAGAGTCAGCCCGGCGTCGTCGAATCTCGGGGTGGACCATGCGGGCAGATGACTGCAATCGGCCCAGGCTCGGGATGGCCGCCAGGCCGCTTCACCGCGCTCCATGACTCGGTCCCCTGGCCCATACCTCGAGGCCTTCCATGTCCGATGAGCCAGAACTGCTCCCGATCCTGCCTGCCGACCGGCAGTTGCGGCTGACACCGACCGACGTCACGCAGTTCGTCCGCCTGGAGCAATGCGAGCGCTACCTGCGATTTCGGCTCGCGGAGCGCGCCCAGCAGAAGTTCATGGAGCCCTACGACGTCGCCCCGCAGCGCATCACCCCCCTGCTCTCGCTGTCTGGCCGCTCGTTCGAAATGAGAGTCGAGGAGGAGGTCGCGAGGCAGGCGCGCACCGTCCACTACGCTACCCTCGCGGGCCACTCCCACAGCCGAGCCGCCGACAACCAGGAGGTTGTGAACGGGGCGAGGTCGCTTGCGGCGGGTGAGGACGTGATCCTGCTCCAGCCCCGCCTGGAGACACGGCTCATGGGCTGGGGACTTCGAGGTGACCTCGACCTCGTGAAGCTGCAACGGCGGGATGACGGAGCTCTGCGGGCTCTGATTGTGGACCTGAAGTCCACCACCCGGGTCAAGGTCGAGCACCGTCTCCAGGTGGCGATGTATCGGCTGATGCTGGAACAGATTCTGAGCGAGGGCGGTGTTGCTCACGAGCCAATCGAGCTGGGGATCCTGTTCCGCCCGCCCGTCGACCCCGCCCCGGCGGAGCAGAAGCAGGTGGAGTCGGGTTGGCAGGCCGCCGGATCCGTCTTCGGGCTGCAGAACGCCCTGCTCGAAATCGTCAAGGAGCCGGGGGCGTACCTGAGGTCTGCCCACGACCTGGTCCTCGGGCCCGACTCGATCGCCCATCGGGTCGCCCGAACCCCGTTCGAGGAGTTGCCCTTCTGCCTCTCCTCCAAGTGCGACAGTTGTCTGTACAACGAGTTCTGCCTGCGCTGGAGTGCCCGGCACGACGATCTCTCGCTGCTGCCGCACATGACCAGCACGAACAAGGCAGCCCTGCGTCGAGGCGGGATCACGACCATCCGGGACCTTGCCACGCTCAAGAGCTTCGCACCGGGTCCGGGAAGCCCTCACAGCCGGACCCTGGAGCCCACTCCCGGGCGTGAGGGCCAGGTCAAGCGCCTCGGCACCACCTGGCCCGTCGGCTCGCGGCTGGACGAACTGATCCACCGGGCCAGGAGCTTCCGCCGCTTCGTCCGCAAGGAGGAACTCGACGTCGTCCAGGAGATTCCCGGCCACGGCAACAGCTCCTTGCCAGCCTGCCGGCCCGATCTGAACCCGAACCTGATTCAGATCTACGTCGATGCCCAGCACGACTACCTGGAGGACCGGATCTACCTGCTGGGTGCCCACGTCGTTGCCAACGGCAACGGTGAACCGGTCGGGTCTCGCACCGTGATCCGCAGCACGGACGGCCCGCCCGACTCGCAGGCGAAGGAGCAGCAACTCCTGGTTGTATGGACGCGCGATCTGGTCCAGGCGGTCGTGGATCTGGCCGTGAGCGGCGATCCGGGAAATCCCAGGAAGTCGGCCCCCATCCACATCGTCTTCTTCGACCGTCCCGAGCAGCAGCTTCTCCTGAAGGCCCTGGCCCGCAATTTTCCTCCGATCTTCCAGGCTGCGCCGCCCCTGTACGACTTCCTGACCCAGGTGGCTGCGTTCGACTCACCGATCGCGACCTACCTGGACGAGGAGATCCGCGAGACGAAGAACTTCCCGATCACCTGCCAGAACCTCCAGTCGGTCGCGACCTACCTGAAATTCGACTGGAACCGGCCTTACCCATTCCGGGAGCTCTTCCAGGCCCGGATGTTCGACTACCTGGGTAAGATCGACGTCGCTGGCCAGCCCGAGTGGTTCACCAGGCGCGCCCGGTTCGCCAGCTCCATCCCCCTTGAGTACGCCTACGGGGCCTGGGGCACGTTGCCGACGCCGGGGCCCGGCCAGCATGACGAGTTCGCCGACTTCCGGCGCGTCTCGGTGGACTTACTGCGTGCATTCCAGAAGCGCCGGCTGGAGGCCATGGAGCATATCACCGCCTCGGTGCGTACCAATCCGAATACGGAGAAGACCCCGTTCCTTCTCCCCGATCTGGCGAACTACGAGGACCGGGCTCCAGACCTGGCCCACGCACTTGACGAGTTCGTCAAGATCGAACGGTTCGTCACCCTGTCCGACTGGAGGGCGATCCGGCACGCTGCGCCTGAACGTCGGGTTCTGATGGGCGAGACACTTCTGGCGCGTTACCACCAGGCTGATCAGGACCCCTCGCAGGCCGAACGCAACCGGGAGAACCAACAGCGGTACCGGATGAAGCTCGAATTCGAGGCAGCCCAACGCGAGCAGAACCCGGGTTCGAAGGTTCAGCTGACCAGCGAACAGAAGGAGGAATGCAAGTTCTCGAACGCGGGCCTGCGGCTCCGATTGAGGCTGGATTGCCAGGGTATCGACTGTGATCTGCACGAAGCCCTACTGCTGTCGAACCTGCGGGTCGGTGACCACGTCGTCCTCGTCCCGCGCTGGACGACCGACGAGCGACGTCCCGAGGGACTACAGACCAGGTTCACCCCGACGCCGAAGCAGATGCTCTACGGCCAGCGTGCCGAACTGCTCCGCATCGAGGAGACCGAGACGGACGAGTCGGGCCGGGTGGTCGCTGCCTCCGTCGAGCTCGAACTCAAGCAGTCCTTCGGGAACAAATCGACGCAACCCTACGTCTTTTTCGCGTTCGAGCGGCCGCTCCTGGATGGCGAACTTTACACGCTCGACCCCTGCCCGGACGAGTGGATGACGTTCTGGTGCGCCCGGGTGGTCAAGGGGCTCTGCCAGGGTCAGCCGAACGTCCTGCTCGATCGGCTGGAGCACCCGGTCGTCTCCGAGGACGACGCCGGATCATCCGGTCAGGTCGAGTTCCTGGAAGGTCTCGATGCGTTCCGTGATGCCGGCCACCTGCACGATTTCGAGGAGGGCAAGCGAACACTCATCGGTGGTCACGGCCGCACCCCCATCCTGCTCGTCCAGGGTCCGCCCGGCACGGGGAAGTCTTACTCGACCGCCTTCGCCATCTTCGCCCGGCTGCAGGCGGCATTTCGGGAGGGGCGTCCGTATCGAGTCTTCCTGTCGTGCAAGACCCATGCAGCGACCGACGTCTTGCTGGAGAATGTCTTGCGCGTCCGCGGACTACTCCGGGAACTGAATGGCAAGGATCCGGCGCTCTTCCAACGGCACTTCGAACCTCGACTGCTCGAAATTCCGCTGTCCCGGTTCGACCCGAAAGATCCGACGCCCGACGGGATTGTCTCGATTCCCAAGGATGAGGAGAAGTCGGAGGGTGACCCTACGGCCTTCGACACCATCCTGGGACAGAACTGGACAGTCGTCGGGTTCACGCCTGGAGGCATTTACTCGCTCGTCAAGAAACGCCGGCCACCGATCTTCGGCCATCATCTGTGCAATCTGCTCGTCCTGGACGAAGCGTCCCAGCTGAGCCTCCCCGAGGCGGTCATGGCAGCGCTGCCCATGGCCCCGTCGGCCCAGCTAATCGTCGTCGGCGACCACCGCCAGCTGCCCCCGATCGTCAAGCACGACTGGGACCGCGAGGTCCGCCGCACCTTCCAGAAGCATCGGGTCTACGAGAGCCTCTTCGACACCCTGCGATCGTTGCCGACACCCCCGCCGATGATCCAGTACACCGAGAGTTTCCGGCTCCACGCGGTCATGGCAGACTTCCTGCGGGAGGAAATCTACCGGCACGACGGGATCCCCTACCATGCAACCGGTCAGGGACGGCTGCCGGAGCATCCCATCGAGGACGAGCTGGTCGCCGCCGTGCTCGCCCCCGACTATCCGCTGATCGTGGTTTGCCACGAGGAGGCCTCCAGCCAGGTGCGGAACCCATTCGAGCAGGCAATCATCGAACCGATCCTGCGGACTCTGACCGACCCGGCTCGATACGGCCTCGATGCCGTCGATGGTGTCGGGGTCGTCGTACCGCACCGGGCTCAGCGTGCGGCGCTGCAGCAAGCACTGCCCGAGCTGAGAATCCTCGACCCGACCAGTGGCCGGCCCAATCGGTCGGCGATCGATACGGTCGAGCGGTTCCAGGGGGGCGAGCGGACCGTAATCCTGGTCGGTGCCACCGAGAGCGACCGGAGCTACCTGCTCAGTTCCAGCGACTTCCTGCTCGACCCTCGCCGCCTGACCGTGGCGCTGAGCCGGGCCAAGCGGAAGATGATCCTGGTCGCCTCCGCGAGCCTCTTCTCGGTGTTCAGCCCGGAAGAGGAGACCTTCGCACACTCGCAACTCTGGAAGAATCTCCTGCACAGGACCTGCACGACTTCGCTCTGGCAGGGCGAACGCCAGGGCACGCGAGTATCCGTCTGGGGCTGCCACGAGAAACCCGGGGACCAGGGTTCGCGCTGAAGGCCGAGACAAACAGAGCCTCCGCAGTGCAACCGGGCCATGGCCCCTCGACGTCGCGACGGTCGAACGCCCGAGAGATGTGAGTCTCCGGGAAGCGACCGCGGCGACCGAGAGTGCCGTGAGCTGACTCCGGCGCCTACCATCCATTGAGACTTCGGTACAGGTATCGTCGATAGGCGTGGGCTCCACCAAAATCACCCGTCACATCGGGGACGCGCTCGTAGCCGGACCAGGGTTTCGTATTCTCGGCAACCAGCAACCAGGATGGCAGGCTCTGCGACTGACTCGCGATGGCAGCCAGCAGACCACCCTCACCGAATCGGTTGTAGTTCCCGCCGAATCCGTGGTCTTGGAGCACCACCGCGAAGGGGGGACCGACACTGGTCCGCTGGCAGAAGAGCGCATCGTAGGCCGCGATCCCATCTGCCCCCAGGAACAGGATGGCAAGCCGTTGCGCGCCGTGCTCATCTCCAAACCCCGAATCCCGCTCCAGGATCTCGAGGAACCCGAATGGTGCTGCAGCCACGGTAGCAAACGGTGTAATGCGCCCGGGTCCGTCACCGACGCTCCGACTCGGTGACCAACCCCCTGGCACCAGGTCCTGCTGTCGAAGCTGGAGCCGGTCGAGCGTGTGATACCCCAGGAAGCCAGACTCCGGATCCGCAAGTTGCCTCTCTAGAGTAGACTGGCCATGGCAGTAATCAACGTAGATGTAAACAGTCGCCGCGTGCGTCGAGCCAAAAACCTTCACGGGGTGGCCGTCGGAGCCCGAACCCGGATAGTAGACCAGACGCGACCCGAAGAACTGTTCCCGGGAGAATGGGTCGCCCGGCTGGTGGCGAGCCAGCCATTCAGGAACCGCCGCCTTGAATCGCTGCAGATACTCGTAAGGGCTCATTCCGCGTCCTCGACGGCCTCGTGATCATCGGTGAGCAGGCGGCCACGCCGGACCGGACTGGGGGTGACAGTTCAAACCCGTCAGGTCGGCTCCAAACAATCTCTGCGCGGCGAACTCGACCTCGCAGCTGAGTCGGCGGCCGATGTGGGCCTCATCGGCTTGAAGCGAATCAACGGACCAACCCCAGGGGTCGACCGAGTGCAACCTCGAGCCGCTGGGGATCACCCGGCAACATCCGCTCGTGCTCGTCGAACAGGAATCGGTGCGGCCGGCCGGTCAGTCCAAACGACTCCAGGACCCTGCAGGTCCAATCGGCGATCGGGGCGTCGTCTCCATGCAGGATCATGTACTGTGAGCGTGGCCGGGTGACCCTCCCCCTGGGCAGGCCGGTGTAGCGATCGCCCAGCCGTGATCGGAGTGGGCCGGCTTGCCGGGCCCAGGCGGCTCCCAGGCGGTCGAGGAGAGCGGGCCAGAGCTCAACGTGCCCGACGTCGGGACCGAAGCCCAAATCGTGGCAGTTCAGCACCGACCAGGTGAGGCCATCGGCCTCCGGTGCTGGGAACCAGTAGTAGCCGCCCACGAGCGGCCGCCGTCCGGCTGATGGCATGCAAATTGACCTCCAACGGTCGAGATGAAGGGGCAGAGCCGGTGGGTCGAGCGGCGGATTACGGATGGTTGAAACGCTACCGACCGACGACCGATGCCCATCTCAGGGAACTGACACTGACTTCGAGGGAACGGTAGACAGCGAGGCCTGTCGGAAGTAGTGGAGGCCGACCAGACCTGGATCGGAACCAACCGCGGCCTCGGCCTCGACCGGCGAACCTGGTGACACCCAGTGCCGGCCTCGGCAGAATCAGCAGCACCCACCGAAGGATTACCGAAGAGTCCGGGAGAGTACCGCCACCTGGTCCCGAGTCGGAGTATTGATTGTACGAGCGTAGCCGTTCACTGGTATGGCCGTACGGCACTCTGATCTGGGTTGGTCAGGCCGACAAGCCTGTTGAGGCCATGCCCTGATTTCAAGCCCGCAGGCAGTCGGTCAGGTAACCCAGCACGTCGCGACTCCGCCGAGGGTAGGTCGCGACCACCGTTAGCATCCGCTCCACATACCGGCTGCCAGCCTCGCTGTCCTTGCCGGGACAGGTCTTGAGCCAGATCACCCCGTGACGCAGCACCCGCTCCGCGGCGTTGTTGTACGGCGGCACGCCCGGGACCACCGCGAATCTCCAGAGGTGGGCGAAGCCGCTCAGGAGTCTGCGGCAGACCTTAGCCGTCCAGGGACAGCGCACGCCGCCCCCGACTCCGGCAGCATCCGCACGACCGGCTTGAGACCCGCGACGTCCGAGCACAGGGTCGACCGGGTGATCGAACCGGGATCGTGCCGCTGCCACCACGCGAAGACCGATCCCGAGAAGTGCAGCAGTCGGGTGCCGACCAACTCGCCCCAGGCCGCTCGGTCGATCATCGACACGAAGTCGCGACGGAGGTGAAATTGACAGCGCTGCCACGGCACGCCCGTCAACCGCGGCGCCAGGGCCGGCTTCAGGCCGGCGTGGGCATCGCTGACGGCCAGCTTCACCCCGTGCAGGCCCCAGGCGTGCAACGAGGCCGGAAACTCCCGCCAGTGCACCTCCGCATGCTGGTTCGATAACCGGGTCAGTTTGCCCGTTCGAAGTCCAACAGGCTGCCACCTTGCCGCCACCAGGCAGCCCTACCTGTGGGTGGCTCGCAGAGGCATGGCTGCATGCATCCGCGACTATCTCCTAAAATTTGGTTTTCAATCTCTAGCATCGCGAATGCCCGTTTGTGTAGAAATTAAGCATCTAGCCCAGTTGTAGAACATCGGCTTAATGTGATTACTTTATTTGGCAGGACTCTGAGTCGCTTTTTTGGCCTCGAGCGTGGCTCAAGTGTCTTAGGATCTTCGAGGCCCGTTGTTGGGGATGGCGGACATGGCAGACGTCAGCCCGAAGCTCAGCGGGTCCCCCCAGTGGGGTGTGGTGGGATCCAACCGCTGGGAAACCTTGCGATTCGACCGGTCCATCGACCGTGAGGGGGTCGTTCGCAGGGTGGAGCGGGGTGTCGATTATGTGCTCGAAAGCCGCGAGCTCTCTGCTGTCAAACCGCCGTTCCCCCGCTGGCGCAAACGCCCCCAGGATAGCACCACCTACGAACTGGATCTCGGCGGCACGGAGGGAACGACCTACCACTCCTTGGCAGAACTCCGCGACATCCTACAGGGGAAGAACTGGCGGGGTGGGGAACGGGCACTCGCAGAACTCGATGGCGTTGCGATCGGCCTACTAAGGACGATTGCGGCGCTGCATAAGCAGGGGTTCGGAGCCGGCCTGCTCCAGCCAGCCAACGTGATCTATTCCCGTCCGATCCAAGGGTCAGACCCGGCGGTCATGCTGCCCGACTTTGGCTTCGTACGGCTTCGGGGCGTTCTGCCCGAGTGGATGCGGCCCGACGTGCCATTCGCCAAGCTCTGGGAACGTACGCCCGAGGCGATGAACGAGCGATGCTTTGACCGGCTCCGTTACCCTCAACTGGCGAGCCGCTTCGCCGAGACGGCGGACCGGGTCGAAGGGGCTGGACTCGACCCGCAGGCCGATTTGGGTACGGTCGCCCGGCTGTTCGCCTGGGTGCTGGCGCCCGACGGCCTGGTTCGGTTTGCGATCCCCAGCCCCGACAGCGCTCCGTGGAGCAAGGCCGAGGTCTGGGCAGTTCTCTTGAAAGCCACGCAGCGTGGCTTTCGCGACGCCAACGAATTCGCCGATGCCCTGAGCGATGAGCCAGCCCGTCCCAGCCGCCATTTCATAGAGCAGATCAAGCCGACGCCACTGCCGCAGCGCCCGCGCTGGGTCTACCCAGTCCTGGTCACCAGTGCCTTGGCGGCCGTCATTGCCGGTGTGGCCCTCTGGGGGGTCGGCCCGCCGCCGCCCCCACCCCCCTTCTGCGAGGAATGCCCGCCCGCCTCAAAGCTCTACGGCCCCTTATTCGAGTTTGCCCGAGCCAGCGAGGCGAAGGACTTGACGGCTGAGCTGATCGCCCTGGACACGATCAACGACCCGTCCATCGCGACCGAACGGTACCGCATCCAGGAGGATCAGTGCCGATCGAAGGTCCGCGCCATCGCCCTTGCCGACTTGATCGCAGCCTACCAAGACCTGCCCGAGCAGGCGGCGAGTACCGTGGTGCCGATTGACGAGTTGATGCGTCGCGTCGCCGAGTTCAAGGCTCGCGGAATTAAAGTGACCGCTTCCGAGGGAGACGCTTCGCCCCCAGCCGACCCCCGAGTGACTGAACTGCTCGAGCAGGCCGTCGCAGGTCTCGGTCGCCGCGCAGAGACTGTCCGGAAGGACGCCTACGTAAACATGCTGCGCCCGTCGGTCGTCGCGAAGCAGGCTCAGCAACTCCGCAAGGCCTACGAAGATCTGTCAGCCTCGGCACTTGATCGAACCCCCAAACCCGAGGAGTACCCCCCGTGGCTCAAGAAACTGCTCGGCCCGCATCGTTGATGACGGCCCTGACTCTGTTGCTCTGGGGTTCCTGGCCGGCCCCGGCCGGGGCCCAGGCGACGATCAAGGCACAGTCGGCGCCCTCAGCCAAGGCCGAGACTCGCGTGGTGCCGTTGGCGAACGACGGCCCCGCCCCGATCCTACCCAGCCAGACGCTCGTGATCGTCGCCGACGCCGAGGCCAACGCCAAGCCACAGCAGCTCCGAGAGCAGATCAGCTTCGGCGTGACCCAGGTCCTCCGCGGCGAGCATCGGTTGGGCGCCGACGAGAAGTTCCCCGAGAAGAACGTGATCCCCACCGCGCTTAGCCGCGAGCGCTACGACTTGCTTCGCCGGTTCATCAGTGATGGCCTGCTCCCCGATGAGCAGGAGGACGACGAGGCCATGCTGGAGCGTGACCGCAACGCCTGGCGACTGAACCTGGGCGGCCCGTACACCCTGGAGAAGGTGACGGTCGAGTACGCCAACACCAAGGATGCGAAGGCCGCTCCCGCCCCCGAGACATTCGTCAGCGGTGACGCTGACGGTCGGATCAAGCCGATCGCTGTCGGCCGCTACCTGCTTGACGTCAGCCCTCGCGGCAACAAGGCTCCCGAGATCCAGCCTGTCCGATTTCTGATTGACTCTTACGACGGTGAGAACCAGCGCCCCGAGCAGCGTCTGGAAGTGCCCAAGGAGAACACCTACTGGCAAGTGGTCATCCAGGGATTCCCCGGCGACGTCGATCAGAAGAAGCTGTGGAAGACGCTGGCGACCGACCCCCGGATCGCCAACAAGATCACCAACATGGAGATGTCGGAACGCAAGTTGATGCTGGGCAGCATGCTCCTGAAGCCCAACGTCGGCACCACCGATCTCGTCGACAACAAGCTGATTTTTCGTTTCTACCCCCCGACCGAGACCACCCCGTCTCGGGTCTGGATGAAGTTCCCGCTCGATGCCGACGAGGTGGAGGCCGAGCTGGCGAAGTACCGCGAGCAGACGACGTTCGGCCTGCCCAGACAGATTGTCAAGGAGGGCCCTGCGCGAGCTAGCGACGAGGTCAAGCTCCTGCCCAGGCCTTCCCCTGCCCGCTGGTATGAGATCCTGCCAACGCCCGAAGGAAACGCCTTCCGTCGCGAGATAGAGCTCGGGAAGATCGCTGAATGGCAGGCTAACGCCGACCGGTCGCCTCACTACCTGATCGTCTGGCAGCTCGACGACGGGTGGAACGACCGGACCAACGAGTTCAAGGACGCCAACGCGTACGAGATCGATTACGGCCCGGCCGCGAATCTGAAATCGACGGTGAGGGCCGAGGAATTGACCAACTGGGCCCCCCTGATCCGTCGGGCGCGGCCGCCGGCCGCCGATCGCTGAGCCGCATCAGGCTTCGAGGTCCCCGTCCTGTCGATTCCCACGAGGCGAAGTCATGCCGATCGACCGTTCGAAGAGTCTACTGATGACGGACGAGCTGACAGGCTCGTTCGACCGGGTCGAGGAGCAGTGCCTCAGGGTGAAACAGGGCCTCCCGCAGCTCTGGGCCCGCGACAAGATGCAGGAGATCGCTGATCGGATCGCCCGGCTGAAGGAGCAAATGGAGCGGCCCCGCTATTACGTCGGATTCCTGGGCCGATCGCAGGTGGGTAAGTCGTCCACCCTCAATAGTATCCTGCGCGCCTCGCCGAACGAGGGGCCTGGTACCGGGGGCGCTGGCGCGCCCATGACGAGCAACATCACCCGCCTCTTCCGGATTGACCCCGATTCGTCCACCGATCATCAGCTCGTCCTCCGCTTCATGACCCGAGCCCAGTTCCAGCGTCGCCGTGACGACCTCTGCCGCTACCTCGGGTTCCGGCCCGAGGATACCGACGACGCTATCCTGAGCCAGCTCGCCAACCTGCTCGCCCTTACGGAAGATCCGGGCGAGGCCAGCGCAGATGCCCCGAAGCCCACGGCTGAGAAAAACGAGGACCGTCGCTATCTGGCTCGGCTGCTGCGGAGCTACCAGCGGTACCCCAACCTGGTGGCCGACCCGCCACGGGTCGAGCCGGGCGACTACTCCAAGCGGAAGGAGTACACCAACCATCCGACCGGCAACGAGCCCTGGCCCTACCTGCTGCTGAGCCAGGTGGAGGTTGGCTACCGGACCCAGGCGATCTCGCCCAAGATCGAGCTGATCGACCTGCCCGGGCTGGGAGCCAGGCTCTTCTCCGACGACCTGCTCACCGAGACATTTCTGCCCCAGCTTGATGGCGCGTTGGTCTTCCAGAGCAGCGAGCAGGTAGCCGCCAAGGAAGCTTACGACTTGCTGTCGAAGCTCAACGGTCAATTCCGGCGGATGGAAGGTCGCGTCTGGATGATCTTCACGAAGTTCGACGGGCTGACACCCGACCACCACGGCTCCACGTCCGAGACGACCAACATCCTCGACAATATCGCCAAGACCCTTGGCGACAACAAGGTTCCGCACGAACAGGTGCTGCTCGTCGGCAATGTCTACCACGCGAAGCTGCTCGGCCAGGACGGTCGGGTCCGCTCGCCCTCAGCCGAGCTGGTGGACTCGATGCTCCATCTGAAGCTGGACGACGAGGGCCAGCCGATCATCCCCGCTGGCTTTCAGCGCCACAGCATCCTGACCGCCGCCTACAAGGAGTTCCTTCGCGACGGCGGCATGGAGCGAGTCCGCCGGGTCATCGGTGAGGAGCTGGCAACATTGGTCGAGGAGGAGGTGCGTGAGCAGGTCGGTTCCGAACTGCGCCGCATCCGATCGACGCTGGCTGGACTGGTGCGCTCGGCGGCCGAAGCTTCGCGGATGGACGCGAACGGCTTCCGCAAGGCGATCCTCTGGAAAGTTCAGCTTCAGCAGGCGCAGCAGGGCCTGGTGCGGGATCGTGCGATCCTGGAGCGGCCGACCCGGCTCGTGATGGACCAGCTGAACCACGAGTTCATCAACCACCTCTGTCCGCCGGCTCTGACCCTGCCGGGCCTGAGGCTGGTCCGGGCCCACGCTGACTACTCCCGCGTGCTCCGCGAGAAGGCGTCGGTCCTCTGCCGCAACGAGCTGACCCCGGCCGTCTACGGCTGGATCACTGAGAAGATCCAGACCGCCGAACATTCCATGGGCGCAGTCCGGCTCGACGGCCACACCAGCGTCCTCCAGGCCTGGGAGGAGTGCAAGGAGCGGGATATGGGCGACCCTTCCTGGCTCAATCCCCTGATCGACTTCGACAACCCGCCACTCTTCCCCCAGCCAGTCGCCGGCGAGCCAGCTTACGACGTCCAGTTTCGCGACACCGACTACCGCGAGGCGATCGCGCGGAAGGTCCAGACTGTCTGCCATCGGGTGGCCCTGGCCACCTCGCATCGCGTCGGGTCGCACTTGAACCGGATGATTGATGGCCTGGGCATGCTCCAGGAGGCCGAGAGCCACCTGGATTCAGCGCCCAGCGCAATCTACCAGGAGATTCTCCAGGCTCTGGCCTGACCGCTACGCCGCGATGCCGGATGACAGAATGCCCCTGGAGTTTTCCACCGCATGCCCATCAACATCACGATCCCCCATGTCTGGCAGCGAGTTGGCCGCCGGGAATGGCCGCACGAGATTCCGGCCAAGACGCTGGGCGGCTTTACGGGCACAGATCCAATTCTTCTGGTCCTCTCCTGGCCCGTCACGGCGTCCTACCTCGAAGTGAAGGCAAATCTCGTCGGCGAAGAGGGTAGCACGTTTGAGTCCGACCCCGACCGCTGCCGTATGCAGCTCGTTGAAAGCGGGATCGCCCTCGAGCGGCTGCCCGCCGGTCTGGAGCGAGGCCGCTGCCACTGCCTGGCACGTATCGTCCGTCCCGACGACACGATCGCCCTGAAATTCACAATCGACACCGATGCTACCGATTTCATCGACGAGGCGGCCGACCTGGATTCGGGCGGCGTGACCCGGGAGATCGAGGTCCTCGCCGTGGCCACCGACGGGGTCGTCACCCGCGAAGAGGTGGAGGTCATCTACCTCTATCTCGACCCTTCCGAGCCGATGCGAACCTTCGACGGCTACGCAGCCTTGGATCTGGGGAATACCAACAGCACGCTCGTGTGTCTGGACGCGCGGCTCGATGGGAACGCTGACCAGGTGGAAGTCGTCAACGTTGAGAAAGCGAAGGATCCGGCACCGGTGCCGTCTGCCGTCCGGATCACCCGGTTCGAGCCGCCGCCCGATGACGACGTCACCCTGATGGAGACTGCCGAGTCGGAGATCGGCCGCTGTGCCCTGACTCCCGGTAAGGGGGCCCTCATCCTGGGCGCCAAGCGAATCCTCGCGGAGGCCGACCCGATCGCCCCATACATGGTCTGGGACGAGAGACAGGGCTACCCGGTCCGACGCACCTTGCCGGCCGAGCTTTTTCTCGCCGAGCTCTTCCGTGCGTTTCATCAGGAGCGCTTCGAGGTCCCGCGCCACCTCGCCATCACTCACCCGACGACCTTCACTCCGTTCGAGATCGAGCAGCTTCGCGAAGCCGTGGTCCAGGGGTGGCGGAGATCGCTCGCGGCCGAGCGGCGGACCTACAAGAAGCTGGCCAACCCCGAACTGCCCGATCTGATCATCGACGAGGCCTCCGCCGCGGCCTTCTACTTCCTTCACCGCGACTACCTCGACGCCCCTGGCGGCCTGAATCTGCTCCACTACCTCTACCCCGAAGGGCTCAATCTCCTGGTGTATGACTGCGGTGGTGGCACGACCGACATCGCCTTGGTCCGGGCCCAGGTTCGCCGCAAACAGGTCAGCCGCAGCGAGGTGACGCAGTTTCTGTCGATCGAGGTCATGGGCCGGACTGGCCACCGCGACTTTGGTGGTGACGACATCACGATCGCAGTGTTCCGCGTGCTCAAGGCGCGCCTGGCAGCAATCCTCGGCGGTGTTCCTAAGCTGAATTACCCCAAGATGCCGGAGGAGGCTGACACCCTCCCCGGCTGGCTCAAAAAGAACGAGCGACTCATCGACGAGGCCGTACCAACCCGGTTCAATGCCGCCAACCTCACCCTGGGTGACAACCAGTACCGCAAGCGACTCAGCGAGGCTCTCTGGCACCTTGCCGAGGCGGTCAAGATCGCCCTCGGGGGCGAGGAGTCTGTTAAACTCCACATGTTTACCTCGCTGGTCCGTAGGGTGATCGCCAATCTGCGTGAGTGCTTCGCCAGAAAGGGGGCGAGCGTCCCCGAGGAGGAGTCACTCAGCAAAGCCTTGCTGGTGATCAGTGTCCATCGGGTGGAGGTGGACACCCTCATTCAAGGCCTGCTCGGTGAGAGCATCGAGTACGCCAATCACATGATAGATGCCAAGCTGGGCGATTTTGACGACTCGCCGACTCACCCGGGCCCGCAGGGGGCCGACACCCTCGTCCGTCCCAGCGAGGTCCACCGCGTCTACATTGTCGGCAATGCGTCCCGCTACCCCCTCGTCCAGACGATGATCCGGGAACGTCTCAATGTGCCGTTCATCGACCAGCGGCTCAGCGAGGTCCGCGGCGAGGACCTCAAGAGCTCTGTGGCCAAGGGGGCGGCTCTCGCCTTGCAGCTCTGCACCCGTGCTGGCTCGATGTCGATCGACTTCGACCGTCGGCTCAGCCACAAGCTCCCGTTCGACATCACCTTCCGGGACAACCTCGCCGGCGGCCATCGCAACCTGTTCCGGGAGCACCAGGACTACGACGAGCTCATGGAGAGGCCTCTGCCGGTACCCCAGAGCGCGGCTGCGGACGAGGACCAGAAGCAGAAGGAAGTCTATCTCAGTCGGCGCTGGCCCGGCGACTCGCAACCGCATCCGTACCTTCGCTTCAAGTTCGAGGAGGTGATCCGCGGCCCTCTTATGGTCCGCTACGACATCGACCAGCATCGCTTTGTGATGCGCGACGACGGAACTGCCGGCACCGAGGTGGTCGGAGTGGAGATCGACCGACGCGACCATGTGGCGCCGATGCAACGTGGCACCCTCTGAGCGCGTCGATTTTGACCTGCCACCGACCGTTCGACCCTGCGGGGGAATCTCGGACCATGACTCCTGATTGGATCGATGAGGGGATCCGCCAGCTTCAGCTGGCGCTGCTCTGGTCGCGGCTGGCGGAGTATCAGAGCTCGCGCGCCCAGGCGATGACCACCTCAACGTCCCAAATCGATGGCGTCGTCGAGCTCCTGCTGAGCCATGAGTGGATGCCTGACATCCGCGAACGCACGAAAAAGATCGTCAAGAAACGCATCGACATTGAAATCGCGAACAAGACTTGTTCCGAATCCGAATCGTCTGCACCAACACTCCCCGATTCCTTGTTCTTGCATCGGCTCGAAGACAAGGTCCGGTACGCGCTCGCACCGTTCCAGGATGAGCAGGCTAAGTCGGCTGAAACGACCGACTCCCGAATGCTCGCGATCGAGGCCATCCGCTGGGCAGCCAACTCGGCCTTGCAGTTCCGCGACCAGCCAGCTGAGCCACCAACGGCCAGGGGTGGGCGGACCAAACCTGCCCCGCTCGGCCTCTCTAGCGCCGAGGCAGCGAGAGCCTGGCTGGCCGAGGGGCAGGCGTTGGCTGAATGGGACCAGCTCCGGCAGCAGATCGAGGCTCAGCAGCAGGCCGAGGCCCACTTCGCCAGAGTGACCCCGCTCGCCCGCGAATGCCTGCAAATCGGCAACTGGCTCGCCGACTGGTGCAGTGGCCAGTTCGCCTTCGGTCCGTTTCTCTCGGGCACTGGCCCGATCCGTGAGCGACTCCGCGATGCCTCGCGATACCTGCTCGCGAGCCACCAGGCCCTGACCAGACTCAAGGTCCATGACGACTGGCCCAGTCAAGCCGATCAGCATGCCCGCTCGCGACACGAAACGCTGCAGCAAATCCGGGCCACGTTGCAGAAGGCGCCGGAGAACTGGCCCCCCCGACTGCTCGCCGGATTCCAGGCCGACCTGGACAAGCTCGGACCGGAGGGACCTGGGCCGATCCTTGCCGCTGCGGCCGATGTCCGCCTCCCCACGGTCGAAGGTGCCACACCCTGGGCGCTGGTCGTCCTGGCACTGGCTGATAAGCTGGTGGCTCACAAGCCCGCGTCGTCAGCTGCCTGGGACCAGCTCGAACAGCTCGCCGTTCGGCTGCTCGGCGAGCCAGGGGCCAGGGTCCAGGTCCTCCGCGAAGCGAGCCAGGCGGCGGCTCACACCGATGCCGAGGAGTCGCTCTCCCACAACGCCCCACCAGAGCTGAGACGCGCCGGCCTGGTGGTGCGCCACGGTGATCGCGTCGAGGTGATCCGCAAAGCCGCTGTGGCGATCGCCCAACCTCGTCCCAGGGCGGCGGCACTCTGCCGGCAGGTCGCTGCCTCGTTGAGAGTTCCAGGGGGGCCGGCGGCGACCGCCGATCTCTTCGTCCAGGTGGCGGAGGAACTCGACAAACATCGCGACCTGGGCTCCTGGTGGAAAGCCGCTGCGGCCGAGCCGGAGCTCGAGTCGCTCGGGCGTTTCTGGCAGGCCGTGCAGCGGGCGGCGTCGCTCGCTGCTGATCGCTCGTCGCCGGCCGCTGCGGCAGCGGCCGATCTGCTGGGCGAACTGACCCGGACGGATGGGGTGTCGTTCGTAGAGCCCGACCCCGAGATCGCCTCGCGACGTACCGGCCTCTGGCTGCTGACTGCCGAGGGGGATGGTCCACACCCGACCCCGCTCGACGGCACAACCACCCTGGCCCTGCGCGGCCCGGACGGGTTGGTATTCCAGCCTGCTGGCTGGATCAACGTGCCCGCCGCCTGGAGGACCGAGTCGCCGATCCTGCAGGCCCTGATCGATGCCCAG
>CAZUZD010000030.1:0-32020 GCA_964624465.1 uncultured Isosphaeraceae bacterium
CGGGGTGCTGGAGCTGGCCGCCAATCTGGGCCTCCTCCACGAACCGGCGGACCATCTCGGGCTGATCGCGGTGCTCCTCGCGGATCACCTTCACGGCGAGGTCCCGGCCCAGTTCGAGGTCGCGCCCCAGGTAGATCACCCCCATGCCGCCCCTGGCGAGCTCGCCGACGAGCACGTACCGCGACGGCGGGCCCGATCCGCCCGGTGGGCGGAGCGCCCCGGGCCGGATCAATGGCTTCACCTCGCCAGCGTCGCGGAGGTGAATCCGCGGGCCGCCGTCGGGCGGATCGCACGGATCGTCGATTGCCGGGGGGGCTTCCCCACCGCGGCCCGGTCGTGCGGTCGGTCGGGGTGCGTCCCGGAGACCGATCGATTCCCCGGCCTCGGCCGGGAGCGAGGCCCCCAGGCGCAGCAGGCACCGGGGGCAGAGTCCCTCCGGCGCATTCGCCGGCAGTCGGGCATCACAATCGGGGCACTGCTCGGCGTTTCTCATCCCCAGGTCCCTTCTCCAGGGCCCCTCGGGGACCCCAGCCCGGTCCGCGGAGCGAGGTCCGCGGCCCCACTCCGAAGCCGTCGCATCGTGGCTCAGCCCTCGAGGGCGGCGAAGAGGGTGCGGATCTCGTCGTCGACCAGGGTCTCGTCCCCGACGGTCGCGGCGATCTCCTCGCGCAGGAGCAGGCCGTAGCGCCCCCTCAGGCGGTGCAGGGCGACCCGGACGTTCCCCTCGGTGGTCCCCAGCCGATCGGCAATCTCGGCGTACGAGGCCGACCCGGGATCGCGGGTCAGGACCGCGATCAACTCCGCGAACCGGGCCGACCGGCCCGCGTCGTCGTACTCGCGGCGGAGGCGCTCGACGACCCGGCTCAGCAGGGTCAGGGCCCAGGTCCGGTCGAAGATCCGGTCCGGGGTCAGCTCGTGCGACGGCTCCCGTGCGTACCGGCGCTCGGCGTCGGCCGGGTCGATCGAGACGGGGGTCCGGCCGCCGCCCCGCTTGGCGGCCTGCTCCCGATCGCGCCAATCCGCCAGGCTGCGGGCACAGACCGTGCGCAGGAACGCCCGGAACCGCCCCCGGGCGGGATCGGCCCTGGCGATGACGTCGCGCTCGAGCAGGTAAGTGAAGAAGTCCTGGGTCAGGTCCCGCGCCGGCTCGGGCCCGTGGCCCCGATGGCGGACGTACGCGTAGATCGGATACCAGTAGGCCTCGCAGAGCGCCGACAGGGCCTCGCGCGCCTCCGTCGCGTCGCGGCTGGCTGCCGTGACGACGCGGCTCCATTGCGTGGTGGGGAACCGTCCGGTCGCATCGCCTTCCGGTTGACGTTGCGGCATGACCTCCCCCGCCGGAGACGAAGCAATCTGGCGGGCGCATCAAGTCGCCCTGCGACGATTATCACCCGCCGGTCGGACCATGACGAGAGCGCCCGTCCGGGTGCTGGGGACGATCCGGAGCGCCGGCCCGGGACCGGCCTCGATCGGCCCCCGACCCAGTCCGGTCATGACCGCGGGTCGGTTCAGCGCCGAGGGGGAGCAGCTCCCTGGGCCGATCGGGGTGTCGCGGCCGGGACGGGTGCGGGGGGACCGGCCGGGCCGAAGGCGGTCCTCAGCCGGCGGTGGGCCACGGTGACGGCGCTGAAGTAGTGGCGGACCTCCTCGGCGTCCCGGTCGTCGACGGCATGCTTGAGGCGCTCGACCTTGTCGATCAGGACCCGGGCCTTGGTGCGGCGGTAGGCGCTCAAGTGGCCCTCGCGCAGGTACACGCTCACCTGGAGCCGGCGGACCCAGTCCTGGTACATCGGGATGAAGTAGTTGGCGTGGTCGGCGTTGCCGCTGGTGGCGGCCGAGAGGACCTCGGCCTTGAGGATGCCGAGGTCCTCGAAGATCTGATCGGCGGGCGGGTAGTAAGTGTAGCAGGCCATCACGCTGAAGGCGATCAGGCCCGCCAGGCCGATGCCGCCCAGCACGGGGCCGGGGATCGTGAGGTCGAACCGCGAGCGCGGCCGCTCGGCGAGCCCCTCGGGGGCGGTCTGCTCCAGCCAGTCGTCGATCCGCCAGGTCCGATCGAGCCTCCGCAGGCTCAGGCCGACGAGCGCCAGGCCGGCCAGCACGCCGAGGGCCTTCAGCTCGTGCGGCAGGACCTCGTCGGCCAGCTCGCGGCGGACCGCCTCCAGGCTGCCACCGCCGGGATGGAACGGGCAGCAGTAGATGTCGAAGGCGTGCGTGTGGCCGGCCGGCTCCACCCCGCGCGGGGTCAGCGGCGCGTCCATCAGCACGGCCAGGCCGACGACGACCACGACCAGCCCGCCGAGCCAGAGGGCCGCGCGTCGCACGCCGTAAGCGCCGACCATCCAGGCGATCAGGCCCAGGTTCAGGCCGGCGCCCAGGGTCAGCAGCACGAACGCGGCGGCCACCGAGTTGCCGTGCTGGAACATCGAGCCGAGCTGCGACATGGCGACCATCGGCGTCGCATAAGCGGGGATCGCCACGGCCGTCATCTCCAGCACCGCGTACGGGTTCGTCCGCTCCATGCGGTTCATGAGGCTGCCGGCCGGCACCAGCGCGTTCAGGAGCACGACGCCCAGCAGTCCGAGCCCGATGTAGGCGGTGGTCGGGCCGACCAGTTCCCGGGCGGCGGCCACCAGCAGGGCGACCATCCGCCTGGGCCCGTAGCGGACCGCGGGTCGAGGGGCCTCGGCGATCACGCCCTCAGGGAACAGCCGATCGTAGGCCACGCCGACGGCCGTCACCACGAGCAGCGAGGCCATCGCGAACGCGAAGATGACCAGCGGCTCGGAGAGCGAGAGGCCGTAGAGCACCGAGAGCGGGTTGAACAGCGGCGCCGCCAGGGCGAAGGCGAGCACCGTGCCGGTCGACAGCCCGATCCGCTTCAGCTCCCGCGCCACCGGGATCACGCCCAGCGAGCAGACCGGCAGGAGCATGCCCAGCGCCCAGGCCCGCACCAGGCCCGAGCGGGTGCCGTGCCCGAAGAGCCGGCGCGTGCCGTCGGGCCCGAGCAGGCGCTGGAAGATCGCCGCCAGCACCAGGCCGACGAGGATCGTCGGCGCTGCCTCGGTGAGCGCCTCCACGAACCGCTGAATTCCGCCCCAGAAGATCGCGTCCATCGGTGGCTGTCCCCGTCTCGGGTTCGCAAGGCGTCAGGTCAGTGAGTGGTGTTTGATGACGGCGCCTCGGCCGGAGGACCCTCGGCGGCCGCCCCGAAAACCGGCTTCGGGTAGGGGACCGGCGGGAACCAGTCGGGAGCGGCCGTGTCGCGAACCCGCCGCAGTTCCCCGAGGGCCGGTTCGAGCGCGGTCAGGCGATCCAGAGCTGACGCCGGGTCCAGCTTCCGCTCCGCCAGGACCGCCTCGTAGCCGGCGAGCAGCGGGCCGGCGGCGGCATGGGCGCGGTCCCAGGCCGGCTCGGGCATGTCGCTGTCGGCGGCCAGGTCGGGCAGCCAGCGGGCCAGGTCGCGCTGGATTGGCAGCAGGGTCTTCCACGCGGTGCCCGTCTGGCCGGCAGCCAGCGCCGCGCGGGTCGCGGCGTGGCCGCTCACCAGGCGTTCGACGGCATCGGGGAAGTCGCTGGGCCAGTGCGGCGGATCGACGTGCTCGGCATGCGGATGGTCGTGATCCTGGCCATGCTCGTGATCGTGGTCATGGTCGTGATCGTCGTGGGCCGAGGGGCGTGAGGCCGACGCCTCCTCGGCCTGGCGGCAGCCGGGTGCGACGCCCAGGAGGGCGAGGGCCACGAGGGGGGCCGGCCAGCGGTGCTGGGAGATCATGAGGCGTTGCTCCGGGAGAACTCCGAGGCGGCAGGCGGGTCAGGATTTCGGATAGACGGGCACGGCGACGGCGGCGAGGATCTCGGCGAGGATCCGGCCGGCGGCGTCGGGCTCGAGGCCGAGCCGCACGCCGAGCACCGGGCCGGCAACGGTCTGGACGTCGTCGGGCGTGACGAAGTCGCGCCCCTCCAGGAATGCCCGGGCCTGGGCCAGCCGCTGCCAGGTCAGGAGCCCGCGCGGGCTCAGGCCGAGCCGGACCTGGCGGTGATTTCGCGTGGTCGCGGCCAGGTCGACCAGGTAGCCGGCGACCATCGGGGCGACCGCCACCCGGGCCACCCGACGCTGGAGCGCCGCGAGGCGGGCGTGGCCGATGGGCTCGACGAGATCGGTCGCCTCGACGGTGTCGTCGCCAACGGCGGCCGCCAGCATGGCCAGCTCGTCGCCGCGGGCGGGGTAGCCGATCTGCAGCTTCATGGCGAAGCGGTCGAGCTGCGCCTCGGGCAGCGGGTAGGTGCCGTGCTGGTCGACCGGGTTCTGGGTGGCGATCACGAAGAAGGTGTCGGCCAGCTCGTGGCGGACCGTGTCGACGGTCACCTGCCGCTCGGCCATCGCCTCCAGCAGGGCGCTCTGGGTCCGCGGGGTGGTGCGGTTGATCTCGTCGGCCAGGAGCACGTCGGCGAAGACCGGGCCGGGGAGGAACTCGAACTCGCGGGTCTTGGGGTCGAAGACCCGGAAGCCGGTGATGTCGCCCGGCAGCAGGTCGGGCGTGCACTGCACCCGCGCCAGCCGGCCGCCGAGGGCCCGGGCCAGGGCCTTGGCCAGCGTCGTCTTGCCCAGGCCGGGCAGGTCCTCGATCAGCAGATGGCCGCGCGCCAGCAGGCAGGCGAGGACGTGCTCGACCACCTCCGCCTTGCCCCGCAACGCCCCGTTGAGCGCGGCTCGGATGGCGTCGACGGCGCGGAGATCCGCCTCGGTGGTCGTGGGCGCCGGAATCGACTCGGTCATGCGGAGGGCTCCAGAGGGCGGCGATGGCCGTCGGCCAGCAGGCGGAACGTGCGGAGGGACCAGCCGCCCAGGACCCGGCGGCAGAGGGCGCGGCCGTCGTCGGCCGGTCCGCGGGGGCCCGACCCGTAGGCGTGCTGCTGGGCGAGCCGCACCAGCCGTTGCAGGTCGGTGCCCAGGGGCTCGGGTGCGGCCGGCGCCAGCGCCTCGCACCAGCGCAGGGGTGTTTGACCGGCGGGCCGGGCGCACCCCGCCCAGCGGGCCCGACGCTCGACCAGCCGCAGCGTCTCGAACACCGCGCGCCGCGGGGCGACCCGGGGCAGCGCCACCCGCCAGGCCAGGGTCGCCAGGGCGTCGAAGAGGGGACGGCGAAACCGGCCAATCACGGTCAGACCGAGAGCGACCAGGCCGAGCGCCGCCGCGTGACGGACGGCCCAGTCCCACGCCGCGAGCAGGGCCGACTGGAGCCGTTCGAGCGGCGCGTACGCCGGCGGCATCAGCTCGAAGCCGGGAGTGGGCTCGATCGTGATCCAGTCGCCGCCGGGCACCTGCACCTCGACCCACAGGTGCGCCGCCTCGGCCGTGACGGCGACGTGCCGCGCCGCCGGGTCGAAGCGATCGGGGTCGACGTACAGGCCGCCGACGACGCGGGTCGGGAACCCGAGCTCCCGCAGCGCCAGGGCGGCGGCCGTGGCGAACAGGTAATCGGGCCCGCGCCGCGTCTCGTCGAGGAAGTGCGCCATCCGGTCCGGGCACGCCTCCGGCGCGGTCGCCTCGCGGTCGAGCCGGCAGCGGGCCCGCAGGCCGGCCACGACTGCCTCGACCCGCGCCCAGCCGTGCGGGACCCCGGCCGTCCACTCCCGCACCAGCCGCACCAGGCTCGGCGAGATCGGGGCGTCACCCGGGGCAGCGGGCTGCGGATCGTGGGCCGACGGGGCCATCGGCAGGGTCCGCAGCGCGGCGGGCCGGGGGGTGCGGACCTCGGTGTCGATCACCGTCCCGATCGGGATCGTGCGGCCGGCCATCCGCAGGATCTCGGGCTGGGCCCACTCGAAGAATTCGACCCGGTTGACGCTCCCGACCCGGAAGCGGTCCAGGTGCGCCGGCGCCGGGACGGTCGCGGCCTCCAGCCGGCCGACCTTGATGCGGTGCGAGGCGCGGCCGCCCAGGAACGACCGCTCGCTGGCATCCGTCCGGAGCCAGGGGCTGCCCGGGGCCTCGACGCGGAGCGGGCCTCGGAGGGCGGGCGGACCAGCCTCATGCCAGGTCGCGCCGTCGAACCGGTCGTAGGCGACCAGCCTCAGGTGCGCCGGCGCCGGACCCTGGACGTACAGCAGCGCGTCGGCCGTGGCGGCCTCGATGCGGCTCCGGGCGGGCGGCTTGCGGTGGGTCTGGAACTCGCGGCCGGCGCGGTGGTCCTCGGCGGGATGCTCCTGCGGAGCCTGGTCCGGGTTCGGCCCGAGCGCGATCGCCGGCTCCTGCTTGGGCCTCGGCACCGGCTCGCCGAACGTCTCGCTGAACGTGTCGTAGAGGCTGGGCTGGTCCGATTCGAGGTACACCTCGCTCTGGGTGAACCCGACGCTGTCGGCCGAGTCGCGGGCGTCGACCTCGTTCGGCCCGTCGCCCACCCCGGCGCGGGCCTCGGGGTCCGACCAGTCGGCGCCGCCCGAGCTGGGCATCAGGCCGGCGAGGCGCATCGTCGCCGCCGTCGGGTCGCACAGCGAGGCGACCAAGACCAGCGGGACCGCCGTGGCCAGCGCCACGACGGCGCCCGATCGGCCACGACCGCCGCCGCCGTCGAGGCGCAGGGCCGGCAGCTCCGCCCAGTACCCCGCCACCAGCCAGCCGGCGCCCACCAGGGCGAACGCCGCCGCCAGGCCGGTCATGATCGGGCCCTCGACCAGCGAGGCCCCGACCAGCACGCCGAAGAGCGCCACGACCGCGGTGAGCCGGGCCGTCTGCGGCCGACCCGAGAGCAGGACCAGGCCGATCCCCAGGTTGCGCAGGCCCTCCAGGACGAGCGTCTCGACGAGCAGCCCCTCGCCGCGCAGGGCGCAACGGGCCGGGTGCCAGAGCGCCGGCGCCAGCCCGGCGGCCAGCAGCGCGACGGTCTCGCGGTGCGTGAACGAACCCGACGCGGGACGACCGCGGCGCTGCACGAGCCGGAACAGCACGAGCATCGCCAGCACCAGCCCGCCCGCGCGGGCCAGCGCCATGCCGGGCGAGTGCGTCAGGCCGCAGAGGGCCAGGTCGAGGCTCGTGACCCCGATCGCCCCCAGCGCCAGCGTCAGGCCGATCGACGGCCGCCCGAGCTGCGAATCAACGGCCATGCCCATCTCCCTTCGTCCCCTGGAGGAGCTGATCCGGGATGCGATCGCGGTCGTCGAGCACGATCCAGGGCCGGATCGACCCGCCGTCGTGGACTGGGCCCCCGGCCCCGCCTCTCGACTCGAAGGCCGCGGTGGCGAGCACGACCATGCGGGCGGCCCTCCCGGCGGCCTGGAGATCGCCGGGATCGATCCGGGCCCGATCGGTGCAGACCACCACGCGGAACCCACACCCCGGCCGGCGGCAGGTTGGGCCCTGGAGCACCGCGCCCAGCGGGTCGGCCTCGCGGCCGTCGAGCACCGCGAGGGCGTCCAGCAGAGACCGGCGGCGGATCGGAACCGACCCACCCTTCGAGCCGAGCGCGCGACCGTCCGCGATGAGCTCGACGTCGGCGCCCTGCGCCAGCCAGGCGTCGGCGAGGCTGGCGGCCACGCGGATCGCCCATTCGAGCGAGCCGTCAGGCCCAGATCCCGCGTGGGCCTGGGGGTCGAGATCCAGCACGATCTGGACCCGGGCCGCGGCCGTCGCCTGGAGCTCGCAGACGATCAGGTCGCCGGTGCGCGCCGTCTGCGCCCAGTGCACCCGCCGCAGGGGGTCGCCGCGCCGGTACGGCCGGATGCCGAGCAGGTCGCCGGCATCCCCCGCCCGATCGCGGAGCGCCTGGCCGGACACGCCCTCGCCCCCGGCCTCCTCGGGCACCCGCCCGACCGGGAACGTGAGGGGCCAGACGAGCAGCGGCCGTTCGACGTCGAGGGCTCGCCGCGCCCGCCGCAGGCCAAAGGGGAAACCGGTCACGATCCAGGCCCCGCCGGCCGGGTGCCGCCCGCGCCGCTCGGGTCCGTACTCCCAGGCCAGCGAGCCGGATTGCCAGCCCCCCACGCGGCGAATGGCGACGGGCTCCGTCGCCGGATCGCCGGCCAGACCGAACCGGACGGCCAGGCCCCGGGCCGCCCAGGGCGCCCGGTTCCGCAGCGTGATCCGGGCGGCCACCGGCTCGCCCTCGCGCCCTCGGTCGGCATCGAACGTGACCGTGCCCCGGAGCCCTCGCAGGCTGAGCCAGGGGGCGATCAGCCCGACGGCGATCAGCGCCGCCAGGCACCCGGCCAGGGCCAGCACCCTCGGGTGCAGCACCAGGCCGCAGAGCACTCCGACCGCCGTCGCTGCCGTGAGCACCGTCAGCGGGTGCCGGAGCATCGGATCGAGCCGTCGCGCCCGGCGCAGGGTCCGGTTGATCATGGTCCCGAGGCGCACGGGCACCCCGGTCCACCGGGTGGCAGTTGCCGTCATCGATCTCACCCACTGGCGGTCCGGGCGCGGGGCTCCCGGCCAGGGCCGGGCGCACCGTCACCGATCGTCCCTACCGGCCGCGACAGCGCGGATCCGGCTCACGCAGGTGGACGGCCGGAACCGACGATCCGAGGGCAGGCCCGGGCCGGGTGCGCGGGCAGCGCAACCGCCTGGGAGCCCGGGCGTCGCCCGGGCTTCAATTCCCCCGTCGCCGGAACGTGGTCCCGGTCAGGCGCGGACGATCGGCGGGGCGCGCGGGGCGGCCCGGCGCCGGGGTGGGGTCCGATCGAGCGTCGATTCCGGGGGCGGCGTCGCCCCACGGAGGTCCCCCAGTGCGACGGTGGGCGTCTCGGCCGTGGCCAGCAGGCTCTGGCCCAGGGCGTGGCAGATCGAGCAGTCTGCGTGACCGTGGTCCCACGAGGCCGGGCCCGGATCGGGGGAGCCCGGATTGGCACCCGCCTCGATCCGCGGCGTCGACCCGTCGACGAGCTGGTGCAGACCCGCCCCGCAGGCCGAGATCAGCCCGAAGGTGGCCAGCAGCAGGGCGACGATGGAACGCCGGGTCGGCATCGAAGCCTCGATTGGGGATGCGTGTGCGCCCGGCACGTGAGCGCGTTTCGCCGGATGGCATTCCCATTGAGCCAACCGGCCCGAGGTTCGTCAAGGGCGTCCCGCGATTCCCGCGAGGCCAGCTCCGGGATGGCAGGCCCGTCGTCCTGGCCAGGGATCGCGGCAGGCGTCCCGCCGTTCGCGGACTCCGGAGGCCGGTTCGCCGCGATCGGCCGGCTCGACCGCCCTCGGGAGGTCGCACCAGCCAGGCAAGCGGTCGGGACCGCGACCGGTCGGGCCGACACCGTCAACGCGTGGGGAAGGTGAAAGGGCTCATGCCCCGGAGCGCATGCGTCCGCACGCCGGGTCGGGGACGACGCGGGCCGGGACCTCAACGAACGAACGGGTTCGAGGGGAACAGGCGGTCGTAGAGACGCGCGATGGCGGCCTGGACGTCGGGGTGATCGCGAATCGGGTCCAGGTCGGAGTCACCTTGCAGGTGCGACAGATCCGAGAAGCCGGCGTCGAGCGCAGCCACGAAGCCGCGGACCGCCTCGGCACGGACGGCCGTCCGCTCGGCGTCATCGCCGACATGCGGGGTCACGAACGCCGCGTAGGAAGCGGCGGTGTAGTCATCCTCCGGGGTGCGGGGGAGCAGCATCCTCAGGGCGGCGAGCGCATCGAGGGCGCGTCCGGGTTGACGATTCGCGACCGAGGCCCGCACGGACAGGCCGAGGAGGGTCTTGTGGAGCCGGAGGCCGTCGGGATCGTCCGGTCGCAGGGCCCGCGCGGCCCGGACCTCGACCAGGGCCCGATCGATCCGGTCGGCCGCCGGTGCGGGACGGCCCAGTCCCAGGTCGATCCTCGCCAGCTTCTCGAGCGTGAGCGCGAGGTCGACGCGGTACTCGTGGACCTCCGGAGCGTCTCGGACGAGTTCGTCGCGGATCGGGAGGGCGCGAGAGTGGGCCCGCTCGGATTCCTCGATCGCGTGCAAATCGTCGTAGACGAGCCCCAGATTGTAGTGGCTATCGCCGACCCGCACGCGAAACGCCAGGGTCTCCGGGTGGTCCCGGGCGAGTCGCTCGCGGTGCGAGAGGGCCTCGGCGAAGAGCACGCGGGCGGCCTCGTTGGCCTCCCTCCGGCGTTTCAGGTCACCGAGGTTGGTCAGGGTGGAGGCGAGGTCGGCCGCATGCGCGGGATTCTGGGGGTGATCGCGCATCAGGCTCGCGCGGACCTCGCGGGCCTGACCCAGTTCGGCCTCGGCCTCGTCGAGCCGGCCCGATCCGGCCCACGCATTGCCGAGGCGATGATGCGCGGCGCCGATCGCCTTCAGGATGGCCTCCGCCTCCGGCCCGGAGTCCGCGACGCCCGAGCGCACGGGGCGGGCGGAGGCGATCGCCTCGGCGGCCTCGTCGTTGCGCCCATGGGCCATCAGCCGATCGGCGAGCCCGATCCGGGCAGTCACCAGCTCGAGCCCGGACCCGGGCGAATCGGGAGACTCCCGCGCCAGCCGCTCGAGGGCCCGCAGGTTCCCGTCGAGGAGCGACCGGGCCTCGTCCCAGCGGCCGGTGGAGTCCAGCAGGGAGGCCAGGCGGTCGAGGGTGGCGGCGAGGTCGCGCCGATAGGCTGGCTTGCTTGGCTCCTGGTCCACCAGGCGCTGACGGATGGCGAGCGCCTGGCGGTAGGACTCCTCGGCGGGTCCGAGCTGGTTCTGGCGCTGGAGCAGGCCCGCCAGATTGTGATGGCTGTCGCCCAGGCCACGCCGCAGCTCGACCTGGTCGAGGTACTGCGTCGCGAGCTCCTGGCGGATGCCCAGAGCCGCGCGGTACGCGGCCTCGGCCTCCGCGGCCCGCCCCCCGTGGTCCAGGGCCACGCCCAGGTTGCTGGACGCGGCCGCGAGGTCCCGGCGGTACAGGACGACCGTCGGGTTCTCGCGGGCGAGCTGGGAGCGCAGGGCGACCGCCCGCTCGTAGGCCGCGCGGGCCGCCTCGAACTGGCCCTGGTCATCCAGCAGGCTGCCGAGGTTGTTGAGGTCCGAGCCGAGGTCGCTGGCGTACGAGTTCACGGCGGGGTGCTGACGCCGCAGCTCCTCGTGGATCGCCACGGCTCGCCGGTAGCAGGACAGGGCCTCCGCGTTCCGGCCGCAATCGATCGCATGCCGCCCGAGGTTGCCGAGCACGACCGCCAGGTCGTCCCGGTAGCCGGGAACCTCGGGGTTCTGCGCGACGAGACGCTCGCGGAGGCCGAGCGCCCGTTCGAGGCTCTCGGTCGCGATCTCGAGCGCGCCGAGGTCGCCCTGCAGGCAGCCCAGGGCGTTGAGGCTGTCGGCGTGCAGGTTCTGGTAGCTCACGGCCCCGGGGTTCGCCTCGACGAGTTGCCGGCGGATGTCGCAGGCGCGCTCGTATTCCCGCAACGCCTCCGCGCCGTGCCCGGTGCCGGAGAGGATGTGGCCCATCCGCATGTGACTCCCGGCCAGGGAGTTCTGGAAGTCGGTGACGGTCGGGTGCTCGCGTGCGAGGGCTTGCCGGATGGCGAGGTTCTCCCGGTAGTGCTCCAGCCCCTCCTCGTATCGGCCGGTCGCCCGCAGCTGCGCGCCGAGCGCGGCGTGACTCGACGCCAGATCGGCCCGGTGCTCGGTGCTGGTGGGGAATTCCGCCACGAGCTCCGAGCGGATCCGCAGCGCCTCGCGGTACGCCCGCTCGGCCGGCTCCTGGCGATTCGCGTCCGACTCCAGGTGGGCCAGGTTGATCAGCAGAGTGGCCAGTCGCGAGCGCAGGACCGGGTTCCCGGGCTCCGCCTCGAGGAGCCCTCGACGGATCACCAGCGCGCGTCGGTACACGGCCTCGGCCGCCGCCCAGTCACCCCGGGACTTGAGCAGGATCGCCAGGTTATTCAGCGTCCCCGCGAGGTCGCCGCGCCATTCGGCATTCGAGGGCTGGGCGGTGACCAGATCCTCCTGGATCCGCACCGCCTGCTCGTACACCTCGTGCGCCTGCGGCAGGCGTCCCAGGTCGGCCAGCAGATTGGCGCGGCTGTTGTGGGCCTCGGCGAGCATCGACCGGGACCGGAGATCCCCGGACTCGCGGGCCAGCCGACCGCGGATGGCCAGGGCGCGGTCGAATTCCGTCAGCGCGTCCGCCTGCCGGCCGGTCCGCGCCAGCAGGCTCCCCAGCCGGAGATGGAGCCGCCCGAGGTCGGTCCGTTGCTCCCGGTCGGCCCGGTCCCCGAGCGGGGCCAGGAGGGCGAGGGCCTCGCGGTAACCGGCGATCGCGTCCTGCTTGTCGCCGATCTCGTCGGTGAGGTCTCCGAGGCTCAGCAGCGCACCGGCCAGGCGACCGACGGAGTCGGCCCCGGTGTCCCGCTCGGCCTGGAGCTGCCTCCGCAGCCGCCTGAAGAAGTCGATCGGCTCGCCGAGCAGCGATTTCCGCAGCGGGGCGAGCGCCGGATTGTTCTTGAGCTCGGGGTTGCCCGAGACGACGTCGCCGAAGCGGCGCACGGCGGCGATCGCCTCCCGCTCGCGGGCCTCGGCGCGGCTGCGGGCCGCCGCCAGGTCGCGGTTCTTGGAGCCGAGCACGATCGTGAAGACGAGCAGCCCTACGAGGGTCGCCGAGAGCACGGCGCCCGCGCTGGTGACCAGGGTCCGATGCCTCCGGGCCCAGCGGCGGGCCCGCTCCGCCAGGGGCTCGACGCGGGCGGAAACCGGCTCGTCGGCCAGCCAGCGCTCGATGTCCTCGGCCAACGTCCTCGCGTTCGGATACCGGTCCTGCGGGCGCAGCGCCATCGCCTTCAGACAGATCGCCTCGAGCGCCGGCGCCACCGACGGCTGGACCTGCCGGGGCGGCGGAAACTCCCCCCTCCGGACGCGTTCGAGGGCCTCGATCACGCCGGTGCCCTCGACCGGCGGGCGACCCGTCAGCAGGGCGTAGAGGGTGGCGCCCAGTCCGTAGACGTCGCTCGGCGGGCCGAGGTGGTCGAGGTCGCCGGAGGCCTGCTCGGGACTCATGAACGCCGGGGTCCCGAGCGCGGAGCCGGGCAGCGTCTCCGACGACCCGCTGGCCGACGCCGGCCGCAGCGACGTCTCCCCGCCCCCCGGCTCGGCGACCCCCGTCACCTTGGCGAGCCCCCAGTCGACGACCAGGGTCTCCCCGTGACGTCCGACGATGATGTTCCCCGGCTTGAGGTCGCGGTGGAGCACCCCGCGGGAGTGGGCGTAATCGACGGCGTTGCAGACATCGAGGAAGTGCCGCAGCAGGCGCCTCAGCTCCAGGTCGCGCGAGGCCCGGGGCTCCGTCGGGCTCGCATCGGGCTGAGGGGGCGGCCCGGGTCCGGCCGCTCCCGGAGCGTCGTCCGGCCGGTCCGGGTGGAACCGTTCGATCGACTCCTTGAGGCTCTCCCCCTTGATGAACCGCATGGCGTAATAGGGCCGCCCGTCCTCGGCGGTGCCCAGGCTGTAGACCGGGACGATACCGGGGTGCTCCAGGCCGCCGGTGATCTCGGCCTCGAGGAGGAAGCGGGCCCGGCTGGCGGGGTCGCCCTCGAGGCGACCCTGGATCCGCTTGAGGGCGACCTCGCGATTCAGCTCCCCGTCGATCGCCACCAGGACCTCCCCGATGCCCCCCCGGGCATGCGGGCGCAGCACGCGGAACCGCTGGGCACCGGCCGTGACGGCACCGATCGCAGCGTCGCGCCCGCGGTCGGTCAGGTCGATCGTCTCCTGGGGCGTGGCCAGGTTCGTGAGGGCCGACCGCAATCCGGGATCGTCGATCTGGCCGAGGAGCTGCCGGGTGGCCGTGCTGGCGCCCAGGGACGCGAGGCCCCGGGTCGCGTCGTCGTCGTGGCGCCGCAACTGGGCCACGGTCATGGCCTCGACCGCCCGCAGGAGCTCCGGCGAGAGGACTCCCTGGGTGCGCAGTTGCTCGCCGAGCGACCTCGACCGGTCGGCCGCCGTGGACTGCAGGCTGGCCACGAGCGTCGTCTGGTCGATGAGCCCGTTCTGGAGGGCGATCAGGCCGAAGAGCAGGTCCCGGTCCGTAGCCGACTCGGCCATCTGCGATCCTCCGCCACGAGACGCGGCCCCCGGCAGCCATCCGCCGATTGCACAGCTCGACGCATGATCGCGCGCATGGCAAATGGTCCACAAGCCGGGCCGGCTCCGGGATCCCGGGCCAGCGTCCCAGCGAAATTCGTCCGACCGGCCATCGTCGGCCGGTCGGACCGCGGATGTTGACCGGCTCCTTGGTGGGCTTCCCGTTTGCGCGATCGCCCCAGGCCCGCCGCCGAGATCATCTGGGCCTCGCCGTACCATCGCCACGAGCCGCCCGGATCGTCACGCAGCCCACCAGGATCAGGGCCGCGCCGGAGCCGAGGAACGCCAGGTCCCACGGGAGGTGGTTCCCGGCCTCGACGACGTGGTGGATGCCCAGCAGTTCGTGGTCGATCAGCCCCTCGATCAGGTTGAACAGGCCCCAGCCCATGGCCAGCGAACCGACGAGCGTCCGGGTCGAGAGGGGAACGTCCCGCCGCTGCACCGCTCGCCACAGAAGGGCCAGGCCAAGGGCGGTCATCATCCAGGTGAGGGCGTGAAACAGGCCGTCCCAGAACCTGTTGATCTCGATGTTCACCACGGCGGTCGCCGCATCGACGCCCATCTTGGGATACCGGGCGCTCAGCATGTTGTGGAGTTAGTGCTACTCCGTTAGATCTTGCAAACATTGGGGCGGTCTGGTTTGTACTGGTGGTATGAATCGAACCTACACCCCGAATCTCAACCCCGACGTCCTCGACCGCCTGGCTGCTTACGCCGCGAACTTTCGCGACGACTTCAATCGCCCGCGACAGACACAGTGGGCCGGCGTCTACCTGCACGGCTTGCTTCAGGTTGGCGATCGCAAGAGCATCGAGCCAATCGCCGCACGGACCCCGCTCCCGGTCGGGCTCGAGGTCTCCGATCCCGACCAGGCCCTCCAGCAGTTTCTCGGTCAGAGCACCTGGGACGAACAGGCCGTCCTCCAACGTTACCGGGCCACACTGTCAGCGAAGTTTGCCGACCCGGCGGCGATCTTCGTCATCGACGACACCACGTTCCCCAAGCAGGGCACCCGTTCCGTGGGCGTCCAGCGGCAGTACTGCGGGGCCCTGGGCAAGCGGGCCAACTGCCAGTGCGCCGTCTCGGTCCACTACGTCGCCCCCAGGGCGCATTACCCGCTCGACATGCGGCTCTACCTGCCGGAGAGCTGGCTGAACGCCCCGGAGCGACTGAACCAGGCCCACGTGCCGGCAGCCGAGCGGCGGTCGCTGACCAAGGGCCAGATCGCCCTGGAGCTGCTCGACCGGGTCCGTGCCGAGGGCCTGCCGGGTCAGGTGGTGGTGGCCGACGCGGGCTACGGCGTCTCGGGGCCGTTTCGCGACGGCCTGGACGAGCGTGGGCTGCATTACGTCGTCGGCGTGACCGACGAGATGGTCGTCTTCGTCGCGGAGCCGCGGTGGATCCGGCCGGATTCGGGAGCGACGGGCCGCCCGCGGACACGGCCACGGCTGGCCGACGACTCGCCCCGACCGATCAGCCTCAAGGAACTGGCTGCTCGAACCCCGCGGCGGAAGGTGACCTGGCGCGAGGGCACCAAGGGGCCGATGACCGGCCGCTTCGCATGGCTGCAGGTCTGGCCGGCCTCCGGCTGGGCGACGGGCGAGTGCGCTTCCTCTGGACCGATCTGGCTGTTGATCGAGGAGCAGGCCGATGGTGCGTTGAAATACGCCTTCAGAAACCTGCCGGCGGCCACGAGCCGGCTGCGAGCCGTGCGGCTGTGGCGGAGTCGCTGGCCGGTCGAACTGGGCTACCAGCAGATGAAGGAGGAGCTGGGCCTGGACCACCACGAGGGCCGCTCGTAGCGGGGCTTCCACCACCACGCGTGCCTGGTGATGCTGGCGTTTGGGTTCCTGACGATGGAACGCCATCGAGCCCGTCGGGGACGATCCCGGCCGGGCAAAAAGGGGGGCGCCGAGCGCCCGTGATCTCGGTGCCGGCAATCCGCCGGGCGCTGCAACGGCTGCTGGCTCCCACCAGCCGTGCCGACTGCGCATACTGCCGACCATGGCTGGCGATCAACAAAACAAAGTTAACGGAGTAGCCTTAACGACCGGGCCCCATCCGACCCCGACCGCCCCCGGCCCACGGAGGGCGGGCCGCTGCGTGCCCTCGGGCCACGAACTCGCTCACCTTGGCCGCATGCGCCCGGATCAGCGTGACGACCGAGGGATTCGTGCTGGTCTCCGTCACCTCGATGCCGCCAGCGACGTCCTTCATCGCCACCTCGATCTCGTCGGCGTGGGCGAAGACGCCCCGGAACACCGGGTCCCACATCCTCACGGGTCGCCCCTGCTCCAGGCGTCGGGTCATCTGGCGGACGTGGGTCCGCAGCGTCTCGACCAGTTCGGGTTTGGTGGTCGTGGTCGTGGTCCGCACGCCGTCGGGGATCTCCTCCACCTTGCGAGCGATGGCGTCATGCCCGCCGAGCAGGTCGAAGATGGCGCCGTGCTCGTCGTCCGACATCCCCCGCTCCCTGCCCACCGGGCCTGGGCCACCCGGACCCTGGGGGGCGGACGGTCCGGTCGTGCTCGTCCCACTCGGCTCGACAGCAACGTGGCAGCGGCAGCCGTGCGGCGAGTCGGCCAGTACTGCCGCCGGGACGCACACCAACGCCAGGATCGCAGGGAAGGAACGCATGGGAGGTTACTCCGAGAAGTGTCCGTCAGCGTGTTCGTCATCGATCGCTTCGGTCGCCCCTCGGTCCTCGTGCGGCGACGCCGCACACGAGCCGCCCATCCAGAACGGCATGGCCATTCGGGGCACGACCCAGCGGTTCAGCACGACCCACAAGACAGGACCCCGAGGGGCAGCAGCCAGTCGTACATCGCCATCCTCCGGATTGAAGTGGCTCTCCTTCACCCTGGGTGATGCTGCGAAATCTCCGACCGGCAATAGCACTGTATTCCCGTACTGTTGTATGGTCAATCTATCGCCGACACGATTCCCGACGAGTTCCTGGACCGGATGGCCGAGACGTTCCGCATGCTGGCCGACCCGACCCGGCTGGCGATCCTCCGCAGCCTGATGGCGGGCGAGCGGAACGTCACGCAGGTGGTCGAGGAGACGGGCCGCAACCAGGCCAACGTCTCCAGGCACCTGAAGCTGCTCGCCGAGGCGGGGCTGGTGGCCCGCCGCAAGGAGGGCTGGCAGGTGTTCTCCACGCTCGACGACCCGCTGGTGAAGCGGCTCTGCAAGCTCGTGTGCGAGACGATCGTCGAGGCGGCCCAGGAGGCGATGGTCCGCCAGAGGAAGCTGCTCGACGGCAGGGGAGACAAGGAGCCGAAGCGAACCTGACGGCTCCGGCACCGTCGGCATACGTCTTGCAGCTACCATCGTGTCCAGGGGCTCCGTTCGCCCGCCCTCAGACACCACCCTCGCCCCGATCGGGAGCTGCGCCGATGATCCCCACCACCGTGGACCGAGTGCCCGAGCACACCGCCAGGCATGTCAACGAGGAGATCCGCCGCCGGACCCGTGAGGAGGTCGCCAGGGTTGCATCCCGGGGACCCGAGGCCATCGACCGCCGCCTGGAGGAACTCGACCGGGAGTGGGACATCGAGCGGACGCTGGAGGCCAACGCCGCCACGGTGGCCCTGGTCGGCCTGGGCCTGGGGACGATCGTGGACCGCCGCTTCCTCCTGCTGCCCGCCGCCGTGGCGGGGTTCCTGCTCCAGCACGCCGTGCAGGGCTGGTGCCCGCCGATGGCGGTCTTCCGCCGCGTGGGCGTCCGCACGGCCGGCGAGATCGACGAGGAGCGGTACGCACTCAAGGCGATCCGGGGCGACTTCCGTGGGGTCTCGGGCGGGGGAGTCCAGGAGCCTGCCTCCATCGATCGTGCGCTCGAAGCCGCCCGACTGTGAAAGGGGTGCCGGATGGACACCAACGCAACGCGACGGGCAGCCGGGGATGGCGGGACCGGACGCCGTGACGTGCTGCGTGGGGCCGTCGCCCTGCCCCTGGCTCTCGCCACCGGGAGCGGGCGGCGGGCGCTCGCAGCGGTTGGCGACGACGGGCCGAGGCCGACCGGGCTGATCAGCCGCCAGCGGCACCCGGACAACCTGGAGTTCCCGTTCTCGACCCTGGACCCCGGACGGTTCCTGACCCCGAACCCGCGGTTCTACGTCCGCACCCACTTCGGGGTGCCCGACCTGGACAGCGAGACCTGGCGGCTCGGCGTCGAGGGCGAGGTGGAGCGCCCCTTCGAGATCGACTACGAGGAGTTGCGACGGCTGCCCTCGAAGACCGTGACGGCCCTCCTGGAGTGCTCGGGCAATGGCCGGGTCTTCCTCCCGCCCCCGCAGACGAGCATCCGCTGGGAGTTGGGCGGCGTCAGCACCGCCGAGTGGACCGGGGTGCCCCTGGCGGCGCTCCTGGAACGGGCCGGGGTCCGGTCGAACGCTGTCGAGGTGATCCTCGAAGGGTCGGACCGGGGCGAGTTCCGAGAGCCCGACCCGAAGACGCCCGGCGTCATCCCCTACGCCCGCAGCCTGCCGCTGGCCAAGGCGAAGGCCCCCGAGGTCTTGCTCGCCTACAAGATGAACGGCGAGGATCTGCCGGCCCGGCACGGCCATCCGGTCCGGGCCGTCGTGGCGGGCTGGTATGGCATGGCGTCGGTCAAGTGGCTGAGGCGGGTCGTCGTGACCGATCGCCCGTTCCATGGCTACTTCCAGACGTTCATGTACGCCGTCTGGGAGCGGCGTCGGGGCGTGCCCGACCTCGTGCCCGTCACCGACATCCAGGTGAAGGCCCAGATCGCCCGACCGGCCCCCTTCGAGGTGGTCCCGAAAGGGTCACGATATCCCATGATCGGTGCCGCCTGGGCGGGG
The DNA here is from genome assembly GCA_964624465.1 of uncultured Isosphaeraceae bacterium. Taxonomy (GTDB): domain Bacteria; phylum Planctomycetota; class Planctomycetia; order Isosphaerales; family Isosphaeraceae; genus CAZUZD01. The sequence continues at coordinate 18,854 of CAZUZD010000030.1, forward strand.
GAATCGGACGTGGCGAAGGTCGAGGTCAGCAACGACGGCGGCGAGACCTGGGCCGAGGCCAAGCTGTTGGGCGACCCGGTGAAGTTCGCCTGGCGCTTCTGGGAGTACGAGTGGCGCACCAAGGAGCGAGTCGGCCCGCAGGTGGTCATGGCGCGGGCGACCGACAGTCGGGGCCGGGTGCAGCCGATGGATCGTGATCCCGACCGGCGCGATGCCGTCATCTGCCACGTCCTGCCGATCGAGGTCGAGATCCGCTGAGCCACGGGCGCAGGAAGCCGCCGGCCGATCGGACTGCCGGGTCGACCGGGAGGCGCTTCGGATCGGAGTGGCGGCACCGGCGGCGTGGCCGGGCCCACCGATACCGGGGCAAGCGGTGGGCCAGAGCCGGGGCCGACCGATCCCATGATCGTGCGTCCGGCACTGGATTCGGGGCCGTCGAAGGGGCGACCCCGCCGACCACGTCCCGCTCACCGAGGCCCACCCGGACCGGCGGCAGGTACGGCCGGCGGAGGTTGATCGCCGGCTCCGGTTGGCGACCGTGCCGGGCCGCCGCAACGCCTCGGGCACCTCGACGGCCCTGGCCCGGCCGGGCGTGCCGGTGTCCCGCAGATGAAGCCACTCGGCATCCGAGCGGCACGAGCGGAGCGCGAAAACGCTCTGCTGCTTGCAGGAACCGGGCTCGGTCGGGGTAGAGCAATGCTGGCCCGCTCGGACGCGTGGCTTCGACGGTTCGTCGGGAACCACGCCGCCGGTGTGAGGGCCTCGCCCCCAGGCCCGGCCGAGGGGCGTTCGAGACACGGGGCATGTCCCCAGGGCTCTTCGTCCGGGTGTCCTCCGACCGGCTCCGGGGTCGGTGCTGCACCGGCCCTATCGCCCGGATTGCGGGGTCATTGCCGCCTGGAAGTCGCCCCCTCGCCCGGCTTCCGGGCCGTGATCAGGCCGCCCTCGGTGAGCGACGACGTGTAGTAGCCGGTCCGCCCGTGGAACCTGGGGTCGGCGAACCCGGCATCCGTGAGCATCTGGAGGAGCGACCGCTCCCACACCGCCCCTGAGATTCAGTCCGACCACTCGCCCTTGGTCGCCACCTGCTCCGGCGTCACGCCGTCGGCGAGCAGGATGTCGGCCATCTGGAGCCGGCCGCCCGAACGCAGGACCCGGAAGACCTCGGCCAGCACCTGCGGCTTGTCCGGGCAGAGGTTGAACACGCCGTTGGTGATCACCACATCCACCGAGCCGTCCCCGACCGGCAGGCGATCAGCCTCGCCGTGGCGGAACTCGGTGTTGGCCACCCCGGCCGCCTGGGCGTTCGCCACCGCCTTCTCGATCATCGCTGCCGTCATGTCCACACCGATGACCCGCCCCGCCGGCCCGACCCGGCGGGCGGCGAGAAGGCTATCCAGCCCGGCCCCGCAGCCGAGGTCCAGCACCACTGCGCCCGGCCGGAGTTCGCCCAGGGCCAGCGGGTTGCCCACCCCGGCGAAGGACTCGCTGGCCTGCGGCGGCAGGCTGTCGATCTCGGCGGCGTCGTAGCCGAGCCGCTTGGCGCTCTCCGGGCCGACCGGGAACTTGTGCTCGTCGGCCGGGTCCAGGGCGAGCTTGACGAACCGCCGCCGGATCTGCTCCCTGATCTCATCCACCGTTCCCGACATGGCTGCGTCCCCCAGATGCCCCGGAAATCCCAGGCTCCAAATTACGGGAGGCGGCCGGGCGCCGTAAGGGCCGCTGGGTGATCCCCGATGGCGAGGGCATGAGCCCGGCTTCTGGGGGTGGGATCGGGCTCGCTTCGAGGAAGCGAGGAACAACCGGGCCGTCGGGGGCAGCACCCGCCTGCGGTCCTGCACGCCGTCCAGGTCCCGGTCACACCGGAGGCCAAAGACGGTGAGGGGTGCAGCTTGCTAGTGGACTTCCCCGAGGGCGGCAGGCGCCCCGGCACGAGTGTGAGCTCGGACCCGGGAGTTCACCGATCGCGAAGATACGACGGACGTCCACTCCTGACTACGCGGCCCAAGCGGTCAAGCTCGTGACCGAGCCGGGTAAGCGCCTCGCAGGAGAGCGAGCGAACTCGACCTTCGACTTGACGGCCGACAGCACCTCCGTCGCTACCAGCGAGGACTGAATGACCGTGGCCGCCGTGGAGGGATCTGGTTTCGCGGCGGATCGTGGTCTGGTGGCTCAGCATGCGAATCGAGAGCCGGCCGGTTGGTCGAGGCGCTGGAGATGGCGAGCTCCAGGCGGCAGCCGGGTCCGGGCCTGGTGGCCCTGCGCGACCGGGGCAGCCAGTACGCCATCGAGCACGACCAGCGGCGCTTTGGGGGCGTGCCTCGACGAAGCGACCGCCCCAGCCTGAGGTCTGGCCGGGGCGGTCGACGATGTTGACACTGGAGGCGGTACGATTGCCGAGAATCCGCCTTGTTCGCCTGGTCCGGCGGCCCGTGAGGCGGTCGGCGGCACGACGGGCGTGCCCGGGGACTCCGCCGGGTTCCGCGCGGTGGTCGCGGATTTGTCCGACCGGTGCAGCCATGCTGAACGGGGGTCGTCGGCCAGGCGCGGCCCGGTGATCAGGCGCGCGAGCCGAACGGCAAGCGTCGGATCGGTCGATCCGCGCGAGTGAGCCGGCCGTCGCCGTTCAGGTCGCCGAGCAGGCGATGGAAGGCGACGGTGCGGTGGCTGCCGGCGATCCCCTGGCCCGATGCGTCAACCGCCTGTCCGGTCGACCGGTCGAGGATCCGCCCGCCGTCGATCGTCAGGACGTAGCGACCGTTCGGGAGCGAGGCGACGTTGAAGCCCCGGCCGAAGGTCAGGGTGGCCACCGTCTGCCCGCCCCACTGGGCGGTCGCGACGCGGACGTTGACGGAGCGCCCGCGCAGGTCCTTGAGGGCGAAGGCTCCGGGCTGCACGTCGACCAGGCCGTTGAAGACGACGGTCATCGAGTTGATGCGGGATCGTTGGGCCGTGCCGTCGCCGATGATCACCTGAGTGACGCCGGCCGGGGCCGCGACGACCGCGAACCGCTGTTGCGACTGGCCGCCGTCCTTGTCGGTGACGGTCACCGTGACGGTATACCGGCCACTGTGGACGTAGGCGTGGGGCCTGGCGGCAATCGCGCCCGACGTCGCCTGAGCGAAGGCGGCGGAGGTCGAGTCGCCCCAGTCCACCCGCACCGCCCACGGGCCGTCGCCGGCCACGTCGCGGAAGGCGCCCAGGGGGATCGCCACGGCCTGCCCGACGCTGATGGCCTGGTCGCCAGGCGCGACGACGACCGGGTCGACGTTGTTCACCCGAACCACCAGGGTGCGGGTGGTCGTTGCGGTGCTGTCATTGGAGGGTTCGGCCGCCGTGGCCACGACCTCGAGTGCGTAAGTCCCGCTCTGAGGGGCGGACATCGAGAGGTGGGCCAGCTGGTCGGGCGTGAGGCTCCAGACGCCGTTGCCCTGCGGCGTGCCGGCCGAGAGGCTGGCACCGGCCGGGAGCCCGCGGATGACGACGGTCAGCAGCTCGGGGCCGCCGGGCTGGGCGATCGCGGCGGAGATCGGCAGGGCGATCGCCTGACCCTCCGGGCCCGTGGCGTCGGCCACGACCAGCGTCGGGGCATCGGCCGCCGCTGCCAGGTCGATTGCGATCGAGGTCAGGGCTGTCTTCGCCCCGTCGAAGCCGGCATTGCCCAGGTCGTCGACGGCCAGGTCGATCGTCGCGGTGCCAAAGTAATGAAGGTCCGGCACGTATCGCAGGCCGTCGAGCGCCGCGTTGATGGCGGCCATCGGACCCTCGAAGGTCATCGTGGAATCGCCCTGGCCGTCCCCGGTGGAGAAGACCAGACCGGCGAGGCTGGCCAGCGTGACCTGGCCGTGTGCCGAGGTGAGTGTCATCCGGACCGCCGCGTCCCCGGCGTCGGGGTCCCCGACGGCGATGGCGTTGCCGGAGGCCGTCGAGAACACGATCGCGGCGTCCTCGGAGCCGGCATACGTCGCCGGGGCGACGATGACCGGCGGATCGTTGACCGGGTAGTTGCCGAAGTCGATGTCGCTGATCTGGCTGCGGCTCTGGATGGTGACGGTGCGATTGAAGGTCGCCCCCCCGCTGATGCCGTAGCTGGCCGGCGGGATGACCGTGACCTTGTATTCGCCCGGGGCGAGGCCGGTGATCGACCAGTTGCCCTCAGCGTCGGTGCGCGTGAGGTAGACGACCGGTGTGGTGGTCTCGCCGCCACTACCGCCGCTACCGCTGCCGCCGCTGCCGCCGCCGTGACCTTCCTCACCGGACGGCCCCTCCTCGCTGACGACCGGTTCGACCCGGATCGTCGAGCCGGCCAGGGCGCCTTCGCCGTCCTGCCTGGTGTTGTCGCCGTTGAGGTCCTCGAAGACGTTGCCGCTGAGGCTGCCGAGGAACGCGGCACCGTAGTCCAGACCGAACATCGTGGCGAGCGAGCCCGTCACCAGCCGCAGGGGCTCGGCGCCGGTGGCCGTGTCCCGCAGCGGGATGGGCGAGCCGCCGCCCTGGCGGCTCATCGCCGTGCCGACCATCGGGACCTGCGCCAGCGTACCGGCGACATTCAGCGGCCGGGTGTTCACGACCTTGCCGTATCCCAGGGCCGTGAGGTCGAACTCCAGGTAGAGCGAGAAGGCCGCCTGGTCCCCTTCGGACGATTCCTCGCCGCCCTCACCACTGGTGGCGCCGAAGGTTCCGGTCAATCGGAAGATGCCGAGCTTCACCGAGACCGGCCCGAGCACGGTCGCCGGCCCGCCCTCGTCGCTCTCCTGGACCGCGATCCCCTCGAGCTGCAGACCGGTGATCTCGGCCGGGATGACCCCGGCGGGGCCGATCACGTCGTGGAAGACCTGCGACGTGCCGACCACCGCCAGGCGGATCGGCTTGCTGCTGTCCCCGGAGCCGCCGGTCTCGCCGCCGGTCTCACCGCTCGCGTGGCCGCCGCCGCCACCCTTCAGGATCATGAACTGGCCGAGGGTGAACAGGGTATCGGTCCCCGCCGGCAGCGTGTTCAGCCAGCCAGCGGCCGCCTTGGTGGTCGCATAGGGCAGCGTGCCGATGGCCTCGCCCGGCGCGATGTCGAACCGGTAGACGACCGCCCCCTCGTCCCCTCCGGGTGCCGTGACGGTCGCCTGCCCCGGCTCGGTCGGCGGGGTGGCGCGGACCTCGTAGCGACCCGGCATGACGGCGTCGAAGGCGTAGATGCCATGCTCGGTCACCGACGCGCCACCCAGCGTCATGTCCACCGGGCCCGAGATGCGGGTGGCGACGACCTCGCCGGTGTCGAGGTTCACCAGCTCGACGATCCAGCCGTCCAAGGCGGGCTCGGCCGGATCACAAACGCCATCGCCGTCGACGTCCTCGAAGGTCTGGCCCACCACGGTGCCGAGCTTCGCGGGGTCATAGATGGTCACCGGCAGGTCCTGGACCTCGCCGTCGGGCGCGATCGCCTCGGCCGCGGAATCCGGCCCGAGCGCCGTCGTGGTGCTCAGGCGGAACCGGGCGTAGGTCGCGAGTTCCCCGCCGGGCAGTGTCAGCCCCGAGGGCACCCGCATGGTCAGCGCCAGCGTGTGGACGCCGGCCTCGAGCCGCAGGTCGCTCAGGTAAGGATGGGCTGCGTCGCCGACGAGCGGGATCTGGTCGCCATGGTCGGCCCCGCCGTCCCCCACGGCGAACCCCTTCACTCCCCGCGCGTCGAGCCAGCCGCTGAGGTAGGCGACCTGCCCTTCAGGTACCACGACCGTGACGGTCAGCGGCACCGCCGCGCCCGGGACCAGCGCCGATCCGAAGCGCACGCCGTCGTTGATGTACGACTCGCCGGTCGAGCTGGCGTTGGCGAACTCGGTCGCCCCCAGGTGCAGGTTCGGCAGGACCACGTGCGAGGCCATCGGGTAGCCGGGCGCCGTCCCCCGGTTGACCTGACCCGCAGTGAACTCGTTGACGAAGTCGTAGGTGCCGGTCGACCCGCTGACCATCGCATCGATGGTGAAGGCATGGCCGTCGGTGTTCGGCGTCAGGACCGACAGCGGAAACGCGTCGGGCTGGCGGACCGTGTAGCCGCCCGGGCCGAGGCCCGGGAACGCGTACAGGCCGTTGCTGTCCGTGTAGACGGTGATCGGCGTGGTCGGCCCCTCGCCCTTCCCGTCCGGCGGGCCGCCCGCGCCACTACTGCCGCCCTGGCCCTCCTCGCCGCTGGGGCCGGACTCCTCGGCGACCTGCTGGAGGATGATCGGCTGGTACACCAGCGGCGTGTCGCCGGCGTCAAACACGCCATTGGTGTTGGCATCGATGTATGCCCGGCCCTGGACCGTGGCCTGCGAGAAGTTCCCGAAGTCGAGGCCGGCGAGCGGGTTCAGCGACGCGAAGTAGAGCGTCCCCTGCTCGGCCCCGGCCGCGTCCACCAGCGCGATCGGCGGCTGCGTGCCGCGATACTGGTACGAGCTCCCCAGCGCCGGGAATCGCGCGATCTCGCGGGCGAGGAAGTTGATCGGCACGGACGTGTGCAGCGTCGTCGGCACGCCGAACGAGTTGGGAATCTGGAGCGTCGCGTGGATGTCAAAGTTGCTGTCGACCAGCGCGGCGCTATCCTTGCGGCTGACGAACTGGCCGGCCGAGGGCGAGGTCAGCGTCATCGTGACGGTGCCCAGGTAGCCCTGCTCGTGCTGGTCGCTGCTGACCGTCCCCCGCAGCACCCGACTCGTCATCGTGGCGCTGACGGTCGTGGTGGACGACGTCTCGGTGCCCGACTCGCCGCCGGTCCCGGCCGAGACGACCGGCACCTGCGTCTGCACCGTGGCCATGCCGGTCAGGAAGACCCGCGAGGGCGCCACGCCGCCCGAGCCGAACCGGAACATGAAGTCGCCCGAGACCGGGAACGAATAGGTCCCCGCCGGCAACTGCGCCAACCAGCCATCGACCGGGGCGGCCAGGGGGGCCGACAGTGCCCCGCCCACGACGACGTCACCGGCGCCGACCTCGATCAGATAGGACCGGGGAGTGTGCTCGGCGGTGGGGAATGTCTGGAGGGTGCTCGGCGAAATCTGCTCGTTTACGAGATATGTGCCCTGAGTCACGTCACTGAACGCATACTGGCCGTTCGCGTCGGTGACCTCGGTGCCGACGGGCGTCGAGGCCCCTGTGGTCGCCTCCAGCCGTTTCAGAGCGATCGTCATGCCCACCCGTCCGGCCTCGCCCGGGTCGCGGAGGCCATTGCCGTTCAGGTCGTCCAGCACCTGCCCCAGCACCGTGGAGAGGAGGTTGCGGACTTCCAGGCTCTCGACAGCAGTCGTCTTCCGGTGTGCGGCGCGATGGGTGCCGTTGAGCGAGGAGCGCGAGCGGTTGAAGAGTCGTTGGGTCGTCATCTGACTGGCTCCTTCGCGGGAGCATCGTCGGCCGTGCCTGACGCCGGTCGGGATGGCGCGGAGCGAGGGCGGTCCCGCATCGAGCGGGTTCCCTCCGTCCGTCCCACCTGACCACCACCACCTGGGGTTGCGTGGCTCGGTTGAGTGCTCCCTTGCCGATGTCCCCATCGATCGAGGTCGCCAGATCCGCTCCGCCGGTCGCTCGGGGCGAGGCATCGAAGCCAGATCCGCTGCGAGACCCTCGCGGCAATCCGATCGCGGGTGCCATACCTCGGGAACCGCCGATCGTCGGCACGTCGGGGCTGAAACGAAGACGGCCTCCCCGTCGACTCGCGTCGCGTCGGGAGGCCTTCACAGCCCCAGAGGGTGACCCAGCATGAGCCACCCCAGTTGATGTGTCCTAAGTACCGGAAATCCCGATGTCAATCATATCCTTTGGAAGCCTCTGCAACTTCGGCAAGAGATGCCCACAGGGCGGGGCGTCCGCAACTCGGCCAGCTCCCCGATCAGCGGCGCGGGGCCGGCCGTGGACCCTAGGGCTCGGCGGTCGGTCGTCCGGGGGCGAGTCGGAGGATCACACGGTGAGCCCCACGGCAGACTTCCAAACGGCTGGCGCCAGAGCCGCGGTGGGCCGGAGATCCCCCTGACTCCCGAGATCCGTGTCGGCGTCCCGGCACCCGCACCACGACGAGCCGGTTCGACTCGTGGGGTGTCAGCCCGAAGAACGGCTTCAGGTCCGCCTCGGCGGGGACGGTCAGCCAGCCCCGTTCCACCCGGTTGAGGGTGTCCTCAAGGCGGGCCCAGCACTCCTCGGCCTCGCGCCCATCGGCGGTGTTCAGGGAGTTCCGGTGGCGCCGCCCGTCATCGCACAGCCCCAGCCCCGGGACTTTCGCCCTCGCGGCTCGATCGAGGCCATCGGCGGTGGAAATCCGCACCCCGAGGCCATTGCCACGTCACGGCCCACGGCTCCCAGTCGGGGGTGGGGCGCAACAAAAAGGACTTGCGGCATTTCGCCGCAAGTCCTTGTGCTGCACAGTGCCGGAGACAGGACTTGAACCTGCACGGGAATAAATTCCCTTTAGCCCCTCAATTTTTGCATGCCTTCATGTGAGGCATATGGGGCTAACGTGGCAACAGCGCACAAGGTCTTGGTACTGAGAAAGATCCGGCTCAGATCACTGAGCATCGGCATAGTAGCCGCATAGGCCTGACGCGTCCACGGCTGCCCCCAATTTGCCCCCAGTTGTGGGTCGCGACAACGGCGGGCCCTGACCTCTAACCGGGACCGCCCGGGTCGAATCGCGATACAGAGCCCGGCGCTGCCCCGGCGGAGTCGCCGGACCTCCTCGCGAGGCCGATCCTCAGGGCCGGGTCACTCGGCGGCGAAGCGGTAGCCGATGCCCTGCTCGGTGGCGATGTAGCGGGAACGGGCAGGATCGTCGCGGAGCTTGCGGCGCAGGCCGGCGACGAAGACACGCAGGTAATGGAGCTCCTGCGAGGCGTGCGGGCCCCAGACCTCGCGGAGCAGGAACCGGTGGGTGAGCACCTTGCCCGAGTGCTTCATGAGCGTGAGCAACAGCTTGTATTCGAGCGGGGTGAGCGTGAGCCGCTCCCCCTCGACGCTCACCTGCCGCGACGGCAGATCGACCCGGATGGCGCCGATCTCCAGGACCGACGCCGTGGCGGCCGGCTGGGCGTGCCGCAGCGCCACCCGGATCCGGGCCAGCAGCTCGCCGACGCCGAAGGGCTTCGTGAGGTAATCGTCGGCGCCGCCGTCGAGGGCGGCGATCTTCGAGCCCTCCCGGTCGCGGGCCGAGAGCACGAGCACCGGGGCCTGCAACCACTCCCGGAGCCGGGCCAGCACGTCGAGGCCGTCGAGGTCGGGAAGCCCGAGGTCCAGGATGACGAGGTCCGGCGGGCGCTGGGCGGCGAGCTTCAGGCCGACCGCGCCGGTGTCGGCCTCGGTCACGGCGAAGCCGGCGGCCTCGAGCGAGGCGCGGAGGAATCGCCGGATCGGGGGCTCGTCGTCGATGACCAGGATCTGATGGCCACCTTCGGGCACAGCGCGGCTCCTCGGGTTCGTGGTCGGGGACGCGGCGGATCAGGCCGATTCCGGCTCGACCCGGGGCGGGTCCTCGGGCCGTGGCAGCCGCAGGGTGAACTCGACGCCGGTGCCGGGACGGTTGCGGGCGGTGAGCGTGCCGCCATGCACCCGGGCCACCGCGCGGCAGATGGCCAGCCCCAGGCCGCTGCCGCGTCCCGAGTCCGCCGCTTGAGAACCGCGGTAGAACTTCTCGAAGATCCGCTCCTCCGCGCCCGGGGGCAAGCCCGGTCCGTCGTCGCCGACCGTCACGACCACCCGGCGCCGGTCCAGGTGCGCCTGGATCTGCACCCGGGCGTCGGGCGGGGTGTAGCGGGCGGCGTTCTCCAGGAGGTTCACGAAGAGCTGCTCCAGCAGCAGCCCGTCGACGAGCAGCAGCGGCAGGTCGGGCGGGATCGCGACGTCCACCCGACGGTCACCCAGCTCCGAGCGGGTCCGGACCAGGGCCGAGCCAATCACCTCCTCCAGCAGGTTCCACTGCAGGTGCGCCGAGGCCTCGCCCTGCTCCAGGCGGGACATCTGCAGGATGTTCTCCAGGAGCCCCGTCAGCCGCCGCGCCTCCTCGGCGATCGTCTCCAGGAGCTGACGCCGGCTCTCGACGTCGATCGGCCCGGTCTGCAGCAGGCTGGTGCTGGCGCCGGCGATGACGGCCAGGGGGGTGCGGAGGTCGTGCGAGACCCCGCTGAGCAGGGCGCTGCGGACCTGTTCGGTCTGGGCCTGGACCAGGGCCTCGGACGCGGCCAGCGAGAGCCGGTCGCGCTCGACGGCCAGGGCGGTCAGGCTGGCGCAGGCCTCCAGCAGCCGGCGTTGATCAGGCTCCAGCAACGACTCGATCGGCTCGGCGGCGATGGCCAGGGCTCCGACGGTCTGCTGCGAGGCGGTCAGCGGCAGGAACAGCGCCGGGGCGTTCGGGAGCGTGTCGGTGCCGGCGCCGGCCATCTGATCGTGCTGGATCACCCAGCGGGCCGCCGGATCGCTGACCGGATGGGCGGCCAGGCCGTCGCGGCGACCGAAGGCCAGTTCGGGCGCGGTCCCGGGGCCCCCCAGGTAGACGGCCACCTCGCCGCCGGTCTGGTCGGCCACCCGGCGCGCGGCGGCGGCGGCCAGGAAGGCGGCCCCGGAGATCGAGCTGAGCTCCTTGCCCAGCTCGTAGAGGGTCGCCGTCCGGCGCTCGCGCACGCGGCTGGACTCGGCCTGGGCGCGGAGCCTGGCCGTGAGCGTGCTGATCAGCAGCGCGATGGCCAGCATCACCGCGAAGGTCACGAGGTACCTGGTGTTCGCCACCGCGAGGGTGAAGCGCGGCGGCACGAACCCGAAGTCGAAGACCAGCACCGCGACCAGGCTGGCGACGATCGCCGGCCCCCGGCCACAGCGGGCGGCGGCGAGGGCAACCGCGGCCAGGAAGATCATGACCAGGTTCGCCTCGCCCATCCCGAGCCGGTCGGCCAGCATGGCGACCAGGGTAGCGGCAGCCACGATCCCGACAGCAGCGAAGGAGGGCCGCCAGGGCGTCGGGCCGGCGGTCACCCGCACCCGCGGCGCGCGGGCCGGCTCCCCCTCGCCCCGGACCACGGAGACGTCGATCTCGCCGCTCCGCTCCAGGAGCTCGTCGACGACCGTGCCGAAGAACAGCCGTCGCCAACGAGGCTGCTCGGTCTTGCCGACGACGATCCGGGTCACGTTGCGGGTGCGGGCGCACTCCAGGACGGTGCCGGCCACGTCCCGGCCTTCGAGCGTGACCACCTCGGCGCCCAGGCGTTCGGCCAGCCGGTAGTGCTCAGCCAGCCGCTCGCGGGCGACCGGGTTGGTGACCAGGCCCGGCCGCTCGATGGCCACGGCCAGCCAGGGGGCGTCGAGTGCCGCCGCCATCCGCTTGGCGGCGCGGATCACCCGCGCCGACGACGGACTGGGCCCGACACACACGAGCAAGCGGTCGGCCGTCGCCCAGGGGGACGAGTCGGCTCGCTCCCGCCGCGCCGACTCGACGTCGGTCTGCACCCGGCGCGCCGCCTGCCGGAGCGTGAACTCGCGAAGCGCGACCAGGTTCGAACGCCGGAAGAACGCCCCGAGCGCCCGCTCGGCCTGCTCCGGCAGGTACACCTTGCCGGCCCGGAGCCGCTCGATCAGCTCCTCGGGCGGCAGGTCGACCAGCACCAGGTCGTCGGCCTGCTCGAAGACCCGATCGGGCACGGTCTCCCGCACCACGACACCCGTGATCTCCCCGATCACGTCGTTGAGGCTGTCGAGGTGCTGGACGTTCAGCGTGGTCCAGACGTGGATGCCCGCCTCGAGCAGCTCCTCCACGTCCTGCCACCGCCGGGCGTGGCGCGAGCCCTCGGCGTTGGTGTGCGCCAGCTCGTCGACCAGGATCAGATCGGGGCGGCGGGCCAGGGCGGTGTCGACGTCGAACTCCCCGAGCGTGATCCCCCGGTACGCGACCGCCCGGGTCGGCACCGTCTCCAGCCCGGCCAGCAGCGCCTCGGTCTCGGGCCGGCCGTGGGGCTCGACATAGCCGACGATCACCTCGCGCCCCGCCGCCGCCGCCCGGCGGGCGGCCTCCAGCATGGCGTAGGTCTTGCCCACGCCGGCGGCGTAGCCGAGGAAGATCTTCAGCGCCCCGCGGTGGCGACGGGCCTCCTCGGCCTGGACGGCCTTCAGCAGCGAGTCGGGGTCGGGCCGGCGGTCGCTCATGGTCGGCCGGTCGCCGCGTCGAGCGCCAGGTTCAGCCGGAGCACGTGGACGCGGGACTCGCCGAGCAGGCCGAACTGGGGCCCCTCGACGTGCCGGGCCAGGATCGCCCGGATCTCGGCCTCCGACCGGCCTCGGGCCGCGGCCACCCGGGGCACCTGGACGGCCGCCCCCGCCGGGCTCAGGTGCGGGTCGAGCCCGCTGCCCGAGGCCGTGACCAGGTCGGCCGGGATCGGGCCCGTCAGCCCGGGGTCGGAGCGTCGCAGCCGCTCGATCCGGGCGGCCACCTGGTCCCGGAGCGCCGGGTTCAGCGGCCCGAGGTTCGAGCCGGCCGAGGCCGCCGCGTCGTAGGGCGCCGGCGCGGTGGCCGAGGGCCGGCCCCAGAAGTACGCCGGCGACTCGAACGACTGGCCGACGAGCTCGGAGCCGATCGGGTGCCCGTCCCGTTCGATCAGGCTGCCGGCGGCCTGGCGGGGGAACAGGCCCCGGGCCGCCGCGGTGACGAGCAGCGGATAGGCGACTCCGGTCAGGGCCGTCAGCAGCACGAGCATCACCACCTGGGTACGCAGCGCCGCAAGCATGGTCGGGACTCCGGGGAGTTCAGGGGGAGGATCAGGCCAGTCCCAGCGAGGCCAGCAGCAGGTCGATGGCCTTGATCCCGACGAACGGCACGACGAGGCCGCCCAGGCCATAGATCAGGAGATTATCCCGCAGCAGCTGCGCGGCCCCAACGGGCCGGTACCGGACGCCTCGCAACGCCAGCGGGACCAGCGCGATGATGATCAGGGCGTTGAAGATGACCGCCGCCAGGATGGCGCTGGCCGGCGAGGCCAGCCGCATCACGTCGAGCGCCTTGAGCGCCGGGTACGTGGCGGCGAAGGCCGCCGGCAGGATCGCGAAGTACTTGGCCACGTCGTTGGCGATGCTGAACGTCGTCAGCGCCCCTCGGGTCATCAGCAGCTGCTTGCCGATGTTGACGATCTCGATGAGCTTCGTCGGGTTCGAGTCCAGATCGACCATGTTGCCAGCCTC
>CAZUZD010000031.1:0-30844 GCA_964624465.1 uncultured Isosphaeraceae bacterium
CGGCCGCCGCCCGCGTGCCCGCCGCGCTGGCCGCGGCCCTGCCCGGCGCCGGCTCGGTGCCCGCCGGCCGAGCGGTCGCCACGGCCACCGTCCAGGCCCGCACCCTCCAGCGCTCGGCCGAGCGGCGGGTCTGGAGCACCCTGTTCGACGTCCGCGACTGGGTCTCGTACCTCTACATCCCGATCCTGGTACCGATCCTGGTCCTGCTGCCGTACTACGCCTACCATCGCTACAACCAGTCCCAGGTCGCCTGGCGGCTGATCCGCACCATGGCGCAGGGCAGCCCCGACCTCGACCCGCTGACGAACCTGCTCCAGAACGGCCCGGCCGAGCCGTTCCCCGGCCTGCTGCCCGAGCCGGCCGAGCGGCTGCGGCCGCCCAACGACGACGAGTTCGAGGTCGTCAGCGACAACCGGGTGCTGGACTTCCGCGCCACCCTGGTCGACTCGGCCGGCCGGCTCGACCCCGAGGGCTGGGTCTACGGCTACCGCCGGGTCCGGTTCCGCAAGCGGCACGCCGGCGAGCACCCGGCGGCGAGCCTCGCCGGCGGCAGCGTGGCCGCCGCGCTCGGGCCCGACGGCCAGCCGCCGGTCCCCGGCGACGACCCCGAGGGGGACACGTACCTGATCCACCTGCGGGCCCCGACGGCCCACCTGAAGGTGCGCTGCAACAACGCCAAGCTCAACCCCCGCCTGAAGCTGGTGCGCGCCCCCGAGGGCCAGGAGAGCGTCTACGAGGTCGTGCTCGACACCCGGCTCGTGCCCCCCGGCCAGCTCGTCGACGCCGTCGTCGAGTTCCACACCCTGGGCGCCTCGGGGCCCTGGAACCGCTCGCTGCGGTACACCTTCGAGACCCACACCCAGATCGCCACCTTCTGGCTGCTGCTGCCGACCCGCGAGACCCTCGACGACTTCGAGCTGATCCGCTACCCCACCGACCGCCCCGGCCCCGTCGAGGCCGTCACCCCCTGGCGCCGGGTGGTCAACCGCGACCTCCGCGTCCTCTTCTTCGGCCTCCTCGGCGTCAAGTCCGGCTACACCTACGAGTGCCGCTGGAACCCCTGACGCCGCGTCGATCGGATCCTCGCCTCCACGCCCGGACAGAGGCCCGCCAGCGAGTCCGTTTCGTAGGGCGGATCAGCGCAGCGTCATCCGCCGCGCCCGGAGGGGCGGCCCCTCGATCGGCCCATCGGGATGGTCAGGACGATGGCGTCCGACCCGTCGTGGTGGATTGCGTGGGCGCCGATCCACCACGACCGGAGGGCGTCATCCGACCCGTCCCGGCGGATGACGCTCCGCGGATCCGCCCTACGAGACGCCAGGACCCGCCGAGGTGCCGTGAAGTGACCACGGGCCATGCCACACCCCCAAGAGGAGGGGGCACGGGTGCTACCCGGGGTGGGGGGTGGCGGGATAGAATGACCCCGTCGTGCGAGTCGCCACCGGGGCCGGCCGCCGGAGGGGCAAGGGGCCTGGGGGCCCGCCCGGCCGGGGGGCGCGGTCCGTCCGGGGGGCGCTGTCTGCCCCGGGTCCGGAGACGACTGCGGAGCCATGGACCGACTGACCGTCCTCTGCTTCGCGGGCACCTATGCCCTGGCCCTGGCCGCCGACCTGGCGCGGTTCGCCGGCCGGCTGCGCGACGGCGTCCGGCGCTACGCCACGGTCGGGCTCACCGCCCTGGGCTGGGTGGTGCAGACGACGTACCTGATCAACCTGGCCGTGCAGAAGCGGGCGCTGCCGGTGACGACGGCGTTCGAGTCGCTGCTGGTGCTGGGCTGGATCCTGGCCCTGATCGCGCTGTACCTCATGACCCGCTCGGGCCGGCCCAACGTGGTGGGGCCGGTGCTGCTGGGCCTGGTGCTGGTGGTCCTGGTCGTGGCCGCGCAGTGGGCCCCGCGGGCCGGCACGAGCTGGCCGGGGTGGGTGGCCCGCGACTGGCTGACGTTCTGGGGCACCGCGCACGGCCTGTTCCTGACCCTGGGCGCCGTCTGCACCTGCCTGGCGTTCGTCTTCGGCCTGCTGTACCTGGCGCAGGCGCGCCGGCTCAAGCAGAAGCGGCCGCCGACGGCCGGGCTGGCGCTGCCGAGCCTGGAGCAGTCGGAGCGCTGGAACCGCGCGGCGATCACGCTGGCCTTCCCCCTGCTCACGGCCGGCCTGCTGATCGGCCTGGTGCTGATCCTGGCCACCCGCCGCGCCGGCGGCTCGCCGCTGGGCTGGACCGACCCGAAGGTCATCAGCACCCTGGCGCTCTGGCTGGTCTTCGCCGGCCTGCTGCACGCCCGCTACCGGCCCGAGTGGCGGGGCAAGCGGGTCATGGTCCTGACGGTCGTGGCGTTCGGGTTCCTGGCCTTCGCCATCGTCGGCGTCGGCCTGATCCTGCCCACCGCGCACCGGGGGCTGCCGCAGCCCGAGGCCACGGCCGGGGGGGCGCCATGAGGCTCCTGAGCCTGGGCGTCGACCACCGCTCGAGCCCGACCGCCCTGCGCGAGGCCCTGGCCTTCGACGGCCCCAGGCGCGCCGCCGGCCTCGATGGCCTCCGCGCCGTCTTCCCCGGCTGCGAGTTCGTCGTGCTCTCGACCTGCAACCGGGTCGAGGTCTACGCCGCCGCCGACGACGACGCCGACCTGCCCGAGGTCGAGGAGCTCGTCGGCTGGCTGGCCCGGTTCCACGGCCTGGAGGTCGCCACGGTTGCCGGCCACCTGATCACCCACCACGACGAGGCCGTCGTCGGGCACCTGTTCCGCGTCGCCGCCAGCCTGGAGAGCCTGGTGCTGGGCGAGGGCCAGATCCTCGGCCAGGTGCGAGACGCCTACCAGTCGGCCGCCGAGGCCAGGGCCGTCGGGCCGATCCTCCACAGCCTGTTCCAGAACGCGCTGCGGGTCGGCAAGTCGGTGCGGGAGCAGACCGGCCTGGCGCAGGGGAAGCTCTCGGTGGCCAGCGTCGCCGTCGAGGTCGCCGGCTCGGTCTTCGACAGCTTCGGCGACAAGACGGTACTCGTCATCGGCGCCGGCAAGATGGCCGACCTGACGCTCCAGCACCTGGCCGAGCTGCGTCCCGGTCAGGTGCTGATCACCAACCGCAGCCCCGAGCGGGCCCAGGCCGCCGCCGCCCGCTGGCTCGGCCGCGCCGTGCCGTTCGAGTCGCTGGATGCCGCGCTGATCGAGGCCGACCTGGTGGTGAGCACGACGGCCGCCGAGCGTCCGATCGTCGAGTATGCCCGCTACGCCCGGCTCCAGCAGGGGCCGCGCCGCAACCGGCTGGCGCTGATCCTCGACATCGCCGTGCCCCGCGACTTCGACCCCAGAATCGGCGAGCTGGCCCAGGTGCTGCTCTACAACGTCGACGACCTGCGGGCGCAGGTCGAGCAGAACCTCGCCGGCCGCCGCCAGCGGGTCGAGCCGGCGCAGGCGATCATCGAGCGCGAGACGGCCGCCTGCCTGACCGACCTCCGCCAGCAGCGCCAGGCCGGCGCCCTGCTGCGGCGCCTGGGCGACTACGGCGACGCCATCGCCGGCCGCGAGCTGGAACGCTTCTTCGCCACCTGCCCCGACCTCTCCGACGGCCAGCGCCAGGCCGCCGAGCACCTGGTGCACCGGCTCAAGAACCAGTTCCTGCACCACCCCCGCACCGCCCTGCGCCAGGCCGGCAGCCTGCCCGACCCGCCGGCCGACGACCCGAACCCGATCCTGCACGCCGTCCGCCACCTCTTCGGCCTCGACGAGCCCCCCGGCCACCGGCCCCGCTGAGCGGTGGCCAACCGCCGGCCCTCCCGGACAGGAGCGACGCCCATGCCCCGGCCCGCGCTGCGCACCTGGCTCTCCCGACCCGTCGCCACCGACGCCGCGATCGCCCGTCTGGTCCAGGCCGCCTGCTTCCTGGCCGCCCCGGCGCTGATGATCGCCGGCGTCTCCGCCAGCGCGCGGCTCGGCACCACGCCGGGCGCGATCCTCCTGGGCGTGCTCGCCAGCGGCGCCGTCGCCCTGCTGCTCGTGATCCTCGGCGTCGTCCTGCCCCTGGCCGTGACCCGACCGACCACCGACGCGCCCCACGCCTGATCGCCGGCACGACACCCCCGGGCCACGAAGCAGCCCCGGCCCGCACGTCATCAGGGGACGTGCGGGCCGGGGCGGGTGGGATCACAGGGCGGGTGGGCCGGGACGTCAGCGCGTCCGCCTCGCGGGGGCCTTCAGGACCCTCGCGAGCGGGTTCGGGCCGGCGAGGATCTCGGCGCCCCGGAAGGTCCGCACGTAGTTCGTGCCGGGGACGCCGCCCTGGCCGGCCAGGAACACGCCGCTGGCGTCGCTCAGGCCCGAGGGCGAGGTGCCGATGATCGTGAGCCGGTAGAGCTGCCGCAGCGGCAGGCTCCGGCTCACGGGCGCCAGCGTGACGCTCGACGTGCCCACGTCGTAGGTCGCCGACCGCAGCGCCACGGTCCCGTCATCGCGGGTGCCGAACCGGCCGTCGCGGCCGGCCGTGGTCAGGATGTAGTTGCCGAGGGCGCCCGCCGTGGCGGCGTTCATCGGCTGGCTGAAGCCCACGACCAGGGTCGTCGGCTGGGTGTGGTAGCCGTAGCGGGCCAGGTTCGTGACCACCGGGCCGGTGGCCGCGGCGGTCTGCACCAGCAGGGCGTAGTTGATCACGCCCTCGAAGCCCGAGCCCCGGGCCAGCACCTGGACGCTGTACGTGCCGGTCGCCTGCGGCGTGCCCGAGATCAGGCCCGTGGGGCTGAGCGTCAGGCCGGCGGGCAGGGCGCCCGAGGCGATCGACCAGGTGGCGGGCCCGCGGGCGGCCGTCAACTGCTGCTGGTACGGCAGGCCGACCACGGCGTTCGGCAGGGCACCCGGCAGGATGGCCGTGGGCGGGGCCGCGTCGACGTTCAGGTCCATCCGGACCACGCTGCGCGGCCCGTTGGGCTGCGCCAGGTTCAGGGTCAGCTGGAACGGGCCGGTCTGGGTGGGCGTGCCCGAGATCAGGCCCGTGGGGCTGAGCGTCAGGCCGGCGGGCAGCGGCACGCTGTTCGGGTTGAGGGCGAACGCGTACGGCTTCGACGGATCGCCGCCCGTGGGCTGGAGCTGGAGCCGGAACGGCTGGTTGCGGAGCGCCGTGGCCGTCTGGGGGTCGACGCCGGGCGCCGCGAAGGTCCGGTTGTACGCGATGCCGGTGATCCCGACGGCCGGGTTGGCCAGGTTCCCGATCGAGGCGGCGGTGCCGACCGGACCGATGTTCAGGGCCGTCGCGACGAGGTCGAGCTGGCCGTCGCGGTTGAAGTCGGCCACGGCCAGGCCGTCGATGGCCCGCTGGAACCGGTCGTCATAGCCGTCGGCCGCGTTGCTGTAGGCGGTGAACACCGTCAGCGGCCCGAACTGGCCGGTGCCGTCGCCCGCCACGATGCCCGAGAGGGTCGCCCGGTTGCCGCCGCTGGCCACGGCGATGTCCAGGTTGCCGTCGCCGTTGAAATCGGCCAGCCCCATCGCGCCGTTCCAGCCGGACTGCGACTCGAAGCCGCTCACCGCGCGGGTCGTCAGGCCGATCGGGCCGCCGGCCGGGGTCGTGTTCAGGTAGACGCTCAGCGGCGCCTCGGAGGCCGACCAGACGGAGAACGACGCGCTGGTGTTCCGCACCAGCCAGGGGGAGACGTAATTCGGGCTGGTGGCCAGGTCGGGCTTGCCGTCGTTGTTGAAGTCGCCGACCCGCAGGTTCAGGCCGTTCGCCCCGCCCGCGCTGGCCGCGAAGCGACCGCTGGCCTGGGCGAACTTGCCGTCGCCCGGGTTCGGGAAGGTGGTCACGCCGTCGGCCTCGGGGAGGGCCAGATCCAGCTTGCCGTCGCCGTTGAGGTCGGCCAGCACGGAATCGACGACCGAGGTGTAGCCGAAGGGGCTGAGGACCGAGACGTTGGGCGCGCTGCCCAGCGCGCCCGCTCCCCATTCGACGCTCGGCTGCTTGAGCGTGAGCGTGCTGATGGCATCGGGGGCGAAATCGCCGGTCCAGCGGCCGGCCGACGGGTTGCTCACCCCGGCGAAGACCTGGAAGCCGATCATCGGGAAGACCGAGCCGACCTGCGGTTCCGACACCGGGGTGGTGGCGAAGTCGGGCACGACCAGGTCGGGCGTGCCGTCGCCGGTGACGTCGCCCAGGGTCAGGGCGCCGGTCTTGCTGGCCCAGCCGTGGATCGTCGTGGCCGAATCGACCCGGGTGAACGCCTGCTGCTGGGGGTCGAAGAGCCACTGCGCGGTGTGGAAGCCGGAGCCCGGCGTCGCGCTGGTCGCGACGGTCGTGAGGATGTCCTGGTAGCCGTCACCGTTCAGGTCCACGACGGCCGCCTGCGAGCCCAGGAACTGGACGGTCACCGTGTCGACGGCCTGGAACCCCTTGGTCGAGAAGACCGGACCGTTCGGGCCGCCAAAGGCCACCTTGCCGAAGGTGCCCCGGCTGGCGGTGATCAGCGAGCTGGATTCGGTGCCGTAGCCGACCATGGCGGTGGCCTGACCGGTCTCGATCAGGTCGGGGTAGCCGTCCCGGTTGAAGTCGATCGCCTGGCCCTGGGCGTCGGTGGTGAGGACGGACTCGGGCTGGAAGATCGAGTTGATCGCGTCGGACAGCGGCGGGGTGGGAGTCTGGCCCCAGGTGGGCTGGCTGGCCAGGCCGCCGTTGGTCATCAGCACGGGCACGGTCGTCATGACCTCCCGCCGCTCCAGGGATTCCAGGGTGGCCAGCAGCGAGCGGCGGCGGAGCTTGGGCGTGCGCAACATCGGTGAGAGTCTCCAGGGGATCGGGCCAGGGAGCCTCCGGGCGGCGGCCGTCGCGGGCGCAGCACCGCACGAGCCCGCACGACTCGGCGGCTCGGCCTCGCGGTGGGACCAGCCGGCCGCGCCTTCGCGGGGCGGCACGCCAGCCAGATTCGTCGCGAACCCGGGCGGTGATTCGCCGGTTCGCCACGGAGGGGGCACGACTCCCCGACTGTAAAGCGGAGATCTCTGGGCGATCTATGCGGATTGCGCAATCGGTCCATCCGAAAAACGAAGGACCATCCCGGGCGCGCGCCCGCCCCCATCGCGCTGCGGCCGGCAGT
Source organism: uncultured Isosphaeraceae bacterium (assembly GCA_964624465.1). Classification (GTDB taxonomy): domain Bacteria; phylum Planctomycetota; class Planctomycetia; order Isosphaerales; family Isosphaeraceae; genus CAZUZD01. The sequence continues at coordinate 7,069 of CAZUZD010000031.1, forward strand.
CGATCGGCGGTCGCGGTCGAGCCGAGTCAGGCCGGCGGCCGGGCGCGGCGGGTGGTCTCGGTGGGCAGCTCGCCGAAGCGCTCGCGGTAGCACTGCGCGAATCGGCCCTGGTGGAAGAAGCCGAAGTTCAGCGACACCTCGGAGATCGTCGTGCCCCGATCGCCGGCCAGCAGCAGCGCCCGGGCGGCGTCCAGGCGCCGACGGCGGATGAACTCGGTGGGCGTGCAGCCCCGGTGCTTGCGGAACGCGAGCTGGATCGCCCGGGGCGAGACCCGCGCCACCTGCGCCAGGATGTCCACGGTGAGCGGCCGGGTCAGGTGGCCCACGACGTACGCCTCCAGCTCCTCCAGGGCCACCTGACCGAGCATCGGCTCCACGGCCCGCGCCGGCGCCGGCGGCAGGCACTCCAGGTAGAGCGAGAACAGGGTCATCGCCAGGTGATGGCCGGCGAGGCCCAGGCCCAGCGCGGATTCGGGCCGGTCGAGCGCGCGCGCCGCCCAGCGGCAGAGCGATCGCAGCGCGGCCCCCGCGCCCCGGTCCAGGTCCACCTCGTGGCCGAGCCCGCCGCACTCCCGGGGCGCGAGGTCGCGGTGGATCAGCGCCTCGACGACCAGCGCCCGGGGGAACTCCAGCGAGAGCAGCCGCACCGGGCCACTCTCGATCCGCAGCGCACTGCCCCCGGCCAGCACCACCCCCCGAGCCGGATCCGCGCTCAACCGCCGGCCGTCGAGCGCGAACTCGCTGCTGCCCGATTCCGGCAGGAACAGGGTGTGGGCCACGCCCAGGGGCTCGCACTCCACCACCAGCGGGGATTCACAGCGCACGTACGTCAGGCCGACCGGGCCCACTGGCACGCTGTTGACGTGCGTCTCGAAGCGGGACCGCCCCTTCAGGGCCACCTGGTGCCGGCCGTAGTGGTCCCCCATCACGCTCCGGGAGAGGTCCAGGTCCCGGGTGTGCAGCAACGGGAACCGTTCGAGGTAATCGGCGGTGGGCCCGGACATGGGCAAGCTCCTGATCCGACGGACCGTCATGCCACCTCGACGGTCCGCCCGCGGCCTCCCCGGCGGCACTCCGGCATGCGCCCCGCCCCTAGGGGTCGTCGCAGTCCTCGAAGTTAGCACGGACCCGCGTCGGGCAACATCCGTCGGGCTCCCGAAACTCCCGACCTCCCGCCGACCCATCCTCCCCAGAACGCCACCCCCTGGACCACCGCCGCCCCTCGGCCCGATCCACTTGAGCTGATTTAGGCGACCCCTCCACCCGTCACCATCCCCGGCCGATAGGGTTCCCCCGATCGCGCCCATTTACCTTTTTTCACAGACCGCCCGGGAATTCTTGTAAACCTGGGACCTCTGGTGAAGCCACAACGCCGCGCGACACCAACCCCGCACGCCGCAAAGGCCGCAAGCTTTCGCCAGCTTCACGCCAAACCAGGAAATCTGGGGCTCCTGGGCGCTTTGGCACGGACCCTGCATTCTGGGGGAGCCCGTCGGCCTCACCCTCGGGGCGGACGCGAACGGGGCCGGGGGCCGGAGCGATGGCTCCGGAGGCCTGGCCCGCCTGCCTGGTGAACGAATTCCCGGACTCTCAGACCGGTTGCCGGTTTTTCGCCCGACGCTGTTCGTCGGGTCGCCTGGTCGCGGTCCGCCCACTCTGGGCGGGCCCGGCCGGCCAGGCCCTCGCCGCTGGCGACCGCACCTCTTGCGACCCTCACCCGGCTGCGGCCGGGCTCAGGCCGATACCACGGAGACGACTTCCATGCGTGCCACGACCCGGACCCCGCTGGCCCTGGCCCTGACGCTGACGCTCGTGACCCTGGCCCCCAGCCTGTGTGAAGCCGGACAGGCCGGCCGCCGCTTCTTGAGCCGCTTCGGCCACCGCAGCACGACGCCCGCCCCGGCGGCGGTCACCTACGTGCCGGCCACCTACGCCACCGGCCAGGCCCAGGTGCAGCAGGTCGTGTACACGCCGGCCCCGGTCGCCGAGGCCGCCCCGGCCCCCCCCGCCGCCGAGGTCGCCCCGGCCCCCGAGGCCGCCCCGGTCGTGGAAGCCGCCCCGGCCCCGGTCGGCGACCACGAGGCGCACGGGTTCCTGGCGACCTTGAACCGCTACCGGGCCTCGATGGGCCTGGGCCCGGTGGCCCTCGACCCGGACCTCTGCGGCTGGGCGCACCGCAACAACATGGTGCAGAGCCTCCGCGGCCTGGGGCACCACGTGAACCCCAACGCGTTGCAGAACTGCGGCTGGAACTACGGCAGCCCCGACGGCGTCTTCCAGGGCTGGCTGAACTCCCCCGGCCACCGCGCCAACATGCTCCAGCCCACCATCACCCGCATCGGCCTGGCCCACGGCCCCGGCCCCTACTGGACCATGAACGCCCGCTGAGCCCCCTCCGCTCACCCAGCCCCCGCGCCACGACCCCGCCCGCCACGGACCCCAGCGGTTCCTGGCGGGCGGGGTCGTTTCCGTCCCCGGCCCGTCGCGCCGGGGCGCCGGCAACGCCGGGGCTCGGGCCCGCTGCCGGCGCATCGGCGGGGTTCCAGCCTCTTGCCAACGCGTGGACCTGCGGTGATTTTCTTATCTGCGTCAGCCAGGACACCCGGCGATCTCCGGCCGGCGGCTGCGATCCCGATCCCGGGTCAGGCCGGCGTTCCCCCCACGCGCCCCAACCGGCGAGAGGCCCATGACGCCCGATCCGTCGCTCGACGCCTCGACCGAGGTGGGCCTCTGCCTGGAGCGGATCCGGGCCGGCGACGCCCAGGCGCGCGAGCAGCTGCTGAGCCTGACCAGCTCGCGGCTGGTGCTGCTCGCCCGCAAGATGCTCCAGGATTATCCGTCGGTGCGGCGCTGGGAGCAGACCGACGACGTGCTGCAAAATGCGGTGCTCCGGCTCCACCGCGCCCTGGGCGCCACCGTGCCCGACGACGCCAGGGGCTTCTTCCGGCTGGCCGCCGTGCAGCTCCGCCGCGAGCTGATCGACCTGGCCCGCCACTACATGGGCCCCGAGGGCCTGGGCGCCCACCACGCCAGCCAGGGCGGCCTCGAACCGGGCCCCGAGGGAGCGCTCGAGCCGGCCGACGCCACCCACGACCCCGGCCAGCTCGCCTCGTGGACCGAGTTCCACGCCGCGATCGAGCGGCTCGACGAGGCCGAACGGTCGGTCATGGACCTGCTCTGGTACCAGGGCCTGACCCAGCGCGAGGCGGGCGTGATCCTGGGCCTGACCGAGCGGGTCGTCGGCAGCCACTGGCGCTCGGCGCGGCTGAAGTTGCACCGGGCCCTCAAGGGCCAGCTCCCCGGGCTCTGAACCCCGACCGGCCCGGCCCAGGAGACGCGCCATGGATCGCGAGCAGACGCTCGACCGGCTACTGGAGCAGTGGGAGGCCGCCCAGCGAGAGGGCCGGCCCCTGAGCGCGGCGGCCCTCTGCGCCGACGCCCCCGAGCTCGAGGCGACCCTCCAGGGGCGGATCCAGGCCCTGGAGGAGATGGCCGGGGTGATGGCCGTCGACGAGTCGACCGATCCCGACCGGGAGAGCGGGCCGGGGGCGGACGGCCCCGCGCGGCCGCTCCAGCTCGGGCCGTCGGTCACGCGGTACGAGCCGATCGAGCACCATGCCAGCGGCGGCCTAGGCGAGGTCTACCGGGTCCGCGACGACCAGTTCGGCCGCGAGGTCGCCCTCAAGCGGATCCGCCCCGGCCAGGCGCACCGCACCGTCGCCAGCCGGCGGTTCGACCGCGAGATCCAGATCAGCGGCCGGCTGGAGCACCCCGGCATCGTCCCGATCTACGGCCGCGGCCTGGACGAGCAGGGTCACGCCTACTACACCATGCGGCTGATCCGCGGCGAGACCCTGAGCCGGGCCATCGAGCGGCTCCATCGGGCCGACGCGGAGGCCGACGCCGGCGACCGCCGGGTGGCGCTGCGGGCCCTGCTGACCCGGTTCGTCACGGTCTGCCAGACGATCGCCTACGCGCACAGCCAGCGGATCGTGCACCGCGACCTGAAGCCCGACAACATCATGCTGGGCCCGTTCGGCGAGACCCTGGTCGTCGACTGGGGCCTGGCCCGGCCCTTCGACGCCCCGGCCGACGACGACGCGGCCGCCCCGCTGGTGCCCGACGCCACGGGGGCCCTGAGCCTGGGCACCGTCGGCACGCCGCGGTACATGAGCCCCGAGCAGGCCGAGGGCCGGACGGTCGGGCCGGCCAGCGACATCTACAGCCTCGGCGGCAACCTGTACTGCCTGCTGACGGCGCACCCGCCGATCGAGGGGGACAGCCTGGGCGCGATCCTCGAGGCCGTGCGCGCCGGCCGGATCGTGAGGCCGCGCGTCTGGCGCCCGGAGCTCCCGGCCGCGCTGGAGGCCGTCTGCCTGAAGGCGCTGGCGCTGCGGCCCGAGGACCGCTACGGCACGGCGCAGGCGCTGGCCGGCGACATCGAGCGCTGGCTGGCCGACGAGCCGGTGCGGGCCCGCCCCGAGCCCTGGCCCGAGCGGGCCCGCCGCTGGGCCCGCCGGCACCGCACCGCGATGGCGGCGGCGGCGGCGGGCCTGCTCATGGCGGTGCTCGGGCTGGGCGCCGTCACGGTCGTGCAGACCCGGGCGCGGCAGCAGCTCTCCCAGAAGGCCGACCAGCTCACCGACGCCAACGGGGCGCTCAACCGGCAGCGCAACCGCGCCGAGGACCGGGAGGGCCAGGCGATCGCCGCCGTCGAGAAGTTCCGCGACGCCGTGGTCAACGAGCCGGCCCTGAAGGACTCGCTCGAGCTGGCGCCCCTGCGCGGGCGGCTGCTCCGGGAGCCGATCGCGTTCTTCCAGGGCCTGCGGGCCCAGCTCCAGGCCGACCACGACACCCGGCCCGCCTCCCTGGAGCGGCTCGCCGACGCCAGCTTCGCGCTCGGCCTGCTCGTCGACGAGCTGGGCGAGAAGGACCGCGCCCTGACCCTGATCCGGGAGGCGCGGACGATCCAGGAGGGGCTCGCCCGCGACGATCCCGGGAACCGGGCCCACCAGGCCGACCTGGCGGCCAGCCTGAACAGCATCGGCAACCTGCTCAGCGAGATCGGCCGCCTGCCCGAGGCCCTCGAGGCGTACCAGGCGGCCGCCGACACAATGACCGCCCTGGTCGCCCTGCCCACGGCCACGGACCACGATCGGGCGAACCTGGCGGCCTGCCACAACAACATCGGCGTGCTGCTGCGCAGCCTCGGGCGCGGCGACCCGGCCTTCCAGTCGTACAGCGCCGCCCGGTCGATCCAGGAACCGCTGGTGGCCGCCCATCCCGACGTCGCCCGCTACCGGGTCGAGCTGGCCTCGACCCTCGTCAACCTCGGCGTGTTGCTCCACGACGCCGGCCACGACCCTCAGGCGCTCCAGGCGTACCGGCAGGGGCAGGCGCTGCTGGCCGAGCTGGTCCGGGAGCAGCCGGAGGTCACGCTCCACCAGGCCAGCCTCGCCATCGCTCACGACAACATCGGCAACGCGCTGAGCAGCCTGGGCCAGCCGGCCGAGTCGCTCGCCGCGCACGAGGCGGCCCACGCCATCCACCAGGCGCTCGTGGCCGCGCACCCCAGCACGACCGAGTTCCAGACCTACCTGGCCCGGAACCACGCCCTGCTCGGCACCCGGCTGGCCGAGGCCGGGCGTCGCGACGAGGCCCTGGCGTCGTTCGAGGCGGCCGTCGCCATCCACCGCCGGCTGGTCGACGCCAACCCGACCGTCGCCGAACTGCAAAACCACCTCGCCAAAAACTACAGCGAGATCGGGGACTTCCGGCTCGAGGCGGGCCAGAACGCCGAGGCCCTGGCGGCCTACGCGCAGGCCCGGCCGATCCGCGAGACGCTCGTCCGCGAGCACCCGGAGACCCCGGACTTCGCCAGCAGCCTGGGCGCCCTGCTCAACAACAGCGCCCTGGCCGAGCTGGAGGACGACCGGCCCGAGGCTGCCCGCACCCGCCTCCAGCAGGCGATCGCCTGGCAACGCAAGGCGCTCGCCATCAACCCCCAGGACCCGACCTATCGCGAGTTCCTGGCCAACCACCTGCGCTCGCTGATCCGCGCGGCCCGGGCCCTCGACCGGGAGGACGAGGCCCGCGACGCCGAGCAGGCCCTGGCTCGCCTCGAAGCCGGCGATCCGGAACCAGAGCCCGAGCCCGAGCCCGGTTCGCCCTGAGCCCGCAGCGCCGGTGGCCCCGGAACGCCGGCGGGCCGGCGACCCGGCCGGCGGATGGCCCCTGAGAGCCACATCGCCGGGTGAGTCGCCGGCCCGTGCCGGCCGCGCCCCGAGGGCGTCAGACCGAGATCGTCTTGCTGACGCGGGACCCGAGCCGCAGGTACGAGACCTTCAGCGAGCTGGAGCCGGTGTACGTCTCGACCACGGCGTTGTCCTCGATGCTCGACGTCTCGACGACGACCTTCCGGGTCGTCGTGCCATTGGTGCGGCGGACGAACGCGAAGACGTCCGTGTCACTGCTGCTGAAGCGGCGGGTGTAGGCCACCGCCCAGTTCCCGTTGGCGGCCACCTTCACGTTCGGGTCGTACTCGTTGCGGGCCGAATCGCTGGCCACCGTGAAGCTCGTGTTCGAGTAACTGCTCCCCGCCGAGTTGCTGGGCAGGTACTGCTTCGCCAGCACGTCCAGGTTCGAGCTCGTGACCCGCTGGGTGTACGCGACCACGATCCGGCCCGCGGCATTGATGCTGACCGACGGGTCGCTCTCGCGACGCGTCGAGTTGTTCACCGTCAGGGCCGAGATCAGCGGGTTGCCGGCGCTGTTGTAGACCCGCAGCTTGATGTCCGAGTCGCTGGAGCTCAGCTCATCCTTCCAGGCCACCGCGAACCGGCCGTTGGCGTTGATCGACACCACCGGGTCCTCCTCGACCCGGGAGCTGGTGGCGACGGGGATGTTGTTCTTGACCAGCACGCCGTTGCGACGCAGGCTGGCGTACACATCCACGTCTCTCGACCCGATATTCCTGGTGGAGACGGTCACCTCGTAGGCCCCGGCGCGGGCCGTGGCCGTCGAGAGGAGTTTGCGGCTCTCGAGCGTCTCGGTGCCATCGAGCGTGGGGCGCAGCGCCAGCTGCTGACGTCGGGCCGAACGATCTTGGCTCCCACGGATCCGTCCGAACACGCATGAAAACATTGGTGCAATTCCTCGATTCGAAGGGGATCGATCCACACGCCCGCGGACTCGCACGGGGTCGGGGTCACAGGGCTCACCTGACTCCACCGGCCCCCGAGAACCGCCTCTGACCGACAAGGCGGGAGCCGACCGCCACTCCTCCCGGAAAAATCCTCGAATTCCGGACCGGACTCAGCTCCCGGGCGCCGCGGCCCGGCCGCACCGCCCGCAATCCGGCACCAGACCCTACACAAACCAGGACTGGAGAAACACCAGAAAGCGCCGAGATCAGCAATCAACGCAAATCAACGCCCGCTTGCAACTCGACCGGTTGGTCACCCGCGGCCCCCGCCGATGGCGGCGGTGAGCCGGCGCGGGGAAGGAACTCGATCCGGTTGGATGCCACGGCGGCGTGGGGCCGCCCTCGAGCGCCGACGAGCCGGGATCGCCGCCGTCGGCCGACCGCGAGATCGCCCCTCGGAGCCACGACGCGCGGTGAGCCGAGCACCGATCGGCCCGGCCCGTGCCCCGGTCGCGTCAGACCGTGATCGTCTTGCTGACCCGCGAACCGAGCCGCAGGTACGAGACCTTCAGCGAGCTGGTGCCCGTGTACGACTCGACGAGCGCGTTGTCCTCGTCGCTGGTCGTCTCGATGACGGCCTTCCGGGTCGTCGTGCCGTCGGTGCGGCGGACGAACGCGAAGACGTCCTTGTCCCGGCTGTCGAAGCGGCGGGTGTACGCCACCGCCCAGTTGCCGTTGGCGGCCACCTTCACGTTCGGGTCGAACTCGTTGCGGCCGGAGTCGTTGGCCACGTTGAAGCCCGTGCTCGAGTAGCTGGAGCCCGTCGAGGTGCTGGGCAGGTACTGCCGGGCCAGCACGTCCAGGTTCGAGCTCGTGGCCTGATGGCTGTACGCCACCACGATCCGGCCCGCGTCGTTGATGCCGACCGTCGGGTCGGTCTCACGGCGAGGCGAGGCGTTGACCGTCAGGGCGTTGACCAGCGGGTTGCCGGCGCTGTTGTAGACCCGCAGCTTGATGTCCGAGTCGCTGGAGCTCAGCTCATCCTTCCAGGCCACCGCGAACCGGCCGTTGGCGTTGATCGACACCACCGGGTCCTCCTCGACCCGGGAGCTGGTGGCGACGGGGATGTTGTTCTTGACCAGCACGCCGTTGCGACGCAGGCTGGCGTACACATCCACGTCCGACGAGCTGATGGTCTTCGTGAAGACGGTCACCTCGTAGGCCCCGGCGCGGGCCGTGGCCGTCGAGAGCAGCTTGCGGGCCTCCAGGGTCTCGGTGCCGTCCAGGGTGGGGGTCAGCGCCCGCGGCTGACGCCGGGCCGGACGAGCGTGGCCACCGAGGGTCCGTCCGAACAGGGTCTTGAACATGGTCGTCGCTCCGGAATTCGCCGTGGGGTCGTGGGTCTGAGACGCCTGCGGCCCGGATCGGGTCGTCGTCGCCGGGCTCAACCCGACTCGACTGGCACCCCTCGAACCGCCTTCACCCCACCAGGCGAGAGCCGACGCCACCTCCGACCGGGATTTTTCCCGATTCCGTCCCGGACCCGATTTTTCCGGGCCCCGTTGCCCCCGCAACGCGAACCGCCCGCCCCGGGCCAGGCGGGCCGGAGGCGGGCGGTGAGTGCGGGCCGAGCAGGAGCCGGACGGGGCCTGGCGGTGAGCCCGGCCCCGTCGCGGGGGATTCCAGGTCACTTGCCCTCGGGCTTGGCGTCGTCGGCCTTGTCGAAGTCGCCGGCGGTGATGACGGAGAGCTTCTTCGGGTCGAGGTGCTTGCGGATCGCGGCGTTGACGGCGTCGACCGTGAGGGCCTCGATCTTGGCGTCACGCTCGGCGTCGTCCTTCATCGTCTTGCCCAGGAAGAGCTGGCCGGCGAGCGTGCTGGCCAGGCCGGTGTCGCTGGTGCGGCCGATCCGGCGCTGCTGGAGCAGGCCGGCCTTGGCGCGGTCGAGCTCGGCCGCCGTCACGCCGTCCTTGAGCAGGCGGTCGAACTCCTCGACGACGCCGGCCTTCACCTTGGCGACGTTCTTCGGGTTGTAGATGGCGTTGATCATCAGCAACCCGCGGTTGTCGGGCGCCGGGGCGGCGAACATCGAGCCGGCGCCGTAGGACAGGCCGTCCTTCTGACGCAGCCGGTCACCCAGCCGCGACGACAGGGCCCCGCCACCGAACAGGAAGTTGGCGACCTCCAGGGCGGGGTAGTCCGGGTCGTCCTCGTTCATCGGCAGGGTCAGGCCGGCCAGGTAGATGGCGTTGGCCTTGTCGGGGGTCGCGATCGCCTCGCTGGCCACCGGCAGGTTCGGCTGGTAGGGGCGCTCGATACGGGCGTACGGCTTGGCGGCCTTCCAGCCCTTGAGCATGGTCTCGACCTCGGGCAGGACCTCCGAGGGGTCGAAGTCGCCGACGATCGCCAGCTCGCCGTGGCCGGCGCCCAGGTAGTCGCTGTAGACCTTGCGAACCTGGTCGATGGTGACGGCCTTGGCCCGCTCGATCGACTCCTCGGTCGTCGGCACGTAACGGACGTCGTCGGGCGGGTACTGGGCGATCTGGCGCTGGAGCTTCGTGGCGGCCAGGGTCGTCGGCTCGCTCTTGCCCTGCTCCAGCGCGGCCAGGCGCTGGGCCTTGAGGGTCTCGAACTCCGACTCATCGAGGGCCGGCTCGCGGAGCACCTGGCGCATCAGCTCCAGGGCCTTGGGCAGGTTCTCGCGCTTGGTCTGGAGGCTGAGGGTGAGGTTGCCCGCCCCGCCGGCGCCCCGGCCGCCGGCCGACAGCCGCACGAAGTTCTTGTCCAGGGCGTCCTGGAGCTGCTGGCGGTCGAGGGTCTTGGTGGCGCGGGCCATGAGCGGGCCGAGGTAGGCGGCCGCGTCGGTCAGGCCCTTCAAGTTCTCGGCGTTGCCGTAGTCGAGCCGCAGCACGAGGTTCACGGCCTCGTTGCGGGTCTTCTTGGGCAGCAGGGCGAGCTTGACGCCCTCGATCGGGTCGGGCTTCTGCACCCGCGCCTCGATGGCCAGGGGCGTCGCGTCGAACGCCTCGCCGGCCGAGGCGGCCGAGCGGCCGGTGTAGCCGTCGACCAGGCTCGCGATCGCCGGGGTCGGCGGCACCGGGGTGCGGCTGGGGGCGTCGCTGGGGACGAAGATGCCCACGGTGCGGTTGCTGGCCGTCAGGTACTTCTTGGCGGCCTCCTGGACCTGCTCCGGGGTCACCTTCTCCAGCCGGTCGCGGTCGAGGAAGTAGAGCCGCCAGTCGCCCTGGGCGCCCCACTCGGAGAGCTCCACCGCGATGCGGTTCGGGTCGGCCTGGGCCAGCTCGCGGTTCTTGAGGAACTGGCGGCGGGCGCGGTCGACCTCGTCGGCCGTCACGCCGTCCTTGGCCACCTTCTCGAGCACGCTGACGATCTCATCGCGCACCGACTCCAGGACCTTGGGGTCGCGGGTGTTGACCTCGGCCTCGACCTCCAGGACGCCGGGGTCGCGGGTCGGCAGGGCCGCCGAGCCGACGTCGGTCGCCTTGCGGGTCTCGACGAGCGCCTTGTAGAGCCGGCCGGAGGGCTCGGTGCCCAGAATGCTGGCGAGCACCTTCACGGCGGGGAACTCGGGGTGCGAGGCGGCCGGGACGTGGAACAGCATGCCCACGATGCCGACGTCGCCCACGCGCCGCAGCGACACGGTGCGCTCGCCGTCCTGGGCCGGCTCCTCGGTGTAGGTCACCGGCAGGGCGCGCTCGGGCTTGGGGATCGAGCCGAAGTGCTTGGTGATGAACTCGAGCGCCTTGGCCTCGTCGAACTTGCCGGCGACGACGAGCATGGCGTTGTCGGGCTGGTAGTACTTGCGGTAGAAGGCGCGGAGGTTGTCGGCGGGCACCTTCTCGATGTCGGCGCGGTTGCCGATCGTCGACTTGCCGTAGTTGTGCCACTCGTAGGCGGCGGCCATCATCCGCTGGCTCAGCACCCGGCTCGGGGAGTTCTCGCCCGACTCGAACTCGTTGCGGACGACGGAGAACTCGGTGGCCAGGTCCTCCGGCTTGATGGGGCTGTTGAGCATGCGGTCGGCCTCCATCCCGATGGCGAACTCGAGATTCGCGTCGGAGGCCGGCAGGGTCTCGAAGTAGTTGGTGCGGTCGACCCAGGTGGTTCCGTTGAACTGGGCACCCTTCTCCTTGAGGTCGCCGACGATGTCGGGGCGGGTGGGGGTGCCCTTGAAGACCATGTGCTCGAGCAGGTGGGCCATGCCGGCCTCGCCGTAGCCCTCGTGCCGCGAGCCGACGAACACGGTCAGGTTCACCGTCACCTTCGACTGCGAGGCGTCGGGGAACAGGAGCACCCGCAGGCCGTTGGCCAGCTTGTACTCGGTGATCCCCTCGACCGAGGTCACCTTCTGGGGGGCCTGGGCCTGCTGGACCCGGGCCGTGGCGGTCGTCGCCGGGGGGGCCAGGGCCACGGCCAGCGTCAGGGCGAGGGCCCCGAGCCGGCGGCCGTCACTGCGCATCGTCATGAGGTCGCGTCTCCGTTGCGGGGCCGGGGTGAAGTCGGGCGGAACGGGTCCCGGGCCCGCGGTGCCTGGCGGGTTGCGTGCGACGCCCGCCGGGATGGACCGGTCCGGGCGGCCCCGCGGCGGTCGCGAGAGAGGGCGGGGCCCCCGGACGATCCTCGCCCGGGACGCGGTCCGCCGCACCCCACCGCGGGCGGCGTCCCGGCCGCGGCCTCCGCCGCAGGCCGGGCCCCCCAGCATGAGCCCCCCCCCCCCCCCGCCCCAAACCCCCCTGCCCCCCGAGCCCCCCCGGTCCGTGGCCGGCTCGGAGCCACCCCGACGAAACGGGGGGGTTTTCACTCGTAAGGGCGGATCCGCGCCAGCGTCATCCGCCGCGCCCGGAGCCCAGGTCCTCGATTGGGCCCGCGCGCCGGTCCGGGGGTCGGCGGCCGCCCCGTCCCGGCGGGGGACGCAGGCGCGGCACCCCCCGACTCGCGGCGGAGCGGCGGCTGTTGACAGGGCGGGGGGAGGACGGATGATGGGGGCCGGCGTCAGATGAGCCTTTTGAGATAGTTTTTGCAGTTGCCAACACCCACCATGAGCCAACCGCGCGTCGCCTGGGTCGATTTCGCCAAGGGCCTGGGCATCGTCCTGGTCGTGCTCGGGCACACGATCCGGGGGCTCCAGACGAGCGGGATCCTGGGGAAGGGGGGGGCGGCCGGCGCGGTCGACGCCTGGATCTACGGCTTCCACATGCCGCTGTTCTTCCTGCTCTCGGGCCTGTTCGCCGGCCGCCGGATCGGCCTGGCGCCGGTCGGGTTCGTGACGGCCACGCTGGCGGCGCTGGCGTATCCGTACCTGATCTGGTCGACGCTCCAGACCCTGATCCAGGTGGTGCTGAGCCGGTACACGAACCGGCCGGCGAGCCTGTCCGACCTGGCGGGCATCCTGGTCGAGCCGATCATGCAGTTCTGGTTCCTGTACGCGCTGCTGATCATCACCCTGCTGTACTACGCCCTGCGGCGGCTGGGGCTCGGGCCCGTCGCGGCGCTGGCGGCGTTCGCGGCGTTCTGGGCAACCGAGGGGCGGATCTCGATCGGCACCTGGAGCCCGCTGTTCCAGGCCCGCAACTACGGCGTGTACTACGCCCTGGGCGCGGTGCTCGACGCCCGTGGCGTGGTCGGTGCCCTGGGCCGCGCGCCGGCGACCATGCTGGGCGCCTTGACGACGCTCGGCTTCGGCGTCGTCACCGCGGCCACCTGGGGCGGCCGCGTCCTGACGCCGCCGGAGGCGCTGGCCGTGGCGCTGAGCGGGATCGCCGCCGCGCTGGCGCTGGCCGTGCTGCTGAGCCGCCTGCCCGGCACCGACGTCCTGCGGCGCCTGGGGGTCGACTCGCTGGAGATCTACGTGGCGCACACGATCGCCTCGGCCGGCCTCCGCATCGCCTTGCAGAAGGGGCTCCACACCGACAACCCGACGCTGCACCTGATCGTCGGCACCGTCGGCGGCGTCCTGCTGCCGGTGCTCCTGGCCGAGCTCTGCCGCCGCTTCGGGGCCACCGCCCTGTTCCGGGCCCCCCGACTCTCGCCGCGCCCGGCCACCGCGCCGGTCGCCTGAGCCGGGCTGGGGCCGCGCCGCACGATGGCGACGACGGCCCCGGGTTCGGCGTGCTCAGGGCTCGATCCGTCGCAGGGCGATCCAGGTGCCGGCCACGAACCCGGCCACGCCGAGCGCCGCGAAGAGGCCGAAGATCGCGATCGTGAACTGCCGGGTGCCGATCGCGTCGCGGTACACGTAATCGGCCTGGCCGATGATCAGCAGCAGCACCATCACGACGCCCAGCGTCAGCCCCAGCGCGTTCATCGGGCTGCCCAGGAACGACGACCCGAGCCACGACACGCCGAAGACCAGCAGCAGGCAGGCGAAGATCACCGGGCCCACCTCCACCGGGGTCAGCCGGTCGAGCCCGTAGATCAGGGGCAGGCCCGTGCCCCAGATGATCGCCAGCGGCGCCAGGGCCACCAGCAGCTTGCTGGCGACGATCTGCCGACGGCTGACCGGCAGCAGGGCCAGGAACTCCGCCGAACGATCGGACCGCTCGGCCGCGAAGGCGTTGGCCCCCAGCAGCAGGCCCGCCACCACCGACGCCGCCAGGCTCAGCGCCGCGGCGGCTTGCAGGGTGGACGACCATCCTTCACGGGCCAGGCCCGCCGGCAGGTCGTAGATCATGCGGTGGCTGGTCAGCACCGCGTACGGGGCCAGCCAGGCGCCCAGGCTCACGAGCAGCACCGTGGCGTTGACGCGCAGGTCCTTCGCCAGCAGGGCCCGGAACATCGTCAGCGGGTTCATCGCACGGCCCTCCGACCCCGGATCAGGTCCTTGTACACGGCTTCGAGGTTCAGGTCCTGCACGTCGACCGACTCAACCGGGTTCTCGGCCCGCAGCCGGGCCACGACCTCGGGCGAGCAGTCGCGCACCGTCAACGACCACGCGCGTGGCCCGACGCTCTGCCAGATCGTGCCCGCCGGCTCGCGCGATGGCACGGCGCCCTCGGCCAGCACGGCGTGGATCCGCTTGGTCGTCGCCAGCATGGTGTCGACCGCCCCGCTGGCCAGGAGCCGGCCGTCATCGAGGATGATGACCCGGTCGGCCAGGCGCTGGACGTCGGCCAGGTTGTGGCTCGAGAACAGCAGGGTGCAGCCGCGGTCGGCCAGGGTCCGCACCACGCCGTCGAGGAACTCCTCGCGGCTGATCGGGTCGAGGCCCGACATCGGCTCGTCGAGGATCAAGAGCTCGGGCACGTGCGCCACGGCCAGCAGCAGCGAGAGCTTGGCCAGCGTGCCCTTGGAGAGCGCCCGGACCTTCGCCCGCTCGTCGAGGCCGAACTGCCGCAGCAGCTGCGCGCCGAGGGCCTCGTCCCAGGCCGGGTAGAAGGCGCGGGCGAAGCCGATGGCCTGGCCCACGCGCATCCAGCGGTAGATCTGGTGCGACTCGGGCACGTAGCCCACCCGCCGCTTGATCGCGATGGCCTCGACCTCCGGGTCGAGGCCGAGCACCCGGGCCGAGCCCGCGGTGATGGGCGTGAGGCCCATGAGCATGCGGAGGGTCGTGCTCTTGCCGGCGCCGTTGGCGCCGATGAGGCCGACGATCTCGCCGCGGGCCACCTCCAGCGACAGGCAATCGACGGCCAGCCGCGATCGGTAGCGTTTGGTCAGGCCCGCCAGCGTGATCGCCGGCGCGGCCGGGTCTGCCAGGATGCCGCTCATGGCCGCCCTCCCGCCCCGCTGGGCTCCGCCGCCACCGTGGTCGTCAACACGTCCTCGAAGAGCGCCCGCAGCCGCTCGTCGGGCAGTCGCGCCGCGCGGCCCGCCTCGACCCCGCGCCGCAGCGCCTCGATCACCACCTGCTCGGCCCCCGGCCGCGCCGAGTCGGGCCCCCCCTCGACGACGAACACCCCCACCCCCCGCCGGGTGGCCACCAGGCCCTCGCGCTCCAGCGCGTCGTACGCCTTCTGCACCGTGTTCGGGTTCACGATCAGCTGCACCCCGAGCGCCCGCAGCGACGGCAACCCGTCCCCCGCCCGCAAGGCCCCCGAGGCGATCGCCGACCGCACCCCCTGCACGATCTGCAAGAAAATCGGCACGTGGCTGTGCGGGTCGATCCGCAGGTCCATCGGCCCCACCTCCTCTCAAGCCCACTGCACTAGCCATCTAGTGCACTATACCGCGACGGCGGCGGGAATCAAGGGCCGGGCCGGGGGAACGGCGGCGGGGACCGGGCCACCGGTGGTTGCTTGACAGCCCGCGGGCCGACGCCCTAGGATCCGTTCTTGGGATTCGATGAAGAATTCTGGATTCGAATTTTCTCTTTGAAATTCGATCCTGATGCAATCAGCAGACTTCTGGATCCAGATCCCAGGATGTTCGCTGCGAGTGTCGGGCCTTCGACGCCGAACCCTGAGGGAGCAGCACCGCGCATGAGCACCATGATGATGTCCCGGTTCCCCCGCCTGCGGGCCCTGCTGGGCCGCGACCGCCGCGCGAACCGTCCGGCGCGCCGCCGGCACCACAGCGTCACGCCGCTGGAGGCGCTCGAGGGGCGGGCCCTGATGGCGGGCGCCGACCTGAAGGTGGCGCTGCGGGTCGGGTCCGAGACCCTCGAGTACGACATCGTCCAGCAGTACTCGGCGGGCGCAATCGGCTCGGCGGGCTGGGACACCGTCGACCTGGGCGGCCGGGGCGCGAAGTTCAGCTATCTGGAGACGCACCAGCTCCCGGTGCTGCCGAAGGACGCCGGCAAGAGCCTCAACCTCAGGGTCTCCGAGACGCCCGGCAACGGGATCAACTCGGTGGCCTATCCCGGCTTCGCCGCGTTCCTGAAGGGGAGCCCGCTCAAGAACGCCACCGGCGCGGAGTTCCGCTGGGGGCAGGAGATCCAGGGGCTCAAGCTCACCCCCGACGCCCCGGTCCAGATCACCTTGATCCCCTACAACGCCGCGAAGAACGAGTACCTGCCGACGAAGGCCTACGCGGTCTGGATCTCGGCGCAGACCTTCAACCAGGACCCGGGCAACACGGTCATCCAGTCCGACCTCGGCTGGGGCAGCAAGGACCAGGCGTTCCACGACCACGGCCTGGTCCGGCCCCAGTGGCGGTTCTCCGAGGCGAGCAACACGCTGAAGTTCCTCGGCTCGCTGGACCGCTACAACCCCGGCGGCGACCGATACGGCAAGGACCTCTCGATCACCCTGGGCAACCTCGTCACCCTCGACGTGCCGCTGACCAACTCGTACGTCACCATCACGCTGCCCAGGCTCACCGACGCGCAGCGGGCCGTGGTCCAGAAGCTCGACGGCAAGTCGGACCTGGCGGCGCTCTCGGCCGGCGAGCTCTCGGCGCTCCGGGGCATCAAGATCGTCGAGTCGGACAACTACTTCCACGTCGTGAAGCCGAAGCTCGCCAGCAAGGTCCACATCGACGGCTACGGCCGGATCAACGGCTACAGCACGTACAACAACCGGTCGGCCCCGGCGCTCGACCTGAACGACTTCTCGCGGCTGGCCAAGCCGGCGTCGCTGCTCGACGAGATCACCGCGGGCCAGTACATGGTCCGCTCGGGCCTGATCGAGATCCACAGCACCAGGGCGATCACGGTGGAGGGGATCAGCGTCGCGTACGGCCCGGTGCGGCACCAGGAGTTCATCCAGCTCGGCAGCGACGAGCCGGTGCGGCTCTTCGACCTCAAGACCCCCGGCACGTTCCATGGCGCCGCCGACGGGCCGGGCATCCTCACGCCGAACGCCACCGCGTCGTACCTGTACCTGCAGCACTCCGACGACGCGATCAAGGTCTTCGCGGACAACCAGCACTTCCGCGACATCACCCTGATCCAGGGCAACGCCGGCGCGGCCATCGACCTGGGCGCCTACGGGTACAACCGGCCGATCGGGGCCAG
Organism: uncultured Isosphaeraceae bacterium; assembly: GCA_964624465.1. Classification (GTDB taxonomy): domain Bacteria; phylum Planctomycetota; class Planctomycetia; order Isosphaerales; family Isosphaeraceae; genus CAZUZD01. The sequence continues at coordinate 24,129 of CAZUZD010000031.1, forward strand.
GGGCGCCTCGGTGCAGGGGGTGTACCTGCACCGGATCCTGCAGCAGGGCCCTGGCTACGACGGCCTGGGCGGCGTGATCACGACCCGGAACAAGGCCGCCGGCGTGGAGATCGCCAACGTCTCGATCTCCGGGGTGTTCATCGCCGACCTCGGGGCCAGCGGGCCGAACCAGTACTTCCGCAAGACGGCGATCGGATTCCTGCCCGGCGGCCTGTTCGCCGGCGGCACGCGCCAGAGCACCACGATCCGCAACCTGACGATCCACCCGTTCAGCGGCCTGAAGCCGCAGGACGCGCAGTCGTACAGCTTCCGGGGCCCGACGAGCTTCGCCCCGTACTACGAGCGGGCCAACGGCCGGCTGAAGTACAACCTGGGCCGCCAGCAGGGCTCGGCGTTCCCGGGCAACGCCGACTTCCCGAGGAACCCCGTGGGCACGCAGTTCGGCCAGTTCCAGAACGTCGTCGACAACTCCTGAGCCTGGCGCGGTCCGCAGCGCGGCGAACCGGTGCGGGCCCGGCCCGGGGGCGATTCCCCCCGGGTCCCGGGCGCGCGGGACAGGGCGAGGGCCGATCGGGTAAGGTAGGCGGGCGCGGAGCCGCCCGCCGACACCGGTTCCAGAGCCTGGCCGTGGCGGGCGCCCGGTCCCGCAGCCGCCCATCGGAGCCCGAGGACCGTCGATGACCGCACCGCCGTCGCTGACCACGCCGTCGCCGTCGTCGCCGCCGTCCCCCTGGGACCGGGGCGGCGCCGCGGTGCGGCGCCTGCTGGTGGGGCTGGCGGATCGGTGGGCGACGCCCGGGGCGGGGCGGGTGGCGGTGTGCAGCCCGGTGGTGGGGCTGTGCGCGGGGCTGGGGGCGGTGGTGCTGCTGACGTTGCTGAACCTGGCGACCGCCCGGGTGCTGGGCGACGTGCTGCACCTGCGGCTGCCGCCGACGGCCGACGAGCCGGTGCACGCGATCGAGCTGCCGACCTCGTGGTGGCGGGTGCTGCTGGTGCCGACGCTGGGGGGCCTGGCGGCGGGGCTGCTCGTGTTCCGGTTCGCGCCCGAGGCGGAGGGGCACGGCACCGACGCGATCATCCGGGCGTTCCACCGCGGGGGCGGCCAGATCCGGGCGCGGGTGCCACTGGTCAAGGGGCTGGCGTCGGTGATCACCATCGGCACCGGCGGCGCGGCGGGCGCCGAGGGCCCGATCGCGATGATCGGCGCCGGCCTGGGCTCGTCGCTGGCGCGGGCCCTGCGGCTGACGCCCGACGAGCGTCGGCTCCTGATGCTGGCCGGCGCGGCCGGGGGCGTGGGGGCGATCTTCCGGGCGCCGCTGGGCGGGGCGCTGTTCGCCTGCGAGATGCTCTACCGCACGCCGGCGCTGGAGTCGGGGGCGATCCTGTCGTGCCTGGCCAGCGCCATCGTGGCCTACTCGACCTTCGCGCTGTTCATCACGCCCGAGCCGGTCTTCACCGTGCCCGAGCTGGAGTTCCACGGCCTGGCCGAGCTGCCGGCGTTCGCCGTGCTGGGCGTGGCGTGCGCGGCGGCCGGCTGGCTGTTCGTGCGGGTCTTCTACGGCGTGCGGGACCGGGTCTTCGCGCAGCTGCCCATTCCCAGGGCGCTGAAGCCGGCCGTGGGCGGGCTGATGCTCGGCGGGCTGGCGCTGGCGTTCCCGCAGCTGCTCTCGGGCGGCTACGGCTGGGTGCAGTGGGGGGCGCTGGGGATGCCCGCCGGCCGGCTGGCGGCCGGATCGCCGGCGACGGGCCCGCAGCTGGGCCCGGGGCTGCTGCTGACGCTGGCGCTCCTGAAGCCGCTGGCGACCGGGCTCACGATCAGCTCGGGCGGCAGCGGCGGGCTGTTCGGGCCGTCGATCGTGGTGGGCGGCCTGCTGGGCGGCGCCGTGGGCCAGGCGCTGGCGGCGCTGGTGCCGGGCTGGGGGCTGGACCCGGCGGCGTTCGCGATGGTCGGCATGGGCGGGTTCTTCGCGGGGGTCTCCAAGACGCCGCTGACGGCGATCGTGATGATCTGCGAGCTCTGCGGCTCGTACAGCCTGCTCGTCCCCCTGATGCTCGCCTGCGGCCTGACGATGGGGCTGTCCCGGCGCTGGACGCTCTACGAGGAGCAGGTCCTCACCCCGCTGGAGAGCCCGGCGCACCGGGGGGATCTCCAGGCCGACGTGCTGGAGCGGCTCCGGGTCGGGCAGGTGCCGCTGCGGACCCGGGGGGTCGAGCCGCTGGCCGAGACGACGCCCTTGCCGCTGATCCTCGGGCGGGCGGCGCGGTCGGCCGAGGGGATGTTCCCGGTCGTCGACGCCGACGGCCGCCTCACCGGCTGCCTGAGCGTCTCCGACCTGCGGGCGGCGCTGGGGGGCAGCCACGCCGGCCCGCTGGTGCTGGCCGTCGACCTGGCCCGGCAGCCGGGGCCCCGGGTCACGGCCGACGACGACCTGCACACGGCGCTGAAGCGGATGACGGAGTGGAACCTCGACGCCGTGCCGGTCGTCGGCCCCGACGACCCGGGCCGGCTGGTGGGGCTGCTGGGCCGCGAGGCGCTGGTGGCCGCGTACCTCGACGCGGTGGCCGCCGCCCGCGCCGCCGAGGGCGCCGGCTCCTAGGCTCGCGCGGGGGGAATCGCCGGCCGGCGGCGCCTGGGATTTGCGAAGACACCTGCGACCGGAATACAATCGTTGGTCACGTACGGGACACGCGCTCCGGAACCGAAGACGTCGCCCCGCGTCGTGGCCCATCCCCGAGGCTCTGCGATGTCGGTGCCCCCCGCACCCTGGTCCGTGGACCGGCGGCTGAGCCGTACGTCCCGCTACGCGCTGGCGGTGGTGGGCGTGGCGCTGATGTCGGTGGTGCGCTGGGTCCTGGACCCGTACCTGCCGCCGGGCCGCTGGTACATGCTCTACTTCCCGATGATCGCGCTGGCGGCGCGGTTCGGGGCCGGGCCGGCGCTGCTGAGCACGGTGCTGAGCGCCATGGTGGTGCTGTTCCTGTTCGTCGAGCCGCGGTTCACGCTGGCGGTGCGGGGCGGGCCCGACATGTTCGTGCTGGTGCTGCACCTGCTCGGCGGGGCGGCGGTGGCGGCGATCGGGCAGTCGGCGCGCACGGCGACCTGGCGGGCGCAGACCAACGCCGCGGAGTCGGAGAGCCGCCGCCGCCAGCTCGAGGCCGAGATCACCCGCCGCGAGTGGGCCCAGGCCGAGAGCCAGCGGGCCCGCGAGCGGTTCCGCGAGGCGCAGGACCGCTCGCTCTACGGCTACGCGATCCTCGAATCGGTCCGCGACGGCTCCGGCACGGTCGTCGACTTCCGCTGGGCCTACGCCAACCCGGCGGCCGCCGCGCTCCTGGGGGTGCCGGCCGGCGAGCTGATCGGCCACCGGCTCCTGCAGCAGCTCCCGACCGGCCACCGGCTGGCGGCGTTCTTCGGACGCTACGTCGGCGTGGTCGAGACCGGCCTGCCGTTCGACGCCGAGGTCGAGTACGGCACCGGCGACAGCGGCACCGGCTGGGTGCGGAACATGGCCGTGCGACACGACGACGGCGTGGCCGTGAGCCTGATCGACGTCTCCGACCGCAAGCGGCTGGAGCAGGCGCTGCGGCTGGGGGAGGAGCGGTTCGCGGTCGCCCTGAAGCACTCGCCGATCACCGTCTCGAACTGCGACGCCCAGCTCCGCTACACCTGGGTGCACAACCCCCTGGGCGGGTTCCAGGTCGAGCAGCTCCTGGGCCACACCGACGCCGAGCTGGCCCCCGACGGCGCCCTGGCCGAGCTGACGGCGCTGAAGCAGCAGGTGCTCAGCAGCGGCCGGGGCGCCCGCCGCCCGATCGAGTTCCGCCCCGGCGACCGGACCCTGCACTTCGACGTCACCGCCGAGCCGCTCCGCGACCCCGAGGGCGCGGTCGTGGGCCTGACCGTCGCCGCCATGGAGGTGACCGAGCTGGTCGAGGCCGAGCAGCGGGCCCGCGAGCGGGCCGACGAGGTCGAGGCCCTGATGCAGGTCATGCCGATCGCCGTCCTCCGCACCGACGACCCCGACTGCCGCGTGATCCAGGGCAACCGCTCCGCCTACGAGCTGATGCGGTCGCGCGCCGGCACCAACCTCGTCCGCGACGGCATGGAGGCCACCCCGCACCGCGTCGTGCGCGCCGGCCGCGACCTGCCGACCGCCGAGCTGCCGTTGCAGGTCGCGGCGCAGGGCGTCGAGGTCCGCGACGAGGAGCTCGACATCCGGTTCGAGGACGGGACCCTCCGCACCATCTTCGGCCACGCCCGGCCCCTGTTCGACGACCAGGGCCGGCCCCGGGGCGCGGTCTCGGCCTACCTCGACGTCACCGAGCTGAAGCGGGTCCGCGAGGAGCTTCGCCGCGAGCACCAGCGCACCCTGGCGATCCTCGAGAGCATCGCCGACTCCTTCTACTCGCTCGACCACGAGGGCCGGTTCACCTACGTCAACGCCCAGGCCGAGCGCTACCTGGGCCGGCCCAAGGAGGCGCTGCTGGGCCGGCTCTACTGGGAGGAGTTCCCCCAGACCAGGGGCTCGCCGCACGAGGTCGCCTACCGCGACGCCGCCCGATCGGGGCGGCCCGCGCACCTGGAGTTCCCCTCCACCATCCAGGTCGGCCGCTGGATCGAGCTGCACGCGTACCCCGCGCCCGAGGGGCTCTCGGTCTACATCCGCGACGTCACCGAACGCAAGCACACCGAGCAGCGGGTGCTCCAGCTCAACGCCGACCTGCGGCACCGCGTCGAGGAGCTCGAGACCCTGCTGGACGTCGTGCCGATCGGCCTGGTCCTGGCCGACGACCCCGCCTGTCAGCAGCTCCGCGTCAACCCGGCGTTCGCCACCCTGCTGGGCTTGCCCGTCGACGGCGGCGCCACCCTCACGCACCTGCCCGCCGGCTACCTCGCCCGCCGGGTCCGCCGCGACGGCCGGCCCCTGGCCGACGCCGAGCTACCGATCCAGCGCTCGGTGACCCTCGGGCACCCGGTCCGCGAGGAGCTCGAGCTCGAGGTCGCCGACGGCCAGGTGTACCAGCTGCTCGTGCACTCGGCCCCCCTGACCGGCGAGGACGGCGCCGTGCGGGGCGCCATCGCCGCCATGATCGACCTGACCGAGCGCCGCCGGCTCGAGAGCCAGCTCCGCGCCCGCGCCGAGGAGCTCCAGGAGCTCGACCGCCGCAAGACCGAGTTCCTCGCCATGCTCGGCCACGAGCTGCGCAACCCCCTGGCCGCCGTGCAGGTCGCCGTCGAGACCCTCCGCCAGCCCGGGGCCGCCGGCGACCCCCAGGCGATCGCCGACCGCGACTGGGCCCGCGACGCCATCGGCCGCCAGGTCGATCACCTCGGCCGGCTCGTCGACGACCTGCTCGACGCCGCCCGCGTCGCCCGCGGCGAGATCCAGCTCCGCCCCGAGCCCACCGACCTGGCCACCATCGTCGCCCGCGCCGTCGAGACCACCCAGCCGGTCCTCGGCGCCTGCCACCACCACCTGCGCGTCGACCTCGACCCGGCCCTGGGCCCGATCACCGCCGACCCGGCCCGCCTCGAGCAGGTGCTGGTCAACCTCCTGACCAACGCCGCCAAGTACAGCGAGCCCGGCGGCCAGATCACCCTCAGCGCCCACCCTGGGCCCGAGGCTAGCACCGACGGCGCCGCCGCCGGGACGATCGAGATCGCCGTGCGGGACACGGGCATCGGGATCGCGCCGGAGCGGCTGCCGCAGGTCTTCGAGATGTTCACCCAGCTCGACCCCGGCCTGGCCCGCTCGCGGGGCGGCCTGGGCATCGGCCTGGCGCTGGTCAAGACCGTCGTCGAGCTGCACGGCGGCACGATCTCGGCGCAGAGCGACGGCCTGGGCCACGGCAGCACCTTCACCGTCCGCCTGCCCCGCACCGGACCGGCCAGCCACGCCCCGGCGGCCCGCCCGGCCAACGGTGACGGTACCGGCGCCAGCACCAGTCTCGCCACCGCCACCACCACGCCACCTGCCGTCGCGGCGGCCCGGCCCCAGCCGGCCGGCCACCGGCTGCGGATCCTGGTCGTCGACGACAACGAGGACAGCGCCCGGGGCCTCGGTCGGCTGCTCCGCCGCGCCGGCCACGAGATCGCCCTGGCGCATGACGGCGCCGCCGCGCTGGAGGTCGCCACCGGCTTCCTGCCCGACGCCGTGCTCCTGGACATCGGCCTGCCCGGCCTCGACGGCTACGAGGTCGCCCGCCGCCTGCGCACCATGCCCGGCCCCGACCGCGCCCGCCTGATCGCCGTCTCCGGCTACGGCCAGGAGAGCGACCGCCAGCGCTCCCGCGCCGCCGGCTTCGACGCCCACCTGGTCAAGCCCGTCGACCTCGCCGCCCTTCGCTCCCTCCTCGCCACCATCCCCAGCGCCGCCCCCGCCTAGCCCCTTGGGCCGGGGAGGCTCCGCGGACGGACCCCGGGCACCCCGGCCGTTCCCCTCCCGTAGGGGGGGTGTGGGGCGCGAAAACCCACGGGCTGGGGCAGGGGACGGCTCCAGAACCGCCGCAGGTGCAGGAGCTGTTGCCCGGCCCTCTGGACGAAGACCGTGGCCTTCGGATCGAGCGACCGACCAGACGGACGCCCCCGTGACCGTCGGATTTCGCTCCGCTCATCCGACCTACGGGAGTTCCTGCCTTCCGTGTGCCGTGGGGGGGGGGGGGGGGGGGGCCCCCGCGGGCCCCCCCCCCCCCCCCCCCACGGGCCCCCCACCCCC
>CAZUZD010000031.1:30855-31300 GCA_964624465.1 uncultured Isosphaeraceae bacterium
TGTTGGGCCCACCCCGCCTGGCCGCCCAGGACACACGGCCACTCAGTGCAGGGCAGGGGATCCGGACGCCGGGCGCGGCTTGACCGGACTGGCGGGCGGTGCTCAGATGACGACGGCGGTGGTACGGGCGGTCGTGCGAGGCCCGGCGCCGCCCACGCCTGCGATCGACCGACCATGGATCGTTCGACCGACCGACGCGCCCAGTCACCACGCGACGGGCCCACGGCCGCCGGGCGGGCCCACACCACGCGGGCCCGGTCCGGGTCCGGCCGCGCCCGCCGCGCTCCAGGAGCCGAGCCATGAGGTCACCCGCGCCGAAGCCCGATGGGACCGGGACCGCGACCACCAGCCGCCGCGACGTGCTCCGGGGCACGCTGGCCGCCGCCGGGGCGCTGGCCGTGCCGACGATCGTGCCGGCCGCCGCGCTGGGCCGTGCGCCCGGGGT
>CAZUZD010000032.1:0-30487 GCA_964624465.1 uncultured Isosphaeraceae bacterium
GCTGCCACTCGCGGAGGAACCGCGGCCAGGTCTCCTCGGCCTCGCCGATGAAGATCACGTCGGCCAGGCCCTCGAAGTAGTCCTCCATCACGGTGACCAGCGGGCCGCCGACGACGGTGAACACCCCGCGCGCCTTCAGTTCGGTGAGGATCTCGCGCATCCGGAACCGCTGGACGCTCATGCCCGTGATGCCGACGAGATCGGCCCGGGCGCAGCGGTCCCAGTCGATCGGCTCGACGTTCTCGTCGATCAGCGTGACCGTGTGCTCGGCCGGCGTCAGGGCCGCCAGCAGGGGCAGGCAGGCGACGGGCAGGTTCGCCTTCTTCCCGACCAGCGGCAGGGCATGCTCCATGCCCCAGAACGACACCTCGAACCGCGGGTTGATGATGACGATGTCGGCCATGGACGGTCGGACTCCTCCTGATGGGGCCGGTGGCGCGGGGTCGACACCCGGTTCCGGACCCGCGGACGCGGCCATCATAGCCCGCCCGAACCGCCTGCCCAATGGGGTGATCGGCGCAGTCGGGCCAGTTTACCCAGGGGGCGCAGCAATCCCCGGGCCACGGCCGGATGATCTCCAGGGGCGGCCGACCCCTTGCCTGGGCCCCTGGCGGCCGCCACACTCGCCATCGGCGCGGATCGTCAAGTTCCCCTGGAGCGGATCGCCATGTCCCCCGTCGCACTCCTGCTAGCGGCCGTCTGCGGCCTCCAGGCGCCCGAGATCGGCTCGCCGGTCGGCACCGGGACCCCCGGCGCTGCCGGCGACGGCGGCCCGGCTGCGCGGGCGCAGCTGAACCAGCCGTTCGACGTGGCCCTCGACGCCGGCGGCCATCTGTTCCTGTCCGACACCTTCAACCACCGCATCCGCCGCGTCGACGCCGCCACCGGCGTGATCACGACCGTGGCCGGCTCGGGGACCAAGGGGTTCGGCGGCGACGGCGGGCCGGCGACCGAGGCACAGCTCGACGAGCCGTACGGCGTGGCAGTCGACACCGACGGGACGCTTTACTTCGCCGACCGCCTGAACCGCCGCGTGCGCCGGGTCGATGGTCGGACGGGCGTGATCACGACCGTCGCCGGCGATGGCTCGAAGACGACCAGCGGCGACGGCGGCCCCGGCACCCGGGCCGGCCTGGTCGAGCCCAACGGCGTGGCGCTCGACGGCCACGGCCGGCTGTTCATCGCCGACGTCGCCGCGCACCGCATCCGGGTCGTCGACCTGGCCACCGGGACGATCCAGACCTTCGCCGGCACGGGCCAGGCTCGCCACGACGGCGACGGCGGGCCGGCGGCCCGGGCGGCGATCCATGGCGCCCGGGCGGTGGAGGTCGGGCCCGACGGCACGGTGTACATCCTGGAGCGCGAGGGGAACCGGCTCCGCGCCGTCGATCCCGGCACCGGCGTGATCACGACCATCGCCGGCACGGGGGCGAAGGGCTCTGGCGGCGACGGCGGCCCGGCCACCGAGGCGACGTTCCAGGGCCCGAAGGAGCTGGCCGTCGACGGCCGCGGGAACCTGTACGTGGTGGACACCGAGAACCACGCCATCCGCCGGATCGACGCCGCGACCGGCCGGGTGATGACGGTCGCGGGCGACGGCCACCAGGGGGGCACCGGCGACGGCGGCCCGGCCACCGCGGCCCGGCTCGATCGGCCGCACGGCGTGGCAATCGGGGCGGATGGCGCAGTCTGGATCGGCGACACCGGCAATCACCGGATTCGCCGCGTGGCCCCCTGAGGCGGGCTCGCCACAGGGCGTCGCCGGCGGGCGACGTGGTCCCCCGGTGCTCGACTTGCGGGGATCGCGAACATAGACTGGATCGAGCGGCGGCAGGCCCGTCGTTCCCGTCTTCGGTCTGTCCCATCACCCGCCGGGCTCGTCCGTCATGTCCGACGCCATCCCCGCCTTCGAGCCCCATCCGTGGCTACGGAGCAGTGATGCGCAGACGATTGCCGGTCGCTACCTGCCCGGTCCTGCGGTGCGGGTGCCCAGCACCTACCACGAACTTCCGCTCGCCGACGGCGATCGGCTCACGGCGCTCGACAGCCGGCCCCCCGGCTGGCGGCCTGGCGACCCGGTGGTGGTCCTGATCCACGGCCTGGGCGGCTGCGCGCGGGCCCCGTATGTGCGGCGGCTGGCTGCGGCGGCGCTGGGCCGGGGTTATCGGGCCGTGCGGATGAACCTCCGGGGCGCCGGCAGCGGCTTCGGCGCGGCCCGGGGGATCTATCACAGCGGCCGGACCGAGGATCTGCGCACGGTCCTCACCTGGGCGGCCGGGCGCTCGCCGGGTTCCCCCGTGGCCCTGGTCGGGTACTCGCTGGGCGCCCACCTGACGCTGCGGCTGGCGGCCGAGGCCGCCGCCGACCCGGTGCCGGGCCTCGACTGCGTGCTGGCGGCCAATCCGCCGATCGACCTGGCAGTCTGCTGCCGGATCATGCGCGAGCCGCGCAACCGCATTTACGACAAGAACTTCGTGCGATCGCTCCGCGCCGAGGTTGGGCGGCTGCACGCCGCGTTTCCCGAGCTGGGGCCGACCGGCGTCGACGACGTGCAGACGCTCTTCGACTTCGACGACCGTTATACCTCGCGCCGCAACGGCTACGATGGGGCCGAGGACTACTACTCCCGCTGCAGCAGCGCCCCGCTGATCCCCCGGATCACCCTGCCGGGTCTGGTGGTGCACGCCGAGGACGACCCGTTCATCCCGGCCGCCGCATTCCGGCAGATCGAATTTCCGGAGACCTTGGCACTTGAATTGATCCCCGGTGGGGGGCACCTCGGCTACATCAGCCGACGGCCCTGGCAGGGCCACCACCGCTGGCTCGACGGTCGGCTGCTCGCCTGGTTGGCGGCCCGCTGGTCGTCGCCGAACGGCGGACCGGGCGCCGGTGTCCGACTCTCCAGGATACCTGTCCCGCACCGCGAAGGAGGTCTGGCCGCTCATGTCTAAGCTCAAGCCGTCCCCGGTGACCGCCGCCAATAAGTACCGTGCCGCGATCGAGGTTCTCCAGCGCGGGCGGGATCAGCTCATGGCCGAGCTGGCCGACACCGTGCTCGACCAGGCCGACGACCTGCTCGAGGGCGGCTTCGCCTTCCACGAGTTCCTCGAGAACCAGGGGACCCGCGTCCACTTCCTCTGCCTGCTGCTGGCGCAGCTCGAGCAGTCAGCCGACTCGGCCGAGGAGCCCCGGTCCGCCGACGACCTGGGCGCCCTGTTCGAGTTCGAGCTCGAGGCCGACGAGGGATTCAACGACCCCGGCCCGATCCCCGCGCCCGCCAAGCCCGTCCGCAAGCGCAAGGCGACCGCCAAGCCGAAGCCCCGCGGCGGCGGCAAGAAGCTCTCGCAGCAGTCGGCCGAGGGCTCCTCCGAGGAGCTCTGAGCCCGCCCGCCCATCGCACCAGGACCGAAACCGCCCGCCACGATCGGCCGATCGTGGCGGGCGGTTTCGCGTTTCGGGTCCCTGGACCAGCCGCCGGGTCAGGGCAGGGTGGCGTAGAGCACCACGTTGGCGGCGATCTTGAGGGCGCTCTCGTGGTTGTACCCCTTGCAGTCCAGCCCCTGCTGACGCTCGAGGGCACAGCCGATGTCGTAGCGCGAGTAGATCACCGCCCAGTGGCCGTTGATCTTGATCCCTTCGAGCTGCGGGGGACCGGTGCCGCCGCCGGCCGACTTGCTGTACTGCACGTTCGAGAGGTCGAACCCGCCGGGCAGGCGGAACAGCTCGTCATCGGCGGGGATCGGCTCGAGCTTCTGGTCGGGCAGCAGGTCGGCGATGAACTTGCGGAAGGCGGTGTCGAAGCCCGGGCTGCCGCAGGCCGCATCGGCGAAGATCACCCCGCCGCCGGGCTCCAGGTGCCGCCGCAGGATCTGCATGTGCTCGGGCGGGAACGTCAGGTTCGAGCGCCCGTGGATGTAGAGCAGGGGGTAATAGACCAGGTTCGGGTCGTTGGCGTAGATCGAGCGGTGGTTGACGACCACGTCGAGCTTGAGCTTGTCGCGGAGCATGCTGGTGAGGTTCGGGATCGCCATCGGGGCGATGTTCCACTCGCCGGCGTGCTGGAGCTTGGCGATGTGCAAGGCCCCGCGCTTGGGGGCCTCCCCCTTGAACTTGGTGGTCGAGCGCGGGGTGAGCTTGTCCTCGGGCAGCTCGCGGCCGGTGGCGTAGTCGACGATGTTCTGGCCCACGCGGATCGCCTTGACGACCATCGGGTGATCGGGCTGGTTCTCGGCCTGGTTCCAGCCGCAGGAGAGGTCCTGGGGCGAGTAGATGACGACCGTGCGGCAGCCGAACTCGACGCCCCAGAGCGGGTGCACGTCGGGGGAGAGCTTGTGCTTGGCCCGCCAGACGGCGTGGTCCTCGGCCAGGGGGTGCAGGTCGTACTCGGGCTCGGGCAGAATCTCCTTCATGAGCTCCTTGAACCCGCGGTCGAACTCGGGCCGGCCGCAGCAGGCCTCGCCCACGATCAGGCCGCCCTGCTCGATGTACTCCCGCAGCGCCCGCTTGCCGGCGACGGTGAACTGCGGCGCCTCGTGGCCGTTGAGGTACAGGATCGGCGCCATGAGCAGGTCCTCGACCCGCGCGACGTTCGGATCGACCACCTGCCAGGTGACCAGGTGCTTCCAGTCGCGGCTCACGATGCCGGTGAGGTTGCGGATGTCGTCGTGGTCGTTGTCCCAGTCGTCGGCCGGCTGGTGCCGGACCTTGTTGACCAGCACCGGGGCCCGGCCCTTGGCCAGGAACAGCAGGGCGAAGCTGGTGGCAATCTGCGGCTTGTTCTCGACCGAGTCGCGGCCGACCCACTGGCCGGTGAGCTTGTCCTGCTCGTGCACCAGGTACTCGGCGCCCTCGCGGTACCAGTCGTGCTCGCCGAAGTACCGCTGCCCCGTGAGCCGGCCGGCGCGCTCCAGGCCGTAGAGGTAGTAGAACTTCCACTGCTGGCCGCGACTCCAGTTCTCGCTGACCCGGAAGTGCGAGCCGATCCAGTCGATGCCGCGCTGGAGGTTGATGTTCACGCCGCCCTGGCCGCAGTTGCGCACCGTGCCGTCGGGCAGCAGCGTCTCCTGGCCCTCGAACCGCTTGGTGCCCGAGATGACGAGGCTGGCCAGGCCGGCGCAGGTCATGCTGCCGGTTGGCTGGTCGCCGCCGTGGGGCATGTAGCCCCAGCCGCCGCGGTTGAACTGGGCCATCTCCCAGTACTGGCGGGCGCGCACCCAGACCTCGCCCTTGACCGGGATGCCGACCTCGGCCGCCGCGTTCAGGCCGAGCAGGGCGTACTGGCTGTTCGAGTTGTCGGCCGGGGCCCCCTTGTCGGCGGCGTAGGTCCAGGCGCCCGGCCAGTTCGGGTTGCCGTCGCCGGGCTTGATCTGGGCCCGCTCCAGCCACTCGACGTTGCGGGCCAGTTGAATGCGGAACCGGGCCGGGTCGGCGGTGGCGAAGACCATCGTCTGGAGCGACACGGCGTAGGTGCTGTTCAGGTCGGTGGCGCTGAACTGCTCGAGGAAGGCCAGGGCCTTGTCGATCATCGGCGTGCCGGGCTTCTCGCCGGCCGTCAGCAGGGCGAGCATGACCAGCGAGGTGGTGCCGGTGTGCGAGCGGGCGTCGACGTCGGGCCACGAGCCGTCGGGCTGCTGGATCCGGGCCAGGAACCGCACGCCGTTGCGGATCGCCTCCTCGACCTCCGCGCTCGTCACGTCGGCCCGCGCCGGCGGCGCGGGCGCCAGGATCAGGGCCGGGGCCAGCAGCAAGGCCAGGCACGCCAGCCGGCCGGCCCGGAGTCGAGATCGCGGCATGGGGGGGCTCCGTCGGACTCGGGGACCGTGGCCAGCCCGGGCGCAGTCGAGCCTCCGCCCGTCGGACCATTGTAGTGTATCCGCCCGCCCGCGCCGGGCAAACGCCCGCGCCCAGGGCCCACCCCGCCCTAGCCCCGGACGAGCTGGGGGTTTGCGTCGACCTGGCGACCTGGGGCGGTTTGGGCATCGGACGGCGGCGGCGGGCGGTGGTGCGGCTTGAATCGCTGCGTGCGCGGGCCCTACAATGCGAGATGCCCGCGGGCCCCTGGGCCGCGGGACCCCCCGTTGCGGGGCGGGCCGTGGGCGACCGATGCGATCCGCGTCGGCGCCGGCCCGGCGCCACACCTCGACCCGCCTGACCAGGGGACGCAGCCGCCCATGGCGACCGCCGGCGATCGCATCTCGCAGTTGCTCGAAGAATTCCGCCACTCGCGGGACGTGATGGTCTCGGAGCTGAGCAAGGTCGTCATCGGCCAGGACGAGGTCATCGAGCAGATCTTCGCGGCCATCTTCACCCGCGGCCATGTGCTGCTGGTGGGCGTGCCGGGGCTGGCCAAGACCCTCATGGTCAGCTCGATCGCGCGGATCCTCGACGTGGGGTTCAAGCGGATCCAGTTCACCCCCGACCTGATGCCCTCGGACATCACCGGCACCAACGTGCTGGAGGAGCCCGAGGCGGGCCGGCGGTCGTTCCGGTTCGTGCCCGGCCCGATCTTCTCGAACATCCTCCTCGCCGACGAGATCAACCGGACCCCGCCCAAGACGCAGGCCGCCTTGCTCCAGGCCATGCAGGAGCGCGAGGTGACCGTCGGGCAGGAGACGCTGAAGCTCCCCGACCCGTTCTTCGTCATCGCCACCCAGAACCCGATCGAGCAGGAGGGCACGTACCCGCTGCCCGAGGCCCAGCTCGACCGGTTCATGTTCGACATCCGGGTCGGCTACCCGAGCCTCGACGAGGAGGAGCGGATCCTCTCGGCGACGACCAAGGGGGAGCATCCCGAGCTCAAGAAGGTGCTCTCGGCCAAGGCGATCACGAACCTGCAGAAGCTGGTGACCTCGGTCGTGATCACCGAGTACCCGGTCAAGTACGTCGCCAGGCTGGTGCGGGCCACCCGCCCGGCCGACCCCGAGAGCCCGGCGTTCATCAAGGAGCTGGTCGACTGGGGCGCGGGCCCGCGGGCCGGCCAGGCCCTGATCCTGGGCGGCAAGGCGATGGCCGCGATGGACGGCCGGTTCAGCGTCTCGTACGAGGACATCCGCAAGGTCGCCATCCCGGTCCTGCGGCACCGCATCAGCGCCAACTTCCAGGCCCAGGCCGAGGGCATGACCACCGACAAGATCATCCAGCGGCTCGTCGAGACGATCCCCGAGCCCGCCATCCCCAAGTACGAGCGCGGCCGGGGCTGATCGGCGTCGTCCACCGCCCACCTGGCTCCTGGCTCCGGAGTGTCCTGCCCATGCCCAGCCCCTCGACCGCCGTGCGACTCGGCCACGCCGATCAGGGTCGCCCCGTCCCGGCGGTCGACTTCGCCACCGCGGAGTTCGAGGGGCCGTGGTCCTACGAGCGCTCGGGCGGCCGGCTGATCGTGATGGCCCCCGCCGGTGACGAGCACACCGCCGCCTCCGAGCCCTGGCGCGACCACCTGGGCGCCTACCGTCTGACCCATCCCGACTGCGTGGATCGGGTCGTCTCCGACGCCTGGATCCGCATCGACGCCGACACCGACCGGATCGCCGACATCGGCGTCTACCTCGCGGGCGCCCTGGCTCCGCTCCCGATCCCCGAGCGGGTGCCCGACCTGGTCTTCGAGGTCGTCGGCCCCGGGCGGGTGTCGCACCAGCGGGACTATGAGGCGAAGCGGGACGAATACCACCGCATCGGGGTCCGGGAGTACGTCATCATCGACCGGCGGGCGCGGCGGGTGGTGGTCCTGAGCCATCAGCCGGTGGGGTACGATGAGCGGGTGCTGGGGGCGGCGGACACCTACCGGAGCCCGCTGCTGCCCGGACTGGTGATCCCGCTGGCGGCCGTGTTCTGATCGGCGCGACGGCCGGGCGGCTGAACCCTGGGCCGTCGGCGAGCGTTCTCAAGATGTCGGGCGACGCGTCCGGTTCCGTTCCTGCTCCCGACCCGAGCCAACCAGGGGCATTGCGTGGCGACGACGGCCGAGAAGTACCTGAAGCCCGAGGTGATCCGCCAGGTCGCCCGGCTCGACCTGCGCGCCAAGTTCATCGTCGAGGGGTTCATCGCGGGGCTACACGCCAGCCCGTTCCAGGGGTTCTCGGTCGAGTTCTCCGAGCACCGCAAGTACACCGCCGGCGACAACATCGCCGACATCGACTGGTCGGTGTATGCCAAGACCGACCGGTTCTACATCAAGAAGTTCCAGGCCGAGACCAACCTCACCGGCCACATCCTGATGGATCTGTCCGGGTCGATGGGCTACACGTACCGGCAGGAGCTGACGAAGTTCGAGTACGCCATCAGCCTGGCCGCGGCGCTGGCGTACCTCATGATCCACCAGCAGGACCCGGTCGGGCTGATTGCCTTCGACCAGAAGGTCAGCACGAGCCTGGCGCCCAAGAGCAAGCGGTCGCAGATCGGCAACATCCTGTCGCTGCTGGCCAAGCTCCAGCCGCAGGGCGAGACCGAGATCGCCAGGAGCCTGCACCAGGTGGCGGGCATGATCAAGCACCGCAGCCTGCTCATGATCTTCTCGGACCTGCTGGCCGACCCCGAGCCGATCCACAAGGCGCTGCACCGGTTCCGCCACGCCGGCCACGACGTGATCCTGTTCCACATCCTCGACGAGGCCGAGGCCACGTTCCCGTTCGACGGCATGGTGGAGCTGGAGGACAACGAGTCCAACGAGACCCTGCTGGTCGACGCCGACGGCATCAAGGCCGACTACCTCGACGAGGTGGCGAAGTTCCAGGCCATGCACCGCAAGGAGTGCCTGGGCGCGGGGGTCGACTACGTCCCCCTGCACACCGGCATGCCCTTCGACAAGGCGCTCATGGGCTACCTGCTGAGCCGCCGCCACCGGGGCCGATGAGACCCGGCGGCGGCGACCGACCTGGCACCGCGACCCGACCCGAACCCAGACCTGACGAACCGGCGGGCGACCGCCGACTGCCGACGAGCGAGGGCCGATGAGCTCGATCTTCCTGAACGCGGGCCTGGTGGCCGGGGTCGCCCTGGCGGCCCTGCCCGTGATCCTGCACCTGTTCATGAAGCAGCGGCCCAAGAAGGTCATCTTCCCGGCCCTGCGCCTGATCCGCGAGCGCCAGAAGCAGTCGCGCAAGACCCTCAAGCTCAAGAACTGGCTGCTGCTGGCCGCGCGCATGGCCCTCATTGCCCTGATGGCTCTGGCCCTGGCGCGGCCGCGGATCCAGGTCGACGCGAAGGTGCGCGCCGGCAGCGGCGAGGCCGAGACGGCCATCGGCCTGGTCTTCGACACCAGCCTCTCGATGGGCTACACCGAGCAGGACAAGTCGCGGCTCGACATCGCCAAGGACCGCGCCGAGGACCTGCTCAAGAAGGCGCACTCGGGCAGCCAGGTCTACGTCATCGACACGGCCGAGCCGGCGGTGCCCGCCGGGCTGTCGCCGGCCGCGGCCCGCAAGCGGATCGAGTCGCTGACGATCCGGCCCGGCAACCGGCCGCTGAACCAGGCCGTGGGCGTGGCCTACGCCGCCGTTGCCGAGTCGCCCAAGGAGCGCCGGGAGGTCTACGTCTTCACCGACCTGGCGAAGTCGTCCTGGCGCACCGATCAGGCGGTCGACGGCCTGGACAAGGTGAAGGCGGCCCCCGGCGGCATCGACACCTTCGTGGTGCGGGTCTCGCCCAAGGATCGGCATGATGTGTCGATCGTCTCGATCGAGCCGACCAGCGGCCTGGCCAGCCAGGACGAGCCGGTGCCGATCCGGGTGCGCCTGAAGGCGGTGGGCAAGCCGGCCTCGCGGGTCGTCGAGTTCTACGTCGACGGCCAGAAGAAGGACCAGAAGCCCGTCGAGGTGCCGGCCGATGATGAGGTCGACGTGCCGGCGTACAGTCCCAAGCTCGGCACCGGGTTGCACCGCGTCGAGGTGCGGCTCAGCGGCGAGCCCGACCCCCTGAAGTTCGACGACGTGGCCTACCTGACGCTCGACGTGAAGCCGTCGATGCGGGTGCTGATCGTCTCGGACCTCAACGACGACGCCGACTACGTGGCCCAGGCGCTCGACCCCGACGCCCTCCGCGAGCGCCCGGGCCTGCCCCGGCCGTTCCAGGTCGATCGGCTGGTCACCGGCAGCCTGCCGCCGTCGGGGTTCCCCAAGCCCCTGAAGGAGTACGCGGCCGTCTTTCTGCTGAACATTGCCGAGCTGAAGCCGGGCCAGTGGCGGGAGCTGGGCGAGTTCGTGAAGCAGGGCGGCGGCCTGGTGCTGGGCGCCGGCGACCGGATGGCGGCGCGGGCCGAGCTGTACAACACGGGCGACGGCAAGGACCTCATGCCCGCCGCCCTGGGCGCCGTGAAGGTGCACGAGGAGTTCACCTTCGGCCGGGCCGACGTGACCGACGCGCTGTTCGCCCAGAACAGCCGCGAGCTGCTGGCGGCGCTGGCCGCGGTGCCGGTCTACAAGAGCCTGGCGGCCCAGCCGGCGGCCGACAGCCGCACCCTGCTGTCGTACCAGGACGACACGCCCGCCCTGATCGAGCGGCTGGTGGGCGCCGGGGCCGCGCCGGGGCGGGTGCTGCTCTGGACCACGGCGCTGCATCGCGTGCCCGAGACGACGGCGACCTGGACCGAGTTCCCGATCGCCAACTGGTCGTTCTACCACCTGATGAACCAGACGATCCCGTACCTGGCGGGCACCGCCGGCCGCAAGCTGGTGGTCGAGGCCGGCGAGGGGGTGACGCTGCCGATCGAGCCGGGCAAGGGGTATACCGACTTCTTCGCCGTGCCGCCGCAGGCCGCCGGCTCGGGGGCCCCCGAGCCGATCCGGCTGACCGACGCGGCCGGCAACGCCCTGGCGATCCCCGCGCTCACGATGGCGGCCTCGGGCCGCGACCCGGTCGGGCACTGGACGGTCAACGCCGCCAAGGCCGGCGGCGGCAAGGGGACATTCGGCTTCAGCGTGAACCCGCCGACCGACGAGACCCGGCTCGACCTGCTGGAGACCAAGGAGCTGGATGGCCTCTTCGGCAAGGACGCGTACAAGCTGGCCGACGACCCGTCGACGCTGGAGCAGGCCGTGACGGTGACCCGGCTGGGCCGGGAGCTGACGCCCTGGATCATGCTCCTGATCCTGCTGCTGGTGACCGCCGAGAACGCCCTGGCGAACCTCTTCTACCGCGAGAACCCCGCGGCCAGCGCCGCCGGCCGCCCGGCCGCCCGAGGAGCCGCATGAGCCCGTCGTTCGACCCGATTGCCCCCTGGCCCCTGATCGCCCTGGTGGCCGTCGCCATCGTGGTGCTGACCTGGCTGGCGTACCGCCGCCGGCTCCGCGGCACCACGGGCGCCTGGCGCTGGGTGGCGCTGGGATTGCGGCTGGCGGCCGTGGTGCTCTGCATCCTGGCGGCGCTGCGGCCCTCGATGGTGCTGTACAAGAAGCAGAAGCAGGCGACCACGGTCCTGTTCCTCACCGACATCAGCGCCAGCATGGGCCTGGCCGGCGAGGTTGGCGGCCAGACCCGCTACGAGGCCGCCCGCCGCTCGCTGGCCGAGGGCCTGGAGGCGGTCAAGAAGCTCGGCGACCAGACCTCCGCCCGCAGCCTGCTCTTCGACGGCACCCTCCAGGAGGACAACCCGGAGACCCCCGTCGAGACCAAGGGCCGCCAGACCGCCCTCGGCACCGCGCTCGAGGAGGCGCTCAAGCGGTTCGAGCAGATGAAGATCCTCCGCATCGTCGTGCAATCCGACGGCGGCTCGAACACCGGCCCCGACCCGCGCGCCATCGCCCGCACCCTGGGCAACCAGAAGATCCCGATCGTGGCCGTGAAGTTCGGCTCGGACGTCGGCGACGAGGGGGGCAAGGACATCGCCGTCCGCGACGTGGAGGCGGGCCAGTTCGTCTACGCCAAGACCGAGCTGGAGGTCTTCGGCCGGCTCGACGTGCGCGGGTTCGCCGGCCAGACGCTGGAGGTCGAGCTGCTGGTCGACGGCAAGCCGACCGGCAAGAAGTACGCCGTGCCGATCCCCGCCGGGGCCACCGAGGTGCCGATCCGCGGCATCAAGTGGATTCCCGAGACCCCCGGCGAGACCAAGCTCACCCTCTCGGTGACGCCCAAGCCGGGCGAGGTGCAGAAGGCGAACAACCAGTCGAGCACCTACGTCACGGTCCTGAAGGGCGGCATCGGCGTCCTGTACCTGGCCGGCCCGGGGTCGCCCTGGGAGCGGAAGTTCATGGCCCGGGCGCTGCTGGGCTCGCAGAAGCTCCAGACGACTCAGAAGGTGCTCTTCGAGCCGGCCGGCCGCGAGCTGGACGCCGAGCTGGGGTCGGCGAAGTACGACGTGATCATCCTCGGCGACCTGCCCGCCAGCTACCTGAGCCGCGACCAGCAGCAATTGCTCGTGCAGGCCGTGAACCGGGGCGCGGGGCTGATGATGCTGGGCGGTCGCAACAGCTTCGGCGCCGGCGGCTGGGCCCGCACGCCGCTGGGCGACCTGCTGCCGGTCGAGATCCACCCCGGCGACGGCCAGGACGAGCCGGAGACCGGCCTGAAGGCCGTGCCCAACCCGCTGGGCCTGGACAGCTACGTGCTGCGGATCGCCCCCACCCGCGCCGAGAGCCAGCAGCTCTGGGCCGAGCTGCCGCCGATGGGCGGCGCCAACCGGTTCAAGCTCAAGCCGGCGGCGCGGCTCTGGGCGACGACCGACAAGGGCGAGCCGCTGATCGCCGCCATCGAGCCCGGCCGCGGCCGCGTGATCGCCTTCGGCGGCGAGACCTGGCCCTGGGCCCGCTCCGACAAGGAGGCCGTCCGCCTGGGCCACCTGAACTTCTGGCGCAATGCGATCCTCTGGATGGCCCACAAGGAGGACGAGGGGGAATCCCAGGTCCGCCTCGAACTCGACCGCCGCCGCGTCGCCCTGGGCCAGAAGCTCGGCCTGACCGCCAGCGCCCGCGACGCCAAGGGCGCCCCGCTGGAGGGCGTCACCTTCGAGACGAAGGTCGTCCGCGACGACGTCCAGGACGCCAAGCCCGAGAACGTCGCGCTGTTCCGCCAGGGCGACACCTCGGGCGGCTCGTACTTCGCCACCGCCGACCCGGGTGAGTACAAGGTCGAGCTGACCGCGACCAAGGCCGGCCAGACCGTCGGCACCGCCTCGGCCCGCTTCATCGTCTTCGACGACGGCCGCGAGCTGCGGGCCCCCACCGCCGACCCCAAGCTCCTGGAGGCCATCGCCCGCGAGTCCGGCGGCACGTACCTGCCCCCCGAGCAGCTCGGTGAGCACCTGGCCGGCCTGGGCACCGAGATCGTGCCCGACTACGTCCAGCAGCGCGAGGTGCGGCTCTGGGACAACTGGCCCTTCCTGCTCGTCTTCACCACCCTGCTGACCCTGGAGTGGTTCCTCCGCAAGCGCAACGGCTGGGTGTGACCTCGCACTCCGGGCCCGCCGGCCTAGTGTGTTGCCGGTGTGTCGGGGCGGTCGTCGCGCATCAGGGGCTCGGGTTCCTGGGTGACCAGGCGGACGTACTTCTCGCGGAGCACGGCGACGTGCCGTCGGATCCGCTCGTCGTCGGGACGACGGGCCAGGACCTCGGTCCCGGCGTTCAGGGCGGCGCGGAGCGTCGGCTCCAGCGCCTGGTGGTCGCCGAGCTGCCAGGCCAGCTTGTGGCTCTGCTCACTGGCCTTGCTCAGCATCATGTGGGCGGCCACGTCGTCGGGGTTCTCGCGGAGCAGCGCCCGGCCGATCGCGGACATCCAGGCGATTGCCCACCGCGTCTGGTCGATCCGCCCGGAGCGCCGGCCCTCGGTCGCGTGGAGGGCGCCCCGTTCGCTCAGCTGGGAGACGATCGCGTACCGCAGCTGTGGGCACCGTCGCTGGCGATCCAGCTGGTCGAAGGCGGCGAAGAGCCCCGCGGCGACGGCCTCGGGAGCGGGTCGTGAGGCCGGGTCTTCGTGGTGGGGTGGGTCGCCGAGTTCGACCGCGATCAGGTTGCCGAGCCGGTCGATGAGCGGGGGCGGGAGCTGGTCCCGGAGATCGGGCAGGCGATTCAAGGCGCCGGCGACGATCGGCAGGATCGAGCCCCGGTGTGGGGAATCCGCCGGGGTGAGGACCGCGAGCAGGTCCAGGGTCGGGGTCCCGGGGGCCCGCTGCCGCAGCCGTTCGAAGAACCGCCCGCCCGCCGCCAGGATCTGCGCGGAGGCTTCGGGATCGCCGCGTTGGGCCAGCACCGCGGCCTGCCCGCACCAGAAGGAGTGCAACAGCAACAGCGCCGGCAGCGAGCCCGGCTCGCACCCGAAGCGGTCGAGCGCCGCCAGGCTCTGGCGCTCCAGGTCCGCGGCGAGGTCCAGCCGGGGCTCGTCCAGGGCCAGCAGGCCCCGCGTCAGCAGCACCTCGGCGAGGGCGATCGCCGGCTCGGGGGCCTCGGGCCGTGCCGCCACGGCCAGCCGCAGCAAACCCTCGGTGGCCTCGAGGACGGGATAGACGCGGGCGAGATCGCCGCGTGCCCGAAGTCGATCTGCGAGCCGGATCTGGAGCCTGGCGATCGGGACCGCCTGGGAGTCGACCAGGCCCGGGTTGCGGCGGAGCTGGGTCGTCAGGTCCAGCAGGATCGGAAGGGCCTCGTCCTGCCGATCGGCGAATCGTTGCTGGGGCGCCTCGACGACCTGGGTGATCAGGGCCAGGAGCTTGCCGGCGGCGGCCTCGGCCGCGGTCTCGCTCTGGAGGGCGCGAGCAAGGGCCCCCTCGGCGCGGCCGCGCTGGGACTCGGCCCGTCGCCAGAGGGCGGTCAGGCCGCCCAGGCCGATCAGGATCGAGGCCGCCAGCGCCGTGGCCAGCGCGGCCGGGACCGGATGCCGCCGGCAGTAGCGGAGCCCCTGACCGGCCATCGAGGTGGGCCGGGCCCGGATCGGGAAGCCGTCGAGCCAGCGCCGCAGGTCGTCCGCCAGGTCGACGGCCGAGGCGTAGCGCCACGCCGGGTCCTTCAGGAGCGCCCGCAGGCAGATCGTCTCCAGGTCGCGCGGGATCCCGGGGACCAGGGCCCGGGGCGGGGCCGGGTCGCGCGAGCGGAGCAGGTCGAGGGTCTCGAGCGCCGTGGCGGCCTGGAACGGGGGTCGGCCGGTCAGCAGGGCGTAGAGGGTGCCGCCGAGCGCGAAGACGTCGGCCGCCGGACCGATGGCCGCACGGCCGCCGGCGACCTGTTCGGGGGCCATGAACGCTGGCGTGCCCCGGGGCCCGAGGGTGACCGTGGCGCCGGGGTCGGCCCCGGCCCCGGCCGGGGTGGCCTCCAGGGCGATCCCGAAGTCGGTGAGCACCGGGGTCCACTCGGCCCAGTCCGCTCCGGGCGGGCCGTCGAGCAGGATGTTCGACGGCTTGAGGTCCAGATGCAGCAGGCCCTGGCCGTGGCCGGCCGCCACGGCCCGCGCGATCGTCTCCATCAGGCCGGCGGCGGTCCGGGCCGCGATCGGCCCGTGGGCGCGATCCTTGAGGCTGCCGCCCGGGACCAGGTCCAGCACCAGGAATAGCCAGCCGTCGTGCTCGCCCGCCTCGTGCAGCCGGATCACGTGGGGATGCCGCACCCGCCCGATCGCCCGGGCCTCGCGCAGCCAGCGCTGGCGGGCGTCGCGGTCGAGGACCGGGCTGGCGTTGAGGACCTTGATCGCGACCCGCCGCCCGATGCGATCCTGGACCGCCTCGTACACCACCCCACCACCGCCCCGGCCGAGCTCGGCCAGGATCGTGAAGCCGGGGATCTCCGGGGGCGGCGGATGTGGGCTCCGGACGGTCGCCGGGGGACCGCCCGAGATCGACAGGTCGGTCCGGGCGAGCCGCTCCAGCTCCTGTTGGCACGTCGGGCAGCTTGCGACGTGGGCCTCGATGTTGGCGAAGGTGTGGCGGCTGAGCGAGTCGTGACCCAGGCGGCGCAGCGACTCCGCTGAGGCGCACTCCGGGCTCATCGACCGGCCCCAGCGGCGCAGGTCGGGCGAGACCCGTCCGTCTCCTCCGCGCTGGCGGGCAGCCGGGCGTTCTCCTCGCGGAGCATCCGGGTCACCCGCTTCTGGGCCGCGAAGGCCGCGGCGTACGAGAGCCCGTGAGCCTGCGCCGTGTCGCGGACCGGCTCGCCCTCGACCGCGATGCTCCAGAACACGCCCCAGGTCCGGTCGTCCACCCGCAGCCGGACGGCCTGCTGGACCAGCCGGCCGCGCCGCAGCAGGCCGGAATACTCCGCCGCGTCGGCGTCGAACTCGTCGGGCAGCCGCGGCTCGGTGGCCGGGTCAAGAAGCACGACCGAGCCCGCGTGATGCCTGGCCTCGCTCTGGCGCTGGCGCCAGAGGTCGACGGCCCTCGAGCGGCAGAGGCGGTTCAGCCAGTGGCGAAACCGCCGGCCGGGGTCGTACCGGTAGGTGCGCATCCGGCGGGCCAGCTCGACCCAGATGCGCTGGCAGAGCTCCTCGACCGTGTCGGGGTCGAAGCGGAAGCCGCGACACTGGCGCCGGATCGCCGGGTCATAGTGCCGCACGAACTCCGACCAGGCCCGGTCATCGGCCCAGTCGCCCAGCCGCGCCAGCAGGGCCAGATCGGTGGTCTCGCCATTGTGATGGGGCATACCGAGGCACCTCGACGGGAACACCGGGGGGATCGGTTCAAGGTGTCGAGTTAATGCGCTTCGTCTTCTGGAGTGAGGGGCAATCGGAGGCATGATCCTATTCGGTTGAAGCGGGTTTGTGAAAGGAATTGCATCGGTTTGCTGGTGTCCCCTGCGGGTGCAATGTCATGAGGGGAACCAGAGTGTGATGCGCAATGTCTGCGATTCCCATCCTGGGGGCCTGTTCCTCTGGACCAGCCCTCCCGCGGCTTGCAGCCAGACGCCACGACAGCCGGACGAGCCAAGTGATCAAGATTCGTGGATTCAGAAACCAGAAGGAGCCGAGCTCATGAGCAAAAAACCTGGTGCGCTGTTGCTGCTCGCCGGTCTGTGGATCAGCTCCCTGGGCGCGGTGCGTGCCGAAGACACTGTCGACTCGCTGAAGCAGCAGGTGGCCGCATTGCAGCGGGAAGTCAACCTGGTGCGCCGCGAGCGCGATCTCTTGCAGAAAGAGGTCGACCAGTTGCGCGCGGGCAAGGCGGAGTCGGGCGCGAAGCGCCCGGAGGGCGAAATCACGGGTGTGATCTGGGAGATTGATGTGATTCGCCCGAATGGGAGCGTCTTCGCGACCAAGCGATTCCTCGCGGCGGAAGGGAAGATCTACATGGACGCTCGTGAGATTGGCACCTACACCGAGAATGGCAGCCGCGCTCGAATGGATATAACCCGGGCCACCGATGATCGCGCAAATGGCGTTTATGAGTTGCTCCGTACCAGTAATAACCCGCCAACCTATGCTGGGAGACTCCGGAACAAGAGAGGCGAAAACCCTCAAATCCAATTGCGGGTGATCAAGGACTGAGTCCAATTCTCAATTCCAAACGCCTCGATATGGGCCGATTATTCCGGAAGGCGGGGGTCATCATGCGACGGTCTGTGCGGATTCTGTGCCTGGTGGTTGGACTGGTGGGGACGTTGGCGGGAGCGGCGTCGGCCGACTTCTTCACCACGATCGACCTCACCGGCGTGGCCAATGGTCGGCTCCAGGGCCGGCACCCGCTTTATCCCTCGGGATCGAGTGTGCTGCTGGGGGACGTGCCGTTCAACATCCCGGAGAGCGGCCTCAACGCGTGGTTCGCCGCCAGGGCGGCGTCGGCGGGGCCGGGGATCGTCTCGGTCACGGTCCCGATCGGCATGAAGGACGTGACCGGGGTGCACACGCTGATCAACACGCTCTGGGGCGTCTCGGGCACCCCGGCCCGGGCCGGGCTGCGGTTCGCGTACGACGATGGCAGCTTCTATGACAAGCCGCTGATCGGCGACGACGACATCCGCGACTATTACGCCAACACCTTCACCAACAGCATCAACGGCACCACGACGCAGCGCGTCTTCTTCACCGACGTCGACTACAATGACGCCCCGAACCGCTACCGGCTGGACAAGCAGTTCATCGACCTGAGTGCGTTCCAGAACCGGACCCTGGTCTCGATGACGCTCATCGACGGCGGCAATGAGCTGGTCCAGCGCACCTTCCTGTCCGGCGTGACCGTGCAGTCGGCGGCGGTCCCCGAGCCGTCGGGCGTGGCGCTGCTGGCGACCGGGGCCGTCGTGCTCGGTGGCCTGGACCGGGCGCGGCGGCGACGGGCGGTGCCGAGCCGGCGGTGAGCCCGCACCAGGGCGCCCGGGGGGCCGGGTCCGGCGCGGTGGGACTTGACCGCCGTTGACAGCTCCCGGGCCCCGGCCTATCGTCCGTCCGAGGCGGCGACGGACGATCCTGGACGGCGGGCGAGGGAGTGCGCCGGTGATGCGGAGTCTCTGGCCAGCCGTGCGGCCGCACCTGCCCGCGCCCGCCTTGCGGGCGCTCCAGGCGGGGCACCGCCAGTATCTCGGCTGGCAGTGCCGGCGCCAGGATCGGCTCGACCGCCACCGGCCGGACGCCGGTCGGGGGCCGACGCCCTTGCCGCCGGCGGCACTGCGGTTCCGGGTCGGGGGCTCGCTCGACCCGGAGCACTTCCGCGCGGTGGGACGGCGCACGGTGGCCGACATCGCGCGGGTCCTGGACGCCGCCGGCGCGCGACTCGACGGGTTCGCCGACGTGCTCGACTTCGGCTGCGGCTGCGGCCGGACGCTGAGCGCCATGGCCAGCACGATCCAGGGGCCGGCCTGGCACAGCTGCGACATCGACGCCGAGGCGATCGGCTGGTGCCGCGACCACCTGCCGTTCGCCAGCGTCGCCGTCAGCCCTGCGCTGCCGCCGCTGGCCGTGCCCGACGGCTCGTACGACTTCCTCTACGCCATCTCCGTCTTCACCCACATCGACGCCGACCGCCAGGCCGCCTGGCTGGCCGAGTTCCGCCGCGTGCTCCGGCCCGATGGCCTGGCGCTGATCACGGTGCACGGCGACCGTGCGGCCGCCGCCTTGCCACCGGAGCTGCGGGCGAAGATCGCCGCCGAGGGCTTCCTGTACGTGCGGGGCGGCTCGACGAGCGGGCTGTTCCCGGACTGGTACCAGTCGTCGTATCAGACGGTCGAGCAGGTGGCCCGCAGCTTCGCGCCGCACCTCGACGTCGTCGCCCACCACCCGGCCGGCGTCAACGACCACCAGGATGCGGTGCTGCTGCGACGGCCCGCCGGGTCGCCATGAACCCGGCCGCCAGGGCGAGCAGCAGCCAGCCGGTGGTGGTCTGCCGCGTGATCGCCCGGCCGAGGGCCAGGCCGGGCGGGACGTATGTCATGACGACCCGGTGGGCCCCGGGCTCCGGCAGGGTCACGACCCGCTGCGCGCGGTTCCCGATCCGGATCGGCACCGGCTGGCCGTCGAGCGTGGCCGACCAGCCGTCCGCTCCGGTGTCGGCCACGACCAGCAGGCCGGGGGCTGTCGTCGTCACCTCGATCTCGACGCGGTCGGGGTCGGGGGCCCGGTAGGCGGCGGGGGTGAAGGGTTGCCGGGGTCCGACGTGTCCGGCGAGCGGGTCGTCGGGCAGGATCACCGCCTCGCGGCCGGGGACGAAGCCCAGGCGGGTCACGACGCTGAAGTCGTCGGGGGCCACCTCGGCGCGGGGGACGACGTAGGCGCGGGGCAGGGCGGTGGGGTTGCGGTAGATGACGAACGGCGTGCCGTCCCGCTCGCCACGGATCGCGACCGGCCAGGGGGCATCGGGCTCGGAGCGGTCGGTCACGAGCAGGGCCACGTTCATGCGGTCGAGCACGCCCTGGCGGGCGCGGCGACGGAGCCAGGTGCCCTGGGCGTCGAACCAGTCGATGAACCTGGGCGGGTCGAAGAGGGTGTAAAGGGCCTCGTACAGCTCGGAGGGGCGCTGGAGCTGGAAGGCGTCGTCGATGTTCGTCTTCTCCAGGCCCCAGGCGGTGGCGTGGGCGTCGTCGAGGAAGGCGTCGCGGGCGCGGATCCGGAACGGCCCCTGGGGGCGGACGGAGTCGATCGCCCGCGCCAGCGCGTCGGGCGCCGTGAACGGGGCGGCCGGCGCGACCCGGATCAGCACCAGGGCGTGACCCGCGAGCTCGGCCAGCACGCACAGCCCCACGACGGCGACGATCCGGCGCCGCCGCCCTGGCCAGCGGTCGAGGGCCCGGAACGACAGCGGCGGCACGAGCAGGGCCAGCCAGACCATCGGGTCGGCCCGCAGGTTCGCCAGCACCGCGGGCAGGGGCTCGGGCAGGGCGGCCAACGGCCACGCGACCAGGGCCAGCGTCAAGCCCAGGGAACTGGCCGTGGACCCCAGCGCCCAGCGGCGCCAGGGTCCGGGGCCGTTCAGGGCCTCCAGCCCCAGCCCCGCGAGCTGCGCAGCGCCCAGGGCCGCCAGGAACAGGGACCGCGACGGCACGCGGAACCGGTCCATGCCGGGCACGAACCGGTAGAAGACCGGGAACACGACCGCCTCGCGGCCGGCGGCGAACAGTACGGCCACCGCGACCAGCGTGCCCCA
This sequence comes from uncultured Isosphaeraceae bacterium, assembly GCA_964624465.1. Taxonomy (GTDB): domain Bacteria; phylum Planctomycetota; class Planctomycetia; order Isosphaerales; family Isosphaeraceae; genus CAZUZD01. The sequence goes on from CAZUZD010000032.1 coordinate 20,474, forward strand.
TCCGACCACGGCCCCGCGCCGGGGGGACCGGGCCCCGGCCACCGCCGCCAGGCCCAGCACCAGGGCGCCGGCGGCCAGGCGGGTCTCCCAGTCGTTCTGCGGGCCCAGATAGCCGGCCGGGCCGCCGAGCGCGCCGGGGCTGAGCAGCTGCGCGGCGTGGATCGGTTCCAGGGTGTACTGGCTGGCCTGCCGCACCCCTCGCCGGGCCGACCGGATCGTCTCGGCCTGCGCCAGCCGGTCGGGCCACCACTCGATGGCCGTCATGCCGAGCATCAGGGCGCCCGCCACGCCCCAGCCGAGCAGGATCCGGACCGACCCCGGCCCGTCCGGCAGCACGGCCGACCCGCCCTCCGCGCCACCGACCCCCGAGCTCGGAGGGTCCGCAGTGCGAGCCGACTTGGGAGCGCCCTCCGCCCGACTCGATTCGCCCTGCCGCGGATTCGGTCGGCCCGCGCGACCGAACCGGGAGCCAACCAGGACCGCGGCCGTCCAGAGCCCCAGGGCGAGCAGCAGGTAGTAGCCCTCTTGCGGGTGGCCGGTCAGCAGCGCCAGGGCGAGGAACGCGGGCAGTGCCAGCCGGAGTCGGCCCTCCCCACGCAGCAGGCTCAGGGTGGCGGCGAAGGCCCAGGGATACCAGGCGACGGCCCAGACGTGCGGGTAATGGCCCTCGAAGGCCTGGCCCAGCAGGTACGGGCTGAGCTCGAAGGCTCCGCCGGCGACCAGCGCCGGGCCACGGCCGAGGCCGACCCGCCGGGCCAGGACGTACGAGCCCAGGCCGGCCGCCAGCAGGTGAGCGACGGTGATCCAGCCCAGCACGGCCGGGTGCCGGAACCGCCAGGCGAGCCAGACCGGTGGGTACCAGAGGCCCGCCTGCGGGTTGCCCACCAGCGGTCGGCCGCCGAAGCCCGCAGGGTCCCAGCCGGGCACCCGCCCGTGCGCGGCCAGAGCGGCGCCGAGCCGCTGGTGCAGGGGCAGGAACAGGCGGGTCAGGTCGTTGCCGAGCGTCTGGGCCCCGGGCGGCCGAGCGTGATCCAGGCTCGGGCGCTCGCCGTCGACGAGCAGGTCCCCTGGCCGGGCCACCAGCCGCGCGAAGCCGATCAGCAGGAGCGCGACCAGCAGCAGCAGGGGGGCCAGGCGATCGACGCGGGGGGAGCCGGGGAGCCTTGCCATCGTGGCGGGCCGATCGGGTCTGGACGCGGGGGCCGTGGCGGTCAGTTCTGCTCGACGCCGGGCCGGGGCCGGGCCGCCTCGGGCCGCGAGTGCGGCGTGGCGCCGGCGCGGGGGGATCGGGCCGACCGGATCAGCTCGAAGTAGCGGTCCAGGTGCGCCTGCTCCGACCAGTCGCCGGTGCGGATGGCGTAGCCGCGGTCGGCCAGGGCATCGCGGAGCTCGTCGTCGTGGACCATGCGCCGGAGGGCCAGCAGCAGCTCGCCGTCGTTGTCGTAGCCCAGGCCGCCGCCGCTCTGCACGCCGGTCTCGAACAGGGCCCCGCCGCCGTTGTGCACGACCACGGGCGTCCGCACCGCGAAGGCCTCGAGCACGACGTAGCCGAAGGTCTCGGGGAACAGCGACGGGACGACCACCGCCCGCGCGCCCTGGAACAGCCGGGCCAGGTCGGCGCCGCCGAGCAGGCCCTCGAAGTGGACGTTGGGCAGGCCCTCGGCCAGCCGCCGCAGGTGCGGCTCGTAGGCGCCGGTGCCGGCGATCCGCAGGTCGACCTCGGGCAGGAACTTCATCAGCGGGATGAGCTTCTGGAACCCCTTCATCGCCACCAAGCGGCCGGCGGCGGCCAGGTAGGGCCGCGGGGCGGGCTCGGGCGGGTCGTCCTCGATGCCCCCCGACCAGTCGTCGGGCAGGAAGTAGGGCAGGTGCACCATCGGGGCGCCGATGCCCCGCGAGCGGTGCTCCTCGAGGGTGTGCCGGGTCGGGAAGATCAGCGCATCGAGCTGCTGCAGGCCGCGGTCGATCGCCCCGGTGTGCCGCCAGATCTGGGGCGGGCGGCGGCCGGCGATGGTGCACTTCAGGCACTCGGCCTTCTCGCAGGGGCGGCTGTTGTACTTCCAGAGCAGGTGCATCGGGCAGATCAGCCAGTGCTCGTGCGCGGTCATCAGGCGCACCGCCTGGCGGCCCAGGTGCAAGACGCCCGGCCCGCCCACCAGCGAAATGTTGTGGAAGTGGACGACGTCGGTGTCGATGGCGTCCAGCAGCTCGCGGAGCTTCTCCGTCTTGAGCAGCGGCTGGCCGGTGAGCTGCGTGGCCAGCGGGGATACGGGCCCGAACTGGCTGCGGAGCTCGTGCACGTGCAGGCCGGGCGGTGGCGTGAACGGGCGCAGGGGGTGGTCGCCCCGCACGATGTTGAAGGCATCGACGCAGTGCACGACGTGCACCTCGTGCCCGCGACGGAGCAGCGCCCGGCTCAGGCGATCGACGTACGCCGCATCACCGCCGAAGCTGTGGCCGCCGAAGAACGTGGTGACCATGCAGAACTTCACTGCGACCTCCTGTCGCAATCCGCCCGGAAGGACCCCCGTCCGAGGGGCCCTGGGTCCGTCCCGTGGACCCGCTCCGGCTGACCCTATACCCGGTTTGCCGGAATGCCGCCAGTTCGACTCGGCAGGCTGGGCGAGGCCTGACGCCGCCACCGGCCCGCCCGGATCCCCACCGGCGCCACGGGATCACCCGCCCGGGGCCAGCAGCCCGGTCGCAAACCTTCCAGCACCAGCAGGATGAGTCCATAGGTCGCCGCCCCGGCCAGCACGGCCAGCACCGGGCGGTCCCGCAGCGGGTGGCAGGCCCCGGCCATCGCCGTGGCGGCGATCAGGGGCCGGGCCAGGTGGTGATGCCAGGCCGGCGCCCGGCCCAGCCGCGCCAGGCCACGGTAGCCGGCCAGGACCAGGCCCAGCCCGATCAGCACCGGCACCGCCGCTGCCCCGGCTAGGCCCCCGAGCGCGTGGCCGACCACGACCATCGGGCCGGCGATCGCCGCCGTCAGCACCAGCAGCCGCACCCCGCTCGACTCCCGGTTCAGCGCGATCAGGGCCGTCTGGTACAGCGCGGCCACGATCAGCAGCGGGGCCCGCCAGATGCCGATGGCCAGCAGCGGGGCCGAGGCGGCGAAGGCGTCGTGCAGCAGCAGCCGCACCAGCGGGCCGGCCAGCACGGTCGTCCCCACGGCCACTGGCACCAGGCCCAGGGCGAGCCACCGCACGCAGCCGTCGAGCGCCCGCCGGGCCCGCTCCGGGTCCGATCGCCAGGCCCGCGCCAGGCCGGGGAACGCGACCTGGGGGACGATCAGGCCGAAGGTCAGCACGGCGGTCGTCAGCCGGTGCGGGGCGCTGTAGATCCCGACGTCCGACCAGCCGTTGAGCAGGCCCACGACCAGCAGGTCGGCCGTCGCGAGCACCGCCTGGGCGATCTGCACCAGGGCCACCGACCGCCCCCGCCGCAGCAGCAGGGCCACCCGCCGGCTCTGCCGCAGCCGGGGCCTCGGCAGGCCATAGCGGCGGGCGTACACCGCCCAGATCAGGCCGATGCCCGCGGCCTCGCCCAGCACCAGCAGCGCCGGCACCCACGCCAGCCGCTCGGGTCCCTGCACCAGCAGCCCCACCCCGGCGGCATAGACCCCGGTGCGCACCAGCAGCGAGGCGGCGATCACGCCCATCCGCTCCAGGCCGCGGAAGGCGTAGTCCAGCCCGGCTCCGGTCGTCAGCAGCAGCAGGCCGTAGAGCGCCAGCAGGCCGCGATCGCCGGCGGTCTCGAGCGTGAGGCAGCCGACGGCCACGAGCAGCCCCAGCAGGCCGGCCGCGATCGCCAGCCGCAGGCCCAGCAGGTGGTTGACCAGGGAGCGGATCCGCCCGGGATTCCGCGCGACCTCGCGGGCGCCCGTCAGGTCGAAGCCGTCGCGGATCAGCAGGATCAGCCAGCCGACCACGCCGAAGGCGAACTCGGCCCGACCGTAGCCGGCAGGGCCCAGCCGGTGCGTGAGTGCCAGGGCCACGGCCACCGAGGTCCCCCGGCAGGCGATCTCCGCCGCCCCCAGCGCCGCGAAGTTCCGCGCCAGCCGGCGCGGGGTCCCGCCCGTCCGGGCCGGCTCGCCGGGGCTCCGGGGACCGCCGGGGGCGGCCGGTGGCCGGGCGGTTCGGGGCTCGCCGGAGTCGGTCCTGGACATCGGCGGCGGCACTCCCGGCCCGGTGGCGTCCGGCCGCCGGACCCGGGGACGGTCCATCCGCCCTCCGACCGGCTCGGGGCCGACCCCGCCGGCGCGGGCGGATCGTAGGCCCGGGGCCGCAACCCTGTCAACGCCAGGCCGATCCGGCGCCGCCCTCGCAGACGCCGACGGGGGAGTCGGGCCGCCGTCGGGCCCGGCTCCCCCGCCGGTGGTGTCCGTCAGCCGTCGGGCCCGCTCACTGGGCAAGCTTCAGCTCGTAGACGACCGAGACGTGGACCATGAGCTCCTGCTCACCGGCGGCGACCGGCATGTCGGCCGCCATCGGGGCGGCCATGGCGCGACCCATCATCATGGGGCGGGGGGTGGGGGGGAAGCCGCCCGACTCGTCGATCGAGACCGGCGGGCCGACCACCACGCCCGACTCGCCCGCCAGCAGCTCGGCCTTGCGCTTGGCGTCGGCCATGGCGTTCTTGCGGGCCGTCTCCAGGAGCTGGGCCGGCTTGTCGATCCGGAAGTTGATGCCGTACATCTGGTTGGCGCCGGCGGTGACCACGGCGTCGAGCACCTGGCCCAGCTTCTCCAGGTCGCGGGCGGTGATCTGGACCGTGTTGGTCACCTGGTAGGCGACGATCCGGGGCACGAACGCCTCGGCCGCCCGGCCGGGGGCCGGCGGGGTGGGCTGCGAGTACTGCGGTTGCACGTTGATGTTCGTCGTCTGGATGTCCTTGGCGGCCACCCCGCGGTCCTTCAGCAGCTTGACGATCGCGGCCATCGCCTCGGTGTTGGCGGCCAGCGCATCCTTGGCCGTGGCGGCCTGGGTGACGACGCCCAGGTTGATGTCGGCCACGTCGGGCGCCGCCGAGACCCGGCCGGTGCCGGTGACGCTGATCGTGCGCCGCAGCGGCTTGTCCGCCGCGTCGTCGGCCCGGCTCGCGGCCGCCAGGGGCAGGGACAGCAGCAGGCAGGCGGCCGTCAGGATCATCGGGATCGGAGACATGAGCGAAAGCTCCTCGGAACCTGGGAGGGGATTGTCCACGAGAGAATCGCAGGCCGGCGGAACCGGCAGGGCCGCCCGCGCTAGCGGGCCAGCCGCGCCACGCCGGGGATCAGCCACAGCAGCGACTTGACGCTGGCGGCGAACCCCGCCGGGTCGCGCCGCAGGCGGTCGAGCGCCACGGCGGCCACGATGATCAGGCCGATGAAGATGTCCTGGCTGGCATTGGGGATCGACGCCAGGGTGCAGCCGCTGTCGAGCACGGTCATGATCAGGCAGCCGATCAGGGTGCCGAGCACCGTCCCCTCGCCGCCGGCCAGGCTGCCACCGCCGATGACCACCGCGGCGATCACCTTCAGCTCCAGGCCGTCGGCCGAGGTCGGCTCGCCGGTGCCGTCGAGGTAGACGAACTGCATGACCCCCGCCAGCCCGAAGGCCAGCCCCGCCAGCCCGTAGACCCCCAGCTTCACCGCCGGCACGCTGATCCCGCAGAGCCGGGCGGTCGCCTCATTCGACCCGATCGCATACAGGTAACGGCCGAAGAGCGAATAGCGCAGCAGCAGGGCCACGAAAATCGCCAGCACCGCCAGCAGCCACACCCCGGGGGCCAGCCGCGACAGCTCGCGCACGAACCCGCCGACCGGCCCGCCGAGCCGGGCCGCCCAGTCGGGCGGGTCGAGATTCGTCGAGAGCAGCCGGGGGAACCAGGAGGGCCTCGGGTGCGAGCGGTCGAAGGCGTAGACCGACGTGCTGTCGCTGAGCCACTTGGCCAGGCCGCGGAAGACCTTCATCGAGCCCAGGGTGATGATGAAGGGCACCACCCCCAGGCCCGTCACCAGCACCCCGTTGAGCAGCCCGCAGAGCCCGCCGACCAGCACCCCGGTGGCCATCGCCAGCGGCACGCTCAGGCCGAGCTGGCGGTTGGCCAGCACGATCGCCACCGTCACCAGCGCCACGGCCGAGCCGACCGCCAGGTCGATGCCGCCGGCGATGATGATGAGCGTCATCCCGAGCGCGGCCGTGCCCACGATCACCGTCTGCACCGCGATCGTGCGCGCATTGTCCCAGGTCCGGAACCGCTCGGACGAGCCGGGCAGCAGGGCGAACAGGCCCACGATCAGCATCAGGCCCAGGAACGGCCCGAGCAGGCTCAACAGCCGCCCCAGCGCCGCCCCCCGGCTGCGCCTGATCCCGATCGCACTCGCGTCACCCGTGGCCACGTGTCCGCCCCCCTCGCCTCGTCGTCCGACTTCCCGTCCCGGCGCCCGCCCATTGTAGGGGGAGCGCTGGCGCCGGGGAACCCGACGACTCGGCCGGCCCCGGAACGCGAATCGGCCGCCTCCAAACTCCCTCGGGAGTCAGACGCGGCCGAAGCTCACGCGCTCAGCGTCGGATGCGCCCCCCGTTGCGGTGGGGCGGTTGACCAATCAGCCGTGCGTCGCCTTGTACTCGAAGACCACGCCCAGGCCCATCGAGAACAGGAACAGCCCCAGGCCCAGCAGCGAGAGCACCGAGACCCGACCCAGCCGCGCCTTGTACATCAGGCCCATCAGCGCCAGCAGCACGCTCAGCATCGCCACCCCGACCAGCAGCGTCGACGGTGCGAAGTAGGTGCCGTAGAGGCCGTAGACCGGGCGGTCGACCACGCTCATCTGGAACAGGTCCAGGTCGCGGGCCGTCGACCAGGCCAGCTTCGGCCTCGGCTGGTGGAACGGGGCGATCGCCTGGCCCTGCAGGCCCGCCCAGGTCAGGAACGTCACCGCCGCGCCGATCAGCAGCGACAGGGCCCCGCAGGCGACGGCCTTGATGGCATCAATCGGCGAGCCGCCCGCGATCGTCGGCTCCTGACGCCGCTCCGCGAACCGCTTCGAGGTCTCGGCGAACATCAACGCCGTGATCTGCCCGTGCAGGATGCTCGCCTCGGTCGGCTCCGGCCGCGACACCGGCCGCGCCACCGCCGTCGACGGCTTCCGCTCCCGAGCCGGCTGGGTGATCATCCCGAAGGCGGGGTCGATGAACGGTCCAATCTCGGTCGGCGTCGTGCTCATCTTCTTGAGAACCCTCGGCAACAGGGCCGATCCCGACAGGCGGCAGGACGGCGCGGGGCGTGGTGTCGTCCGGTCAATCCCTCGAGCGAACGTCATGCCGGGTCCAGACGTCCCGGGCATGCCGATCCGCCAGCGATCGATGGTGGCGAACGCGGCGACCAGGCTTCAGATCACGGGCGCCAACCTGTCACGCTTCGGACAGGACGACCGTGATCCGAGACCGGCCAATCCACCCGACGCCGAGGGCCCCGAGAGGATCAGAAATATAGTGTCGCTCGGGATGCATATCTGCGAGACATTTTGGTGCGGCTGCGTTCGTTGTGTGGCCCCAGGGCAGCGGATTCGGCGCGCGCAAGCGTTCATTTGAGGACTTATTCGGGAGCGGGGGGCCCGGCGGGCTCGGGCTCGAGCGCCTGGACGCCCCAGCCGGGCAGGTCGAGGAGCAGGCCGGGATCGGCGAGCGCGGTGCCGTCGCCGCTCCAGGAGGGGCCTCCGAGACGGTCCCGAAACCGGACCGGGCCCACCGACCGGGCCGCACCCGGCACCGGCAGGCGGCACTGGCCGCGGGTGGGGGCGAAGTTGACGGCCACGAGCACGGACCGGTCGGCCGTCGCCGGACTCGTCCCCGCGGCCGACCATTGAAAGGCGACGAACTGCCCGGCGGTCGGGTTGCCCGGCCACGCTTCACGCGGCTCCAGCAGCCGCCAGCGCCCGTGGCGGAGCAGGGGGTCGCGCAGCAGCGCGAGCAGGCCGTCGTAGCACCCGGCCATCTCGGCGTCGACCCCCTCGGGCGGTCGGCGGCTGAGGTGGATGTTCGACCGGATCCGGCGGCCGTCGAGCTGGCCTTCCTGGAAGAAGTGCAGGCCCGGCACCAGCGCCGTGATCACCGCGGCCGCCCGGTGCATCGCCGGGTCGAAGACCGCCGCGGCGCGGGGCTCGTCGTGGTTCTCCAGGAACCGGGCCAGCCGCCGCTGGTACGACCCGTCGGCCCGCAGGTGGTCCCGCACCGGACCGGCCGCGCCGGCGCGGAGCCGGTCGTAGAGCCGCTTGTCGTAGCACCAGTCGAATCCCTGCTCCAGCAGGGTCCACTCCAGGTCCCAGTACACCTCGGCCAGCAGCCGGAACTCCGGGAACAGCGCCCGCACGCCGGCAATCGCCGCCGGCCAGAACGGGGTGTCGTCCGGCCCGGAGCCGTCCGCCGGCCGGGCGTGCTCGCCCCAGGTGCGCTCGATGACCTCGGGCAGCAGCAGCATCGCCATGTCGCAGCGCACGCCGTCGCATCGCCCTGCGATCCGCCGCAACTCCTCGCGCATGGCGGCCTTCAGGCCCGCGTGCCGGTAGTTCAACTGCAGGGTGTCGGGCCACCCCGGGTAGTTCGGATCGCGCCCGAAGGCCAGGATGCGGGGCCCGGCGGCCGACTCGACCAGCCGGTACCGCTCCGGCTCGCGGTCCAGGTCGGCCAGGCTGCCGTGGATGAAGAACTCCGGGTGGGCCTCGACCCACGGGTGATCGGGCCCCACGTGGTTGGGCACGAAGTCGAGCATCAGCCTCAGCCTGCGCGCCGCCAGGCGGGCCCGCAGTCGCGCCAGGGCCTCGGGGTGACCGAAGTCCGGATGCAGCTCGTAAGCCTGGACGGCGAACGGTGACCCGCAGATGTCGGCCGGGTCGCAGTCGGGCAGCTCGACCCGGAACCGCTCGCCGTCGCGGCCCCAGGCCCGCGAGATCGCCCGACCCTCGGGCCCGGTCCTCCAGACCCCCAGGAACCAGACCCAGTCGAACCCCCGCGCCGCCAGGCCATCGAGCCAGCCGTCGGTGAGGTCGTCGAGCGTCGCGTGCCGTCCGAGCGCCCGCCCCAGCTCGCCGAGCAGGATCCTCGTGTGCACCTGGTAGAGCGTCCCGGCCGAATCGTCCGGCATGGTCCGCGGGTCCTCATGGAACGGTGGAATCGCTCGGTCCAGGTCAGGACCCGTCCGGGTCGCGGCCGCCGGTGGCCAGGTGCATGATCGCCGGCTCGGTCCACGACGCCGTGGGCCGCACCGCGCTCAGGGCCCCGCGCGACATCACGCCGATCCGGTCGCAGACGCCGAACAGCTCGGGCAGGTACGAGCTGACCATCAGCACCGCCTTGCCCTGCGCCGCCAGCTCGCCGATCATCCGGTAAATCTCCGCCTTGCTGCCCACGTCGATGCCCCGCGTCGGCTCGTCGAGCAGCAGCACATCGGCCCCCTGGTGCAGCAGCCGCCCGAAGGCCACCTTCTGCTGGTTGCCCCCGGAGAGCGCCCGCACCGGCTGACCGGGGCCGGCCGCCCGCACCCGCAGCCGCTCCATCCAGCGCCGGGTCTCGGCCCGCCGCCTCCCGAGCGCCAGCCAGCCCAGCCGGCTGTAGCGATCGAGGGCCGAGTAGGTGAGGTTGTCCTCGATCGATCGGCCTTGCGCCAGCCCCTCGCGGGCCCGGTCCTCGCTCAGCAATCCCAGGCCACGCGCCAGCCGGCCCCTCGGACCGGGGTCGGCGTCCCGCGCCAGGTCGACGCCCGCCACCCGCACCTGGCCCGATCGGACCGGGTCGAGCCCGTAGACCGTCCGCAGCAGCTCGGTCCGGCCGGCGCCGATCAGGCCGGCGATGCCGACGATCTCGCCCCGGTGCAGCGTCAGGTCCGCCCGCCTCGGCAGCCCGCGACCCGCCAGGGCCGTCAGCTCCAGCAGCGGCTCCCCGCGCTCGTGGGGCACCCGGGGGAACAGTTCCGTCAGGTCGCGCCCGACCATCGCCGCCACGATGCCGGCCTGCGAGGTCTCCGCCATCCGCC
>CAZUZD010000033.1:0-30262 GCA_964624465.1 uncultured Isosphaeraceae bacterium
CGGCAAGAGCCTGGCAGAGTCGTTCGCCGCCCCGAAACCCGCGGCCTCGAGCGTCATTCGCTCGGAGTGACCGCCGGCCAGCCGCCGCCGGGGCACCGTGGGCTCGTGCGCGGGTCCGGCTGGCAGAGGGAGCCCGCCCGCTGCCAGACGGACCTCACGATTCGAGCGGCACGCCCCGCCAGCCCTTGCGGCGGCTGAGGAACTCGGCCGACCGGCCCTCGCGGGTGCGGTCAGCCCCGCCGGCCAGGAGGATCGCCTGCAGCCCCTCCTGGCCGAAGCCCAGCGATAGGTCTCCGATCGCCGCCAGCTCGCTCATCGGCACCCGGTCGTCGGCAGGCATTGGGCCCACCAGGCTGCCGTCGCAGGTCTGGGTGTCGGTCCCGTGCACCACACCAACGATCCGCGAGGGGCCCACAGACCGATCTGCCACAAACCGGGGCATGGTGCGGCAACGCCAGGACTGGGAACGGAGCAGAATCCAACCACGGCCACCCGCGGAGGCGGGTCGGTCGGGGTGACGGGCAGAACAGGATCGGGGTCCGGCCCAGGGGGGCGATGGGTGGCATGCCCGCGTCGGGCCCGAGTCCGGTAGACCAGCCACGGAACGGACGGAACCGCCCGCCCGGCATCCATCGCGTGAGCACGGTCGGATTCGTCGGGCGATCCCAGCCCGCGGAACCCCCGACGCCACCCCCGAGGCGGGCCGAGGCGGACAGCGATCGCACCCGTCAGCCGGAGCCGAGGGCGAACGAACCAGACACGATGCCAGGACGAGGGTACCGGGCAGGACGGGACCGAATCGGATGGGGCAGGTCGGTGGGCTCGATCCTCCACAAGGAGCGATCGACGACCCGCTCATCCGACTCGAATGATAAGCGTCCGCCACTGAGTCAACAAGTTTCTTGCCTGGATTGCGTTGATCCCTGACATGGGTCAGGATTCCCGGGACTGCGGTGTCCAGGGGCTGTAGCAACATTCTTGAACGGGCCCGGTCCCGGGCAGGGGCTGCGACCCACGTGGCCCGGAGGGGGGAGTGCGAGTTCACTGCCCGGGCGTCACCGAGCCACCCGGAGGGCGGCGTCCCGGGAGTTGTGGAGCTGGGGGGCACGTCGGGGAACGGCGACCGGGCGGTCAGTCGCCGGCCAGCCAGCCGGAGCGGATGGCGAAGGAGACGATGCCGGCGCGGCTCTCCAGGGCGAGCTTCTCCATGGCCCGGGCCTTGTGGGTCTCGATGGTCTTGACGCTGACGTCGAGCTGCTCGGCGATCTCCCGGTTGGTGAAGCCGCGGGCGATGAGCCGGAGCACCTCCTCCTCGCGAGCGCTCAGGGAGTCGGCCCCGGGCTCGCGCGAGCCCGATCGTCCCACCAGGCCGCCGAGGACCTTGCCGGTGAGGCTGGGGTCGAGGTAGGTCCCGCCGCGGGCCACGGTGCGGATGGCGTGGATCAGGTCATCGGCTGCGGCCCGCTTCAGGAGGTAGCCCGAGGCGCCCGCCTGGAGCATCCGCTGGAGGTAGCCCCGGTCCTCATGGACGGTCAGTGCCAGGACCCGAGCGTCGGCGTTCTGGCGGCGGATGAGCTCGGTGGCCTGGGCGCCGCCGAGCTCGGGCATGGAGACGTCCATGACGGTCACGTCGGGGCTCAGCTCCGCGACGAGTCGGCAGGCCGCCTCACCGTCGTCCGCCTCGGCAACGACCTCCATGTCCTCCTGCGCGTCGATCAGGGCCCGGAGGCCGGCGCGCACGACGTTGTGGTCGTCGGCCAGGACGATGCGAAGCTTGGTACTCATGGCTATGTCCCCTCGTCGAGGGCCAGGGGGATCCGGGCACGGAGGGTCGTGCCCACGCCTTCGCCCGACTCGATCAGCAGCGTTCCACCAATCAGTCCGATGCGCTCGCGCATGCCGAGCAGCCCGAGTTGCCGGGGATCCGACCCGGCCGACCGCGGGTCGGGGGCGAATCCGCGGCCATCGTCCTCGACCAGGGCGGTGAGCTCGACCCCGCTGCGTTCCACAATCACGCTCACGTGCCGGGCTGCGGCATGCTTGGCGACGTTGTTGAGCGCCTCCTGCACCACCCGGTAGACGGCGGTCTCGACCTCCAGCGGCAGCCGGGTGCCCTCCAGGCCCAGGCGCTCGAAGGCGGCGGCGATCCCGGTGCGCTCGGACCAGCGGGCCACGTAGGTGGCCAGGGCCGTGCCCAGCCCGAGGTCGTCGAGGGCCGTCGGGCGCAGGTCGATGGCCAGGTCGTGGGTCTCGCGGCCGATGCGGTTGACGATCGCCTCGACCTCCCGGAGCCGGGTGTGGCCCGGGGTGGTCTCGGGGATTGCCTGCTCCAGGGCCTTGAGGCCCAGGATCAGGGCGGTCAGCTCCTGGCCCAGGCCGTCGTGAAGCTCGCGCGAGATCCGCCGCCGTTCGTCCTCCTGGGCCGTCACGAGCCGGCGGAGCAGCTCCTGGCGCGCCTCCAGGGCCTCCCGGAGCGCCTCGTTGGCCTGGGCCAGCTCGGCGGTGCGCTCGGCGACCCGCAGCTCCAGCTCGTCGCGGGCCTGACGGAGGTCGTCCTCCATCCGCTTCCGCACGGTCAGGTCGCCGGCGACCTTGACGAACCCGCGCGGCCCCTGGTCGCCGAGCCGGGCCAGGACGCCGGAGGCGTAGAACCGGACGCCGGCGCGGTTGACCAGCCAGCGCTCGTTGGCGGCCCGGCCCTCCAGCACCGCGATCCGGACCTCCGCCTCGGGCTCGCCGGCCGCGCGGTCCTCGGGAGTGAACAGCAGGTCCCCCGACTTCCCGATGATCTCGGCGGCCGTGTAGCCGAACAGTGCCTCGGCGCCGGGGCTCCAGCTCGTGACCCGGCGGTCGGGATCGAGGGTGAAGATGGCGTAGTCGGCGACGCTGGCGAGGATCAACCGCAGCCGTTCCTCGCTGGCATGCAGCGCGGTCTCGGCCTGCTTCAGGTCGGTGATGTCGACGCACGCCCCGGTCATGAACGGGCTGGCGCCCCCCCACTCGCCGAAGATGTCCCCCTGGTCGCGGAGCCAGATGATGGCCCCGTCGGGCCGGATGATCCGGAACTCGACGTTCAGCGGCCGCCCCTCCTGCACCGAGCGCCCGAAGGCCCCGGCGACCAGGTCGCGGTCGTCCGGGTGGATGACGCGCTTGAGGAAGTCCGCGAACGGCTGGCGGGATTCGACCGGCTCGAGGCCCAGCAGGAGGTTGAGGTTGGCGTCGCGGGTCTGGGTGCCGGTCCCGACATCCCACGTCCAGATGCCCATGCGGGCGGCCGAGAGGGCCAGCCGGAGTCGTTCCTCGCTGGCACGCAGGGCCGACTCGGCCCGGGCCCGCTCGACTGCCACCCAGGTGCGACCGGCGACCTCCTCGATCAGGCTCAACTCGGCCGGCGCCCAGTCGTGGGCCGTGGGGAAGTGCACGGTGAACACGGCGACCCGGCGCTCCGATCGGGCCAGGGGCACACTGGCCCAGGCCCCGATCCCGAGCGCCTCGGCCTCGGCCCGCTCGGCGTCGCTGAGCTCGGGGTCGGTCGCGACCGCGGGGTGGTGGAGGGTGCCCCGGGAGTGAGGGACCTCGGCGGGCGGGAGCAGGGGGGCGATCCCCAGGCTCAGCGACCGGCCGGCGAGGGACCCGTACCCGGGCGCGGGAGCGTCGACCGCCACGACGGGGCGGCCATCGAGCTGGGTCTCGGCGTAGGCGGCGCGGCTGGCGCCCAGCTGCTCGCGGAGCATCCGGCAGGCTTCGCCCTGGATCGTCAGGGGATCGGTGAGGGCCCTCAGATGGTCGCCGAGCCGGACCAGGAACGCCTGGCGGGCCTCCGACTCGCGGAGCGACTGCTCCGCCTCGCGGGCAGCGGTCACGTCGCGGAAGATTACGGCGAACTCGTTCGGTCCGGCCTGGGGTGGTTTGAAGGCGTAGAATTCGAACCAGCGACCCTGGGGCGCGGCGAACTGCTGGAGACGTTGCGGGGTGCCGGTGCGGGCGACCTGGCCAACGATGTCCCGCCACGACTGCTCGTACTGCCCGAGGTCGCTGAGTCGCTGGCCGCGAATGGACTGGCGGATCATCCGCACGGCGGCAGGATTCTCGTCCTGGTAGAGGATGTCCGTGCAGCGGCCCTCGGCGTCGAAGAAGGCCTCGGCGAAGTAGAACCCCTCGTCGATCGCGTCGAAGAGGGTGCGGTACCGCGTCTCGCTGTCGCGCAGGGCGGCCTCGGTCTCCTGGCGGGCGGTGACGTCGACGTTCATGCCGACCCACTTGCGGACCCTGCCGTCGGGCGTGCGGAGCGCGGCCGCCCGCACGTTTGTCCAGCGCCAGCTGCCGCTGGGCGAGCGAAGCCGATAGACGACGTCGAGCGGAGTCCCGGTGCGGATCACCTCGTGCCACGCGCGGAGGATCGCCTCGCGGTCGTCGGGGTGGATCGCCTTGATCCAGCTCTGGCCGACCCAGTCCTCGAGCGTCTGCCCGGTGCAGGCCCGCCAGCTGGGCGAATCGCCGATGGTCTGGCCCGCGGGATCGGCCTCCCAGACCGCCTGGGCGAACGGGAGCACCAGGCTGCGGAACCGCTCCTCGCTCTCGCGGAGCGACTCCTCGGCCTTCCGCCGGGCGGTGATGTCGACGAACGTGAGCACCACGCCGTCGATGCGGTTGTCGGTCGTGCGATAGGGCAGGATCCGCCGGAGGAAGTGACGCCCCTCGCCGCCGCTGACCTCGCGCTCGACCGGGACCAGCCGTTCGAGGACCGCGCGGGCGTCGTCGTCGAGGTCCGGGTCCTCGAACCGCCGCGCCAGCGCGGCCAGCGGGCGGCCGACGTCGCTGGAGATGATGTCGACCAGATCGCGGAAGGCCGGCGTGTAGCGCCGGATCTTCAGGCCGGTGTCGAGGAACAGGACCGCGATGTCGGTGCTCGCCAGCAGGCTCGCCAGGTCGCTGCTGGCCGACTGGTGCTCCTCCATCTTGGCCCGGAGCTGGGCGTTGACGGTCGTCAGCTCCTCGTTGAGCGACTGGAGCTCCTCCTTGCTGGTCTCCAGCTCCTCGTTGGCACTCTGGAGCTCCTCGTTGATGCTCAGGACCTCCTCATTAGAGGCCTTGAGCTCTTCGTTGCTGGTCTGGAGCTCCTCGATGGCGGTCTGGAGCTCGGCCCGGAGCCGCCGGAGTTCGTCGGGCGGGAACGGGCCGTCGGGCTCGGTGCTGGGCGGGACCACCTCGCCCCGCTCCTCGAAGCTGACCACGAAGCACTCGGGCGGCCCGGGCCCGGCCTCGGTCGCCGCGGGGGTGAGCACCGGCGAGACCCGGATGGTGACCCGGAGCCGCCGACCCCCCTCCAGGTCGACCCAGCCGTCCGAGGCCGTCACCCTCGTGCTCTCGGCGATCGCCCGGTACAACGCGGCCCGGACGGCGCCCCGGAGCCCCTCGCGGACCAGGAGCATGAGTCCGCAGGTCGGCTCGCCGGACGGCTGCTGCAGGAACGGTCGCGTGTCGCCGTGGAAGTACAGGATCCGGGCGTCGCGGTCGACGGTCACGGCCGGGGGCGTGTGCGCCTGCAAGAGCGTGCGCTCGGTGAGCTGCGCGATCGAGGGACCGATGGCGGGCCGCGCGGACTCCTCGGCCGCGACCTCGGATCCCGCGCGGCCGCCGCGCAGGCGGGGTGGGTTCAGCAGCTGGGGCAGGGGGAAATCCACGGTGCGCGCGCGGCTCTGCCGGGCACGCCGGTAGATCCGGGCCTTCTTGTCGATCGGCTCGAAGAGGTCCTCCGAACCGGAGATTGTCTCATTCGAGCCGAGGAACAGCGCCCCGCCCTCGCGGAGCCCGAAGTGCAGCAGCGCCAGCACCCGCTGCTGGATCTCGGGCTCAAGGTAGATCAGCAGATTCCGGCAGGTGGCGATGTCCAGCCGGCTGAACGGCGGGTCCTGGAGCACGTTCTGGGGGGCGAAGACCACCCGGTCGCGGAGCTCGGGCCGGACCCGGTAGACTTCGTCCTCCATCGTGAAGAACCGGTTGAGCCGCTCGGGGGTGATCTCCGACTCGATGCCTCCGGGATAGATGCCCGCCCGGGCCTGGGAGAGTGTCCGCTCGGCGAGGTCGGTCGCGAACACCTTGATGTCGAACCGCTTGCCGACCTGATCGGCCTCCTCCAGCAGGAGCATCGCCAGCGAGTACGCCTCCTCACCGCTGGAGCAGGCGGTCACCCAGGCCCGGATCGGCGAGTTCGCTTCCCTGGCGGCGATCAGCGGCGTGATCACCCGGCGCCGCAGGGCGTCCCACGACTCGGGGTCGCGGAAGAACCCGGTGACGTGGATCAGCAGGTCGTCGGCCAGGGTGCTGACCTCGGCGGGGTTCTGCCGCAGCAGTCGCGAGTAGGCGGACAGGTCGGCCATGCCGGTCAGTCCCATCCGCCGCTCGATGCGCCGCAGGACGGTCGGCTTCTTGTAGCCGGTGAAGTCCTGGTAGCTGCGGGTGCGGAGCACGGCGAGGATCTCGCGCAGGTGCTGGTGCTCGCGGCGAAGCAGCTCTTCGGCATCGATGGCGCGGTCGCCCCGGGCGTAGGGGTGGCCGGCGTAGGTCAAGAGCACGGCGGGCATCTCGGCGGGCCGGAGCACGTAGTCGGCGTAGCCGGAGTCGATGAGATGTCGCGGCATGCTGGGAAACTGGGCGGACTCGGGCTCCTGCGCCAGGCACCGGCCGCCGACGGCCTTGATGGCCTGTGACCCGGCGGCGCCATTGGACCCCATACCGCTCATCACAATGCAGATGGCCCGCTCGCGCTGCTCCTCGGCCAGGCTCTTGAAGAAGTCGTCGATGGGGCGGTTGGCGGCCCGCGGCGAGCCGAGCTTCGGCCCCAGGTGCAGCCGACCCTCCCGGATCGTGAGCACGTGCCCAGGCCGGATCACATAGACGTGATCTGGTTCGACCGGCATGCCTTCGGTCACCTGCAGCACCGTCATCGCGGTCCGCCTGGCGAGGATCTCGGCCATCAGGCTCTCGCGATCTGGCGGCAGGTGCTGCACCAGCACGAAGGCCAGCCCGCTCTCCGAAGGCATGGCGTCGAGGAACTCGCTGACCGCCTCCAGGCCGCCGGCCGACGCGCCGATGCCCACGACCGGGAACGGCAACCGCGGCCGCACCCCTTCGCCCACCGGCTCGGCCAGCCGATCCGGATCGACCGCACTCACCTGGAGCCCGGTCTCTTCCGACGACGGCCCGTTGCTGCCAGCCACGCGCTCGATCCTCTCTGGGTCGTGGTGATCCGACGACCCGCCCGACCCACGGGCAACCTCCCGCGGGCCGCCCGGCGATCCGGGACCCCGGCCGACTGGCGGCCGGCCCCCTGGGCGCCATGCTAGGAGAGGACTCCCCCGGTCGGCCAGACCTCACCGCCCGGCTCAGGTCCCACGCCCCCTCCGGTGGGGTCCGGTTCGCCTGCTCGGGGACGGCCCGCTCCGGCTCAACACCCCTGCCGGATCCCGGAGCAATTGCCACGCCGCCGGTGCTCTCGGCCGGGCCCCGCGCTCAGGGGGGCCGGGGGCACAGGCCCTGCGGTCAGGCGAGCAGCTGGCGGAGCGACTCCGGTTCGACCGGCTTGACCAGGTGGGCATCAAACCCGGCGGCGGCGCTCTGGCGACGATCGGCCTCGGTGCCATATCCGGTCAGAGCGATCAGGGTCAGTCCCTCCAGCGTCGGCTCGGCGCGGAGGCGGCGGGCGACCTCGTAGCCGTCCATGCCGGGCAGGCCGATGTCCAGCAGCACCAGGTCGGGCCGCAGCTCGAGCGTGGTGCGGACCGCGCTCGGGCCGTCGCCGGCCATCTCGGTCTCGTGGCCCAGCCGCCGCAGGAGGCGGGCCAGCGTCGTCCTGGCGTCGAGGTTGTCGTCGACGATCAGCACCCGGCGCCGGCGGCCGGGCCGCGCCGGCGGCCGATCGGGCGGAGCCTCGGCGGGCGCAGACCCGACGGCGAGCGGTAGCCGCACGACGAACTCGCTGCCGGCGCCCAGCCCCGGACTGGTGGCCTCGACCGTCCCGCCGTGCATGGCCACCAGGCGGCGGACGAGCGTCAGGCCGATCCCGAGTCCGCCCTCGGCGCGGTCGATCGAGCGGCTCACCTGGGTGAACAGGTCGAAGATCCGGGGGAGCATCTCGGCGGGAATCCCCATCCCGGTATCGGCCACCCGGATTGCCACGAAGTCGCCCTCGGGAGCGGCCGAGAGTGAAGTCCGGCCACCCTCGGGGGTGTACTTGGCGGCGTTGTTCAGCAGGTTCAGGACGACCTGAGCGAGCCGGGTGGCGTCCCCCTCCACGGCGAGGCCCGCCTCGGGCAGCGTGAACTCCAGCGTTTGCCCTCGGGCGTCGAAGAGCGGCCGACTCGCTTCGACGGCCGCCTCCAGGAACGTGCTCACCCCGAGATGCGTCTTCGTGAGGGTGATCTTGCCCTGGGTGATCCGGGACACGTCGAGCAGGTCGTCCACCAGGCTGGTGAGGTGCCGCACCTGGCGGTCGATCACGGCACGGGCCCATTGGAGCGTCGCCGAATCGTCCTCGGCCTCGTCGAGGATCGAGATCGCGTTGCGGATCGGCGCCAGCGGGTTGCGCAGCTCGTGCGCCAGCATCGCCAGGAACTCGTCCTTGCGACGGTCCTGCTCGTGGAGGTCGTCGAAGAGCCGTCGGATCCGCCCCTCGGCCTCCTTCTCCTGGGTGATGTCACGGACCTCGAGGACCGTGCCGGCCGCTGCGTCACCCCGGCGGATCGGCCGCGCGTTGCACAGGACCGGAAAACACTGCCCGTCCTTGCGGACGAACACGCCCTCATGGCCGCGCAGGTTGAATTCATGGAGTACCGGCCGGTCGACCGGCCGGTTCGCGATCGACGCGGGCCGGCCGTCGGGCGGGTGGTGCTGAACCAGGTCGTGCAGGATCCGTCCCTCGGCTTCGGCGAAAGGGTAACCCGTCATGGCCTCGGCCGAGGGGTTCATGAAGGTGCAGCGGCCGGACGTGTCCAGCATGAAGATGGCCGTGGTGGCGTTGTCGGTGATCGTCCGCGTCAGTTCGAGCTGGGCCTCGAGGCGGGTAGCGGCCTGCTTCCGCTCGGTGATGTCCTGCGCCACGTAGCAGTACCGCACCGGCGTCGGGGTCCCGGGGCCGATCGGGCAGACCATCACCGAGAGCCACCGGTCCCCGGCGGCGGTCAGAGACTCGGTCTCGAAATGCACCGGGCCGCCCAGGCTGCCGCTTTGTCGGTAATGCCCGAGCCAGCGCTGGATCACTTCGGGGGGAACGCCGAGCTCGCTGCTCAGGCGGCCGCCGGTCGTGCCGGGCTCGACACCAAAGAAGCCGCAGGTGGCCGGGTTGTCGTAGAGGTGCCGGATGTCGTCGCCGACAAGTTCGACCACGCCCATGCAGAGCGGGGAGCTTTCATAGAAGGCTCGCAGCGTGGCCTCGCTCGCTCGCATCCGGGCCTCGGCCGCCTTCGATTGGGTCAGGTCCTGGACCGTCACGATGTAACGGTCTTCCAGGCCGTCGATCGTGGCGAACCCGATCAGCACCGGCACCCGGGACCCGTCCTGGCGGATGTACTCCTTCTCGAAGGGCGTGCAGGCCCCGCGCTGACGGCATTCCTCGATCGCCTTCGCGTCCAGGCTCAGGTACTCGGTCGGGGTCGCGTCACGCCAGCGAAAGGTGCCGGCGTCCAGGGAGCCGCGGGTGGCCCCGGAGAGCCGCAGAAGCTCATCGTTGGCCTCCAGCCAGCGGCCGTCGGCATGCGAGATTCCGACGCCGACTACGCCCGACTCGTAGAGCCTCCGGAACCGGGCCTCGCTCAGGCGGAGGGCCTCCTGCGCCTGACGTGACCCGGTGACCTCGACGATCATGATCCCGATCCCCACCACTCCGGCCGGAGTCCGGATCGGAAAGTAGTCTCCCAGCCAGTAACCGGTGTGGCCCGGGCGCCGGGGGTCGGGCCCCGCAATCTCGAGATCCCGGATCGGCTGCCCGGTCGCGAGCACCGATCGGTAGATCGATTCGGCCTTCTCGAACAGATTCGGGACCACCTCGGCGACACTCCGACCCAGGTGGTCTGCGATCGGTTTCCCATTGATGCGGGCCAGCACCTCGTTGACCCGGAGGAATCGGAACTGGTCGTCGAGGATCGCTAGCCCCACGGGGCTGGCCGCGAAGAGGGCATCGAGCAGGCTGCGGTCGTGCTCCCGCTCGTCGGCGACGCACTTCCGCTCCGTGATGTCTTCCGCCAGGCCGACGATCCGCACCGTTCGCCCGAGCGAGTCGACGATCGGGATCGCGCGGTCGCGGATCCAGCGCTCCTCGCCATCCGGCCGGCCGATCCGGTACTCCTCGACGGACGGCTGTCCGGCGAGCTGCCGGCCCACGCCCTCGACCATCCGACGGCGATCCTCGGGATGGATCGCGTCGAGGAATGACCGGGGATCACGATACAGTGACTCGCGACTCCGCCCCCAGATCCGTTCGTACGACGGGCTCACGTACTCCATCCGGGGCTGGTTCTGGTCGGCGATGTAGACGACGTCGTCCAGGTTCTCGGCGAGCTGTCGCAGCCGCTCCTCCTGGTCCCGGTGCCGGGACTCGGCCGCGGTGCGGGCGGTGAGGTCGACCAGCGCCAGGCCAAGTCCGATCGTGCCCCGGCCGGGCACCTGCACCGGGGTCACGCTCGCGAGCACCGGCTGAGGCCCGCCGATCTCGTGCTCGCGGTGTGGCACCCCGGACTCGAGGGTCCGCCGGCACAAGGGCTCCAAAGCCTCCCAGTAGCCCGGGAGCATCGCGGCAGCGGACCGCTGGTCGGGGGGCTCGACACTCCGGCCCGGGAGGCCGATGAGCGTGGCATTGGCCGCGACCAGGTTCAGCTCGAGGTCGAGCCACCCGATCCCGATCGGAACGGCGTCGAGAAGCCCCTCGGTCGACACTCCCAGCGGAGTCGGTCCGGACCGGGATCGTCGCGTTCGTTCCTGAACCGCGATTGCGATGGCCCCCGTGACCAGGAAGAAGGCGGGGGCCCAGGGGTCCAGATCGGTGCCCCGGGGTGGCACCGTGACGGCCGCAACGGCTCCGAGCACCAGGGCGAGCGCGGCCGCCCCGGATCCGGAGCTGCCGGCGGCGATCAGCACCGAGACGAGATACCAGCGCCAGGGGCTATCATCGCCGAGGAGCGGGGCGAGCGCGGCCCGGCTGGCGGCCGTGAGGGCCACCACCACGAGCGCGGTCGATCCGGCGCGGGCCGATCGGCGCCAGTCCGGCCGTCGCGTCGTCATCGTTTCGAACCCCTGACCAGCTTCAGCTCACCGGATCTGGAAACATAAAAAATAGGCAAAACCCCCGGATCGGTTCCACCCCCTTCCGACACGGGCACTCCCCGGCTCAGGGGCCTCGCACGGGCACTCCCCGGCTCAGGGGCCTCGCGTGGAACGAACGCCCCCTCGCCCCCAACATCGAGACCGATCAGGTCCGGGCGAGGCCGGCTCACCAGTAGATGTAACGGCGGAAGAGGTCGCGGTCGCGGGCCGGCAGGGCGTCGACATCGGGGACCAGGAACCGGTTATCCTCGGCGTCGATCAGGACCTTCCCGCGCTCACCAAAGTCCTGCGCCTGGCTCTGCGACCACCGCATCGTGATCCGGTTAGGCCCGTGGTCGGTGATGACGTCCAGGAACAGGAAGCCGTACTCGAGCTTCACCCGGGAGATGGCTTCCACCCGCCTCAGACAGTAGCGTCGGGAGAGAGCCGAGTCGATGAGGGTCCGCTCGGCCTCGGACCAGCGGTCGAGGTGCCGCAGGATGCCCAGCTCGTGCTCGTGGCCCTCACGGTCCCAGGTCCGCAGGCTGATGAAGTCGTGGGGCCGGGCGGCGGGGAAGCAGCGGACGGCGAACACGCCGCGGTGCCGGGTCCCGTCGGCCAGCTCCACGTCCAGGGCCCCGAGCTCGCCGCCCAGGAGGCGGATCGAGCCGGGCTCGAACCAGGTCGGGGTGAAGGCGGACTCGTCGGCCGGCTCGAAGGCCTCGGGCTCGTCGATCGGATCGTCCTCGGGTTCCTCCAGGGCGGCGGCGAACTTCTGGTTCCGGGCGATCTGCGACTGGATCTTGACCAGCCTGGCGTAGCGGCCGTCGAGCTTCATCAGGTCGCGGTGCGGGCCCTCCTCGGCCAGGCTGCCGTGGTCGAAGACGAAGATCCGGTCCGAGTCGCGCAAGGTGCTGAGCCGGTGCGCGATGGCGATCGTCGTTCGGCCCCGGGTCGCCACCCGGAGGGCCTCCTGGATCGCCTTCTCCGACTCGGTGTCGACGCTGCTGGTCGCCTCGTCGAGGATCAGGATCTTCGGATCGTAGAGCAGGGCCCTGGCGATCGAGACCCGCTGGCGCTCGCCGCCCGAGAGGCCGGCCCCGCGCTCGCCCAGCCAGGTGTCGTAGCCCAGGGGGGAGCGGAGGATGAAGTCGTGCGCCTGCGCGGCCTTGGCCGCGCCGATCACCTCCTCGCGGGTGGCGTCGGGACGGCCATAGACCAGGTTGTCGCCAATCGTGCCGCGGAACAGGAACGGCTCCTGGAGCACCACCCCGATGTGGCTGCGAAGCGCGCTGGAGGACAGGTCGCGGATCTCGACGCCGTCGATCAGGATCCGGCCGGTGTCGACGTCGTAGAACCGGCTGATCAGGTTCACCAGGGTCGTCTTGCCGCTGCCACTGCGGCCCACCACGCCGATCTTCTCCCCCGGCCGGATCGCGAAGTTCAGGTTCTTGAGCACCGGCCGGTGCTTCTCGTAGCCGAACGTGACGTTCTCGAACTGCACGGCGCCCTTGGGCTCGGCCAGCGCCCGGGGGGCCTGCGGCTCGCGGGTCTCGGTCGGGGTGTCGAGCAGCTCGAAGACCTTCTGGCACCCGGTCAGGAAGCTGGTCAGCCAGGTCGTGAGCTGCGACAGGGTCGAGAGCGGGGCGTAGAACATCGCCAGGTAGGCGAGGAACGCCATCAGCGAGCCGATGGTCATCTTGCCGGCCAGCACGTCGCGGCCGCCCACGTACCAGACGATCAGGCCGCCCAGGCTGAAGACGATCGCCATGATCGAGGAAAAGGCGGCCGTCGAGTACTCGACGTTCATCCGCGAGCGCCTGAGGTAGTCGCTGCTGCGAGTGAACCGGTGGTACTCGCGGTCCTCCTGCGCGAACGCCTTGACCACCCGGATGCCCGAGAGCATGCCCGAGAGGGTGCCCGACTGCTTGTTGGTCGAATCCCAGTAGCGGTAGTACTTGGGGTAGACCCGCTTCCAGAAGTAGAGGCTGCCGCCCACGACCAGCGGGGCCGGGATCAGCGTGAAGAAGGCGAGCTTGGCGTTCAGGGTGAAGAGCATGGCCCCGACGGCCACCACCTGCACGATCTGGAGCAGGAAGCCGCCGGTGACCTGCTGCAACAGGCTGTGCAGCACCTCGCTGTCGCTGGCCACCCGGCTGACCAGCGAGTTGACCTGGTGCTTGTCGTAGTAGCCCACGCCCAGCTCGTTGAGCTTGGCGACGAGCTGCGAGCGCAGGTCGAAGGTCAGGTCGACGCCGACGCGGCACGAGACCAGGCTCTTGATCCAGTTGACGATCCCGAGCAGGACCCGCGTGCTGGCCAGGGCGAGCACCACGAAGAGCAAGGCCGTCATCAGCGAGGGGGCGGTCGCGGGCGCCAGCTGACCCTGGGACAGGATGCCGTCGACGAGGTACTGCTGGAGCTTGGGCGGGACCAGCTCAGCCGCGACGCCCAGGATCATCAGGCCCGACATGACGAGGGCCGACTTCCACTGAGGCCGCAGGAGCTGCCAGAGTCGCGTCACGATCTTCTTGCGGGGCAGGCAGCGGGGGCAGGGCTCGCCGGGGCTGGCGAGCCGCAGGCCGCAGGCGCCGCAGTGGTTCGTGTCGGGCGGGGCCATGTCCTGCTCGTCGACCTCGCCCTTGGAGCGCAGGCCTTCGAGGCGATCGGCCAGGTGGTGGAACCGCGGGGCCAGGGCGTTGGAGTAGCGCGCCAGGTCGACCCAGCCGCCCTCGACATAGGCCTGGAGGAAGCCCGAGCCGACGGCGCCCTGCGACCGGAACTTCTCGACCCGCTCCATAGGGACGTGACCGACCAGCGCGGGCTCGGCCGGATCGTCGGTGACCACGGCCAGGTTCTGCCGGGTGGCCACCACCCAGTGCCGCCGCTCGACGCCCTCGAGCGACAGGTCGCTGGTCTCCGAGAGCAGGATCGGGATGCCGTTGAGCTGGTGCCGCTCGAGCAGCTCCTTGACGCCGCCGGGGACGGTTTCCGTGTTCATGTGAGGCGCCAGTCGCTCCGCTGCAGGACGGGCCGGATCGATCACCCCCGGGCCGCCGCGGGTCACCCACGTCGGTGCCGTCGGGCCCCGGGGGCGGGCCGCAATGCTGGGATCTTACGGACGACCGTCAAGCGGCCGCCGGATCGTGGGTTCACGATCCGACCACGGACACCCCCGGAGCTCCAGACCGGCCAGCCCACCGCGCGGTCGCAGTAAATCGTTCACGCGCTATCAGTAAAATCGATACAACACCCCCGGCCCGCCGCCGACGCCCCCTGGCCAGCCCGCCGTCCAGGCCGGTCGCGTTTCGCCAAATCAACAGTCGCCTCCGCGAATCGACCGACATGGCACCGGTCAGGCTCCGCCGCGCTCGATCCCGGGCCGGGGAGCGTCCGGGGCGAGTCGGTCGACTGACCGGAGGACGCAGTCTGGACGATTGACAGGGTTTTCGCGGGCTCGATACCATGCTTACTTGCATGGTGTTGGCACCAACCCGGGTTCGGGAGCCCGGGGGTCTCGCTCGGGACGTTCCGCGCGGGTGGGAGACGGATTGTGACGGCGTTAGGGGCTGAGGCCATTCCGCAGGCTTCGGCGACCCTTGACGCCTGCCGTCCCACCCCGCATGTTCGAGGTGCCCTGCGCCGTTCCGCCCGCACGGTCGCCCGATCGCACTCCTCCCAGTTCTGAACCAGTCCGCCACGCTCCCAAGCGGCGGCTTCATCGCGAGGTCAGCGAAATGAGCTCGGCATCCTTCGAGGCTCCGTCCCCTGCTGATCGCAACCGGGGCCGCGCGGACCGGAGTCGGCGACTCCGGCGGGCGATCCAGGCCCGCGCCGGGCGGCGAACCCGCCACCAGATCGAATCGCTCGAGCCTCGCAGCCTGATGGCCGTGCTGCCGCCGGCCCTGCTCGACCCCCAGCGGCTGCCCGACAGCAGCGGGCTCGACAACGGCCGGAATATCTCGAACGCGCAGGGCTTCGAGAGCTCGCCGGCGCTGACCATCAACGCGGCCAATCCCCAGAAGCTGGTCGCGACCTGGACGAACCACAGCCCGTTCTTCAACGCGCCGATCACACACACCTCGCAGGCCGCTTTCTCCAACGACGGCGGCAACACCTGGAATTCGTTCAGCGCGCTGCCGACGGGCACCCTCTCGATCTTCCCCCTCGACGACCCGCAGCCCTTCGCCGAGGTGACCGACACCACGGTGGCCATCGACCGCAACGGCTTCCTCTACCTGGCACAGCTCCAGCACTCCGCCGACCTGGCCAATGGTGCCGTGGTCGTGGCCTCGTATGACTTTCGCGGCAACACCCCGACCCTGATCGACGCGCAGGTCCTGCAGGTCTGGAATCAGAGCGATACGAACTTCGACCCGACCTCGATCCGCAAGCTCCGGATCGTCGTCGACGACACCCTGGCCAGTTTCACCGACCCGGTCAGCGGCCAGACGATCACCAACCCGGGCGCCGGCAACGTGTACCTGGTCTACGGCACCGACGTGCCGCAGCCCGCGGGCGTGCCCGCCCCCTGGAACCGCAACACCGTCGAGATCATGGCCTCGCCGGCCGCAGCCAACGGCCAGGTCAACCCGCTGACCTTCAGCGCCCCGCAGACGGTGGGCTCGGGCCACTTCTTCTCCACCGCGCTGGACTCGGCGCCGCGGGTCACGATCAGCCAGGGCCGGCTGCCCGGCACCTACGGGACGGCAGACGCGGGCGTCTCCCCCGGGCAGGTGACGGTGGTCTTCGACGATTCCGGCTCGCTCTCGACGTCCGCGCCGCCGCTGTCGAGCGTGCGGGTGCGTCGGTTTGCGCCCCAGCCTGGTGGCACGCTCAGCTCGCTGGGGGCTGCCCGCACCGTCGCCACGACGACGATCCGGGGCGCCGCCACCAGCCCGTATCCGACCGCCGTGGGCGCCGCCGGCGATCGCGGCGTGGGACCCGCGCCGGTGATCGCCTCCGACAACACGCTCGGGTCGACGAGCCCGACCTCGGGCCGCCTCTATGTGGCCTACGTCGACCGCTTCGAAGTGGTGCGGGATGGGACCCGGGCGACGCAGAATCCGGCCGACAACACCGACATCCGGCTGGCGTACTCCGACGACGCGGGCTTCACCTGGACCCGGCTGGGCGTGGTCAACGATGACGCCGCCCTCACCGACGGGTTCTCCGAGGCGTTGATCTCGCAGGCCACCCCCGACGGGATCACCGGTCGCCCCCAGTTCCTGCCCGAGCTGGCCGTCGATCGCCAGACCGGGGCGGTCGCCCTGACCTATCGCGACGCCCGCTATGACGCCTCGCGGCTGCGGCCGGCGGTCTCGCTCCAGACCAGCATCGACGGCAAGATCTCGTTCGACACGGCCACCTACGGCGCCGGCCGGGCGCCGACCTTCGGCGCGGCCACGTTCCTGAACGCGCCCCAGCAGGCCTTCGACGCGGCCGCCCGCAAGACGGTCGTGCTCGGCCCGATCCCCGACAACCAGGCCGACCCCGGCACGACCTACGTCAGCAACCTGGACGTCGGCGGCTTCGGCGACTCCGAGGGCCTGGTCTTCTTCGGCGGCAAGGTGATCCAGGCCTGGGCCAGCAACGTCAATGGCGGCGACACCGGCCAGACCCTCGACAGCGACTCGAAGCTCGACATCCGCGTGGCCACCGCCCTGGTGGCGGCCGGACCCCGGATCGTCAGCAGCACGATGGGCCCGGTCGGCGGCCAGAGCGCCACCAGCCTGACCGGCGCCACGCTCCAGTTCAACCAGCGTCGCACGGCCGACGGCACTCCGATCGCAGACGGCTTCCTGGTCACCTTCGATCGTCCCGTGGACCCGAGCACCTTCTCGGCCGCCGACGTGAAGGTGACCTACCGCGACGCGAACACCTCGGGGGCCTCGGCCGGCATCCCGATCGTGGTCCAGTCGGTCACCCCGGTCGACAACGGCGTCGACACCGCGGCCTATCAGCAGAAGTTCGGCTCCAGCCGGTTCCTGATCCGCTTCGCCGATGTCGCCAACACCGGCACCATCAGCTACACGGTCGGCCCGGACCTCCGTGACCGGATCCCGTCGACCCTCGGCACCCGGGTCTACTACGCCCCCCGGCTGGCCTCCAACCTGCCGACCGTGCCCCCGGTCGGGACCGGCGGCTCCGGCAACCCGATCCAGGACACGGCCCGCTCGCAGATCCTGATCGCGGGGGTACCGGCCGCCGAGACGATCCGCGACCTGAACGTCCGGCTCTCGATCCAGCACACCGACGTCCGCGACCTGATCGTGCGGCTGATCTCGCCGACCGGCCAGACGATCGTGCTGGCGGCCAATGTCCCGACCTTCCCCACGGCCAGCACCGCCAACTTCACCGACACGACCTTCGATGACGAGGCGGGCCTGGGCGGCGCGGCGCGGCGAATCACCGCCGGATCGCCGTCGTACACCGGCACGTTCCGCCCGACCGGCAGCCTCGCGGACGTCGACGGCAGGACCCTGAATGGCACCTGGACCCTCGAGATCCAGGACACGAGGACCAACAACACCGGCAAGCTGCTGAGCTGGGGCCTGGAGTTCACCACCCTCCGCACCGACGGTGTTGCCGCCCAGGGCGGCAACCTCATGGACCAGGACGCCGATGCACGTCTCGGCGAGGACCCGCTCCAGAACCTGATCATCGGCACCGCACCGGGCGACGTCTATGCCGCGCCCACGCCGAACCCGACGGCCGGCACCCGCTACTTCGTGGACGCCGCCAGCGACCAGCTCATCATCCCGCCGACCTACAGCGGCACGACGCTGCCGCTGATCGTGCCGGGCCCGAGCGTCGTCCGGTCGTTCGTCCTCTACAAGAAGGCGGCCGCCCCCAACGGGTCCGACCTGCGCAGCAGCGGGCTCGACAGCCTGGTGACCGACGGCCCGGTCGCCTCGCTCTACGTCGTGTTCGACCGCGACATGGACCCGGCGAGCTTCGAGGCCGACGGCCGTGACGTCCTCCGCGTCATGGGCCCCGACGGGCGGTCGATCCCCGGTCCGTTCCAGGTGACGGCGGCCCCGAATGCCGACCCGAGCAACCCGAACACCGACCCGAACCCGAACCGGCCCCGCACCTACAAGATCACCTTCGCCACCCCGCAGACCCTGGGCGGCACCTACACGGTGACCCTGGGCCCGAACATCCTGAGCGCCGGCAGCCGCGACCCGATCGACCGGAACCAGAACGCCGGCCTGGACGTGCTCCGGGGCACCCCCTCGGGTGGCGTGGCGCAGGTCAGCTTCGGCGTGGCCGCCCCGGTCCCGATCCAGAGCACCCCGGGCATCGACACGACCTACACGTCGAGCCTGATCGTTCCCGAGAACTTCTCGATCAAGGACGTCAACGTCCTGCTGAACATCACCTTCCCGCGGGTGACCTACCTCAGCGCCAAGCTGGTCGGGCCCAACGGCACCACCGAGGTGCCGCTGTTCACCCGGCCGCGGGACACGGCGCCGTTCGCGAACTTCACCAACACCGCCTTCGACGACTCGGCGACCACCCCGATCCAGACCGGTGGCGCCCCGTTCAATAGCCGCTACAACCCCCAGCAGCCGCTGGCCGCCCTCAACGACACCCTCTCGGCCGGCATCTGGCAGCTCCAGGTGACCGTCAGCGGCTCGGCCCCGGCGGGGCTGACCGGCAGCATCGGCACCTGGGGCGTGCAGCTCGGGCGCCCGATCTCGAACTCGGGCCTGGGTGAGACGGTCAGCGACCAGACCCCGCTGAGCTTCCGGATCTTCAACCAGGATCCGTCCAACCCGCTGGCGGCCAACACCTGGACGCCCGTGGGCCCGACCCGCACCGGGGCCAAGCTCCCGGGTGGCAACGCCGAGGTCGCCGGACGCGTCGGCACGGTCACCCTGGACCCGTCGGATCCCTCGGGCAACACGGCCTACGTCGCCGGCGCCAGCGGCGGAATCTGGAAGACGACGAACTTCCTGACCACCGATCCGAGCGGGCCGACCTACACCCCCTTGATCGACGACGCGCCCACCTGGGGCCTGAACGTCAGCTCGATCGCCATCTTCCCCCGCAACAACGACCCGAACCAGTCGATCATCTTCGCCGGCACCGGCGACATCGACGCCGCCGGCGACCCGGCCCGGGTCCCGATCGGCGGCTTCCGCACCAGCCGAGGCGTGGGCTTCCTCAAGTCCTCCGACGGCGGCCGGACCTGGGAGCTGCTCGACAGCACCAACAACAAGCTGGCCTTCGCCCAGCGTGACCACCACTTCGCCACGGCGCCGGGCTCCTGGGCCACCGCGGTGACGAAGGTCGTGGTCGACCCCAAGCCGACGCCCGACGGCAACGTGACGGTCTACGCCACGATCCAGGACGTCGCCCCCGACGCCTTCGACGCGATCGGCACGGGTCGTCCCACGCCGCCGACGGTCAAGGGTGGCCTCTGGCGCAGCCTCGACAGCGGCCAGACGTGGACCCAGATGCGGGCCGGCCAGGCCACCGACGTGGTGCTCGACCTGAACAGCCCCAGCAACACAACGGGCAACCTGAACTTCCTCTACGTCGGCTTCGCCGACCAGGGGGTCTTCTTCAGCCCGAACCGCGGCCAGAACTGGCAGCTTATGCTCGGCCAGGCCGGCAACCCGCTGATCCAGGTTGACGAGACGTCTCAGCCGATCCCGGTCAATCCGGTCAATCGCCCGAACCCGAACGGGTCCAACGGCGGCAGCCCGACGTTCGGCAGGATCGTGCTCGCCAAGCCGGCCCTGACCGGCGATCCGCTCAAGGACCTGATCTACCAGGGCTGGACCTACGCCGCCGTCGTGACCCACAACGGCGATCTGGTCACCAGCGGCGCGAATGCCTCGGCCCTGGTCGGCCTGTTCGTGACCAAGGACTTCGGCCAGAACTGGACCAAGATCGCCCTGCCGAGCATCACCCAGAACGCCATCCCCACCAACGACGCCGACGCCAACGCCGACTACACCCTGACCGGCAACCAGACGTCGCGCGGCAGCTCGTTCCAGCTCGGCAACTTCAACCTGAGCCTGGCGGTCGACCCGAACCAGCCGGACGTCGTGTATCTGGGCGCCACCAGCGAGTTCCAGCAGCACGGCCTGCTCCGCGTCGACACCACGGGTGTGCATGACCCGCACGCCTTCTACCTCGATAACCGGAACCCGGATGGCGGCCTGCGACGCTCGTTCGTCGGTCCGGTCAGCGACCGGGCGGGCGGCCCGATCGCCGAGTTCGACCCGACCCGGGGGATCAACCCCTTCAACCCGAACCTCGATCCGGCGCGGGACGCCACCCTGAACCTGATCCGCGACCCGAGCAACCCGTTCGTGGCCGGGGCCACGGTCCTGGTGACCAACGCCCAGAGCTTCACCAACGACGGCTCGATGGCCCGCTGGACGCCGTTCGACAAGGCGCTCAAGCCGGATGTCTACGCCAACCCGCTGACCGACCCGTGGGGTGTGCCCACCTCGGGCGTGCACAAGATCCTCACGGTCAAGGATCCGCTGACCGGGGCCAACCGGCTGATCTTCGCGACCGACCAGGGCGTGTACACGGCCGTCGACAAGGGGGACGGCACGCTCGTCGGCTCGATCGGCGGCGTGATCGGCAACGACCGGCCCGACGGCAACACGCCGGTGGTGCAGGGCAGCCGCAACGGCAACCTGCAGATCGCCCAGCTCTACTCCGGGGCCGCCCAGCCGAGCTACCTCTCGGCCCAGCTCGCCTCGCTGTCGGGCTTCTTCTACGGCAACGCCGAGGACATCGGCCTGCCGGCGTCGAACCCGCAGATCATCCAGGTCGGCACGCCCGGCTACGGTGACCTGACCTGGAGCCAGGACTCCGGCCCGATGCCGATCCGCGGGAGCAGCCGCGGCGGGATCGCGACCCAGCAGGACCTGACCCGCGACCCGATCACCGGCCAGGTCCTCGGCGGCGGGTCGCTCTACGCCTATCGCGCCAGCGAGTCGCTGGTCGCCGTCGATGGCCGACCCTCGACCGACACCTTCCAGGTCGATGGCGTGGGCCGCACCTTCGGCATGTACCAGCAGTCGGGCGCGGGCGACACGCCCGACCCGCAGTGGGCGTTCCGCCAGGGCTACAAGCTCACGGTCAACCCGCTCTCGGGCGATCAGATGCTGATCAGCTCGGACACGGGCCGGATCTTCAGCACCGAGACCAAGGGCCAGATCTGGTCCGAGATCGGCAACCCGGGCGCGCTCGACGGCTCGTACGCCGGCACGCTCGCCTATGGCGCCCCGGACCCGTCCGGTCCCGGCGGCGGCAACATCCTCAACTACTTCCTCTACGCCGGCACCGCCAGCGGCAACATCTTTGTCACCCTGACCGGCGGCGGCGGAGCGGGCAACCAGTGGAGCAACGTCTCCAGTGGCCTGGATGGCTCCCGCGTCAACGCCATCATCCCCAACCCGGCGCGGGGGACGTTCGATGCCTACGCCGTCACCCAGACCGGCGTCTACTACAACGCGAACGTCAAGGCCGGCGCCAGCTGGCAGAACATCACCGGCAACCTCTTCAGCCTGACCAACAGGCCGCTGGACGACGGCACCGGCGACGATGGCACCCAGAGCACGATGTCCCGCCTCTCGACCATGACCGCCGACTGGCGGTACGTGATCCCGAACGACTTCAGCAACCCGGCGGCGGGCACGCACCCGATGCTGTACGTCGCGGGGCTCAGCGGCGTGTACCGGTCGCTCGATCAGGGCAAGAACTGGACCTACTTCCCCGACGCCGGTGACGGCAGCCTGCTGTCCAGCCCGCTCGGCAACGGCGGCGGCCTGCCCACCGTGCAGGTCACCGACCTCGACCTGTCGCTCGGCAACGTCGACCCGGCCACCGGCCGCTCGAACACCGCCGGCGGGCCGAACGTGCTGGTCGCCAGCACCTACGGCCGCGGCGAGTTCGTGATCCGGCTGGCGCCGATCGTCTTCCCGAACCAGGCCAGCCAGCCCCGGATCCTCGGCCTCGAGCAGACCGGCTTCAGCGACACCGGCCTGAGCCAGTCGGACGGGGTGACCAAGCAGCGGACGCCGTTCATCGTCGGCTACAGCGAGCAGACGGCCTTCGGCAACGACGTGACGATCCGCCTGCTTGACCAGACGCCCGGCAGCGCGACGTTCGGCAAGGTCGTCGGCATCGGCAAGACGGACGAGTTCGGCAAGTTCCGGATCCAGATCGTCAAGCTCGACGCCAACGAGCAGCCGGTCCTCGACGGTCAGGGCAACCCGCTGCCCGCCGACCTGATGACCTTCGACGGTCCCAAGGTCCTCGGCGTGCAGGCGACCAACGCCTCGGGCACCAAGGGGAACCTGGCGCTCATCGGCGGTGCGACCGGCGGGGCCCCGCTGGTGCTCGACACCACCCCGCCGGCCAAGGCCAACCGCCTCAACCTCCAGGCGGCCAGCGACACCGGCCTGAACCCCGCCGATCAGATCACCAACCCGAATCTGATCAGCGTGCCCAACACCGGCACGCTGACCTTCAACGCCACCTACAACGCCAGCGACAGCGCCCAGGCCACCTTGCTCCGCAACGGCGTGCCCACCGGCACCCCGGTCACCGGCACCGGGAGTGCCGCGCTGGTCGATCCGGGCCCGCTCAGCCCCGATGGCATCTACGCCTACCGGGTCCGCCTGGTCGACCTGGCCGGCAACGAGAGCGACCCGAGCGACCCGCTGAACGTGCTGGTCGACACCAAGACCCCGGCCACTCCGGCCAAGCCCCAGCTCGACCCGAACCGGCCGAACCTGCCGGGCGGCAGCGACACCGGGGTCGTCGGCAACCCGGCGTCGTTCACCGACGGCGTCACCAGCGTTCGTCGGCCGTACTTCATCGGTTCGGCCGAGGGGAACACCTTCCCGAATCCCAACGACCCGGGCGGGCAGGTCACGCAGTTCAACGTGATCCAGATGGTCGACGCCAGCGGCAACGAGGTGGGCCGGGCGCCGATCGACAAGGGCCAGTTCTCGGTCCAGCCGGCGCGTGACCTCGCCGACGGCACCTACAACTTCCGGTTCCGGGTCATCGACCTGGCCGGCAACGTGGGGCCGCTCAGCCCGGCGATCACCGTCGTGATCCAGGGCACCCTGCCGTCGCCGAAGCCGACCCTGCAGCTCGTGGCCGTCGACGACACGGGCGTGGTGGGCGACAACATCACCAACATCGTGCGGCCGAGGCTCCAGGGCACCGGCCAGCCCGGCCTGTCGGTGCAGCTCATCGACGTGCTCGGCAACATCACCGGCACCGCCGGTGCGGTGATCCCGTACGCCCAGGGGACGGTGGTCACGGTCGACACCACCGGCAACTACCTGGTGAAGTATCCGAGCGACCTGCCGATCGGCACGTATCAGCTCCGGGCCCGCACCATCGACGTCGCTGGCAACTTCGTCGACAGCGACACGCTGACCCTGCAGATCATCCCGCAGAACGGCGCCGGCGACCTGCCGACGCCGACCATCACGAACCTGTTCCCGGCCGACGACTCGGGCCGCCCCGGCGACTTCACCACCAGCGTGCGGCTGGTGCGGTTCATCGGCACCGGCGCCGGAGCCAACAACACCGTGGCCCTGTTCCGGGCCGGCGACCCGGCGACCCCGGCTCGCGAGATCGCCAGGGCCCTGGCGACCGGCACGGGCACGTTCACGATCGGCCCCGCCGGGCCGCTCTCGAACGGCTCGATCCAGCTGGTCGCCCGGGTCATCGACCTGGCCGGCAACTACGGACCGGCCAGCGCCCCGATCACGCTCAAGATCGTGACCACGGCCGGCGACTTCAACGCCGACGGCCGGGCCGATCTGGCCGGGTTCGTGCGGAGCACCGGGGCCGTCAACGTCGGCTCGCTGGCCAGCGCGTTCGCCTTCACCCAGACCCTCGACACGGCGGGGAAGGTCGACACGATCCCGATCCAGGGTGACTTCCGCGGCATCGACGGCCTGGTCGACTACGGGTTCGTCAGTCGCTCGACCATGGTCTGGACGATCGCGACCACCTCGCCCGACCCGAGCCAGGCTCCCACGGTGCAGACGATCCAGTTCGGGCAGCCGAACGTCGACCTGCCCGTGCCCGCCGACTACGACGGCGACGGCCGCACCGACCTGGCGGTCTTCCGGACCACCACGGCCCAGTGGTTCATCCAGCTCAGCACCGGCGGCGGCCGCCTCGTCCAGTTTGGCCAGGCCGGCGTCGACCGTCCGGTCCCCGCCGACTATGACGGTGACGGCAAGGCGGACATCGCCACCTTCCGCCCCACCAACGCCACTTGGTGGTCGGTGACCAGCGGCGGCTCGGTGATCGGTGGCCAGCAATTCGGTGCCGCCGGCGGCAGTCAGCTCGTCAACGGCCTGGACGCCGTGGCCGTGGCCGACTACGACGGCGACGGCAAGACCGACCTGGGCCTGTACCGGCCGACGACCGGCCAGTTCCTGATCCGGCGCCCCTTCGCCAACGAGAACTTCGCCCGAACCGTCGGCACCATCACCAACGGCGTGCCCGTGCCGCAGGACTACGACGCCGACGGCATCGACGATCCGGCGATCTACCAGCCGGCCACCGGCACCTGGAACGTCCGGCTCTCCACCACGTCGCAGGTCGCCACCAAGGTCGCCGGTCCGGCCGGTGCCGTGCCGCTGGGCGCCCCGCTGATCGCGTATCGCCTGCCGACCGGCACCGGCACCACGCCCGGCGGCTCGGGCGGCCCGGCGCAGTCGGCTGGCTTCGGGGGCGGCACCGTGCGGCTCGCGTCCACGGGCGGCTCGGTCAACGACTCCAGCTTGGCCGCTGGCGCCGCCAGTGGCTCGGGCCAGGTCTCTGGCCGCAGCACCGGCTCGGGTGCGGGAACGACGACCGGCCTGGGTGGTGGCACCGCCGCCAGCCGTCAGCGCAACGCTCTGGAGCGACTTGCCGAGTTCCGTGCCGCCCTGGCCGGTACGACCGCGACGTCCACCACGCCGCCCCGACAGAGCCTCCCCTCGGCCTCCCTGGCGCTCGGCCTCTCCGGCCGCCGCCGGCTCGACGCCTGAGCCCCACGACCTCCCCACGAACGCACCCACTCGCACGGGCCGCCCCGAACCGCAAGGTCGGGGCGGCCCGTGCGTCATCATCGAACCCGTCCGCGACAGCGGTGATGACCAGCGGCCGCACCCGGCGCACCGGACCCTCAACACGAAAGGGCTCCCCGGACCGGGGAGCCCTTGGTGGATATCGAGGGAACCGGCCGCGTGTGCCGCCCGACCGGTCTCGCAGGCGATGCCTGCACCGCCGTCGTCCGGAGCCAGAGTCTCGGACCCCGGCTCACACCCGGGCGAGGATCTCGAGCCAGTCGCCCAGACTCTCCGCAACCCGGCGAGAGTCCTCGAACACGTGCCCGTCCCCATCCAGTAAGTACCAGGCCTGCACCGTCTCACTCTCCCCGAACGGGATGCGAAACAGCACCGGATCGTCGCTCTGGTACCCCGGCAGGCCCGGGCACCGTCGCACGAGCTTCACAGCGGCCCTCGCGTCATGGAGCTTGAACCACCCTTCGGACGTGCGAAATCGCCCGCCGCCGAACTCCGCGAACGTGCGGATCACAGCCGGGAACGGCACCAGTCCGGCCTGTTCCAGCAGGCTGGCCATCACACCGGCCGATTGAGGTCGCCCGCCCGCGTCTTCCCACCGCAGCCGCTGCCTGACGATCTCGCTGGGCATGACGCTGCACCGACGGGCGTCTTGGTGCGGTCCGGCTCTCACGCCATCAGGTCATGAGGCGGTGACCGATGCGGCACGGACATCCTGAAATCAGGACGGACCGGATAATGCCCCGGGTCCACGACCGGGAGGCAAGATCGCTCGAACTGTCACTGTCAGGCAATGCAGACTCGTTGTGAGTCCGATGCTGACCAGTGCCCCCCGTAGGACTCGAACCTACAACCCGCTGATTAAGAGTCAGCTGGTCGAATTTCCGAGCCTCCCGGGCAAACACCATCCCAGCAAGGACTTGCGACGAAACGCCCCCGTTCCGGCCCACCCGGAATGTCCTCAGATTAGCCCGAATTCTGACCGTTTGCCACCCATTCTCTGACCAAACTCTGACACGCGGACCCTCGGACCGCCGGCTGGCGAGAGCCCGCCCGGGATCACCCCGGCGTAACACACGTGGGGCCGGGACTCGGTCCGGCTGCCCGGTCGGTCGGTGACAGGAGCGGTCGATGGGACCGGGGCAGGGGAAGCATCACCACCCGGCTGCAACCACCCCCGGCGCCTGTCGGCTACTCGAGCGAACCTCGGCGAATCGCGGTGGAGTTCGTCATCGGGGAGGCTCGAGGGCGTGACCCTGCTCGAACCGACGGCCTAGATCCGGGCTCGCCCCCGAGGCCGGCCGCGGGGGGGAGGGGGGCGGACTCCCCATTCCCGGCGCGGCGGAGTCGCTCCGGCCTTGCCTTGACGCCCCGCCGCGGTCTGCCCCGGGACGACGTCTGGCCGCTTTCGCCCCCGTGCATGGCGAACGGGCGGTCCCTGCCGTACGGATTCGAGGAGGGCACGGAACTGGCCCGGGTCGCGCCCCTCGCCCGGTCGCGACTCGCCCGGCTCCTGCAGGCGCCACGGGCCACGCCCCGCCGATCGACCACGGGGCCGGGAGTGGGATTGCGCCGGGGCATCCCGCCCCTCGGCGATTTCACCCGCGCCTCCTGAGGCAGGAACTGCCGGGTCGCCATCGGGCAGCTCGCGACAAGGGCCGGGCGGGTGCCCACGACGAGGCCCATCGCTGAGGGATCGTGGGATCACGGCTCCGGTGCCGCGGCCCGGGATCGGGCATGTCCGCAGACGGCCGCCGGGGTCCCGGCGATCTGTCACGCGGTCAGGCGGCGACCGCGGAGCGTTCGGGCACTCCATGGTGCCACAGCGGTCGAACCTCGCCGCCGGGCCCGATGGACACCCCGCCCCTTGGTAAAGCGGCTCGACTCCGGATCGACCCCGCCGGGGGCGCGACCCTGGCTGGGCCGGACCCTCTGTATTGGTCAGTCATCGGGCCGTTCGGCCCTCCGACCGGGGTACAGCACGTCCAGACGGTGCTCGGGGAGCTCGTCCAGGGTCTCGGCCAGCTCGATCAGGTCACCGACCTGACACCGGAAATAACGCGCAAGCGTTTCTATATGTGCAGTATTTGTCACAATGCGCCGGCCGGTATTCGCCATCGTGCTCAGGCACTGTCGAGAGATCCCGGTAGCCCGAGCGACATCAATCCAAGTCAAGGCTGTGTCATCGGTTCGGTTCTTCTCGGCTAGCCGTTCTTTCAAGCGGAATCTGAGCATCCTTGAAAATCCTCGAGAAAGCAGCTTGATTTTTTCGTCTCGAATAGTGACGCTATGCCTGTGCGTCGCGATTAGTACGAAGTTACCGGGCCGGAGTCCAGTGGTCAAGGCCCGCGGCTCGCCGAGGACCGGGCAGCGTCCGGGTTCATCGCACCGGCTCGATCGGGCAGCGGAAGGGGGAAATCTTGACGGTTCAGGAAGTTGCTAAACGGCTGGAGGTCTCGGTCGCACTGGCCTACCGACTGATCGCCTCGGGGCGACTGCGCTGCTACCGCCACGGGATGGGCCGAGGGTCGATTCGGGTGAGCTCGGAGCAGCTCGAGGCCTACTGTGCATCGGTCGAGCAAGCTCCCGCGCCGCGTCAGCAACCTCCGGCGGTTCGATGCCCTCGGCTCCAGCACCTGAAACTCTGACGATCAACCAAACCCAGTCACGGGTGGGCCGGAAGGCTTACCTTGGCCCCCGTCCCGGTGGCGGCCGGGCGGGGGCTTCTCATTTCAAGCGAGGCCCGCTTGAACCAAGGCACGTGACGAACAGCGTTCCAACAGGCGAGGTCGATGCCCGAACCACCACCCGAACCCGTACTCGTGGTCCTCGAGTCATTACACAACCTTATCAACCTGAATCAAATTCACCTCTACGAAGGGATTACCAAGGTCCCCTTTGTCTTTTTCGACGTCCCGGATCGGCCGTCCGGCCATTTCGCCCTGTTCGCCCCCTCCAGCCGGCACTGGCTGGCCGCGTATGCGTACGACCTGACCCGCAAACCGCTCTCGGAACCCGTACTCCGACAGATTTGCAACGTGCTGGCCGGGCGAGCCTTGGCCACGAGGCTTGGAACCGCGCCGGATGAAGCCTTGACTCGGATGCTCGACTCCGAGCCCGTGCTGGCGGCCGTCGTGGAATTCATGCAGTCGAAGGGGCTGGAATACACAGCCAGGATGGAGGCATTCCAGAAAGAACTGCAAAAATTCGCGGGAGAGCATGGACTGCTGAAGAGGTATGGCAAGCGGTTCCCGGGCGCGGCCAACACACTCAGCAGGCAGCTCCGCCTGCTCCAGCCGGCGCTGGCCAGGCTGGGAATCAACGTGAAAATCGTCCGGCGGGACGGATCGTACATCACTCTGAGCCGACGAGCGGACGATCCCGATGGGCCGTCGTCCGAGGCATCGTCCGGGCATAAGACCAATCCAATTAACGACATCGGGCCAGAGAGCGATGGAGATGGCTTACTCGCTCAGCTCGAAAAACGGCGGCGCCGAACGGCCAAGGAGCACGAGGGAGACGACAATGGTAATGAAGGCTAGCGTTCAGAAGATTACCCAGACGTGGAGCCCCCGGTCGTGGGACCAGATCATCGGGAATGCCGGGCTCAAAAGGCACTTCCGGCGAATCGTTCAGGTCCATCACGATGCCATCCGCACCGGACAGGTCCCGGGGATCTGGCACTCGGCACATCTCCTGACCGGGCCGAGCCGTAGTGGGAAGACCGCCGCGGTGGAGTTCCTGGTCCGGTGCCTTGCCTGTACCAGCTTGGACACCCTGACCCTCGACCCTTGCGACGGTTCCTGCAAGGGCTGCACGGGAACCGATCGAGGGAAGTACGGCGATACCGGGTTGTTCGCGGCTTTCCGCCAGCAGGCCGGCCTGAAGGTCGTGTGCCCTCACTTAATCGATTGCACGAAAATCGACTCCAGGCCACAGCTTGAGGCCAAATTGGCTCCGCTCAGGGATGCTGACACCACGCACGAAGTCCACGTTCCCTATTTTGACGAGGTGCATCGACTGGTGAAGCACAGGCTCGACGAGTGCCTGCTCAAGGAAGTCGAGCAACGGAAGAGCATGTGGATCTTCTCGACCGCAAAGCCATCTGAACTCGAAGACATGTTCGTAAACAGGTCAATAATGATCGAGACCCAGCTTCCTACGGCCGAAGAGATGGCAAACTGGCTCGTGGACCGGTGTGAAGAAGACGGGATCCGCTGGGAGCCCCTGGCGATTCAGCGAGTAGTCGAACTTAGCAATCGCGTCGTCGGGCTTGCCCTCAAGCCTCTGGTGATTGCGTCGCTCGAGCCTGAGGTGGGGCTGACCTTGGACCTCGTCGAGCGGCGGTGGAAAGTCCGACCCACCGAGTGACCTCGCCTGACGGAAACTGGCCGGCCCGCGGGTGCAGGATGCACCCGTGGCCGTTCGGTCGCCGTGGCGAAGAGAGGGCACGATGTCTCCTTCCAGGGCCCCGACCGGAGGGCCGGGAGGCTCGCAATCATTCCGGTGTCATGAGCGTCGATCCGTCGCTAGCGAAGAGTTATCCCTACCACCGCCCCGGCAACCAGCCTATCACTGCTCCAGTCGAAAAGCGGCGAGTCGCCGCCCTCTGGTCCCACCAGAGCCCGGGCTCCTCGAACTCGTCCGGCGGGGATGGGAAGAGGCGGTCAAGGCCCGACCGCTGCACTTCACGAAGCCGGTCTTGGTGTGGGTCGTGCAGACTGGGTTCTGTAAATTCGTGTGGCCTTGAAG
The DNA here is from genome assembly GCA_964624465.1 of uncultured Isosphaeraceae bacterium. Taxonomy (GTDB): domain Bacteria; phylum Planctomycetota; class Planctomycetia; order Isosphaerales; family Isosphaeraceae; genus CAZUZD01. The sequence goes on from CAZUZD010000033.1 coordinate 30,126, forward strand.
CGGCGGGCCACCGCCGGTTCCCTCGGAAGGTGCCAACCAACCCGAGGGAGACGACCGACGATGACCCACCAGTTGCAGACTTCCGCCCTGGATCAGATCACGGAACTGCTCGCCGAGAACGGCTTCGACGGCCTGGC
>CAZUZD010000034.1:0-8385 GCA_964624465.1 uncultured Isosphaeraceae bacterium
TGGCCCGCCGGCTGGCGAAGCATCGGGCGAGAACCTAGCTAACTCAACAGGCTCTTAGCCCTAGAGGCCAGAAGAGGCGGCAATATAATTCTGTGCAGTCAGAAGGGCTGCGGCCCGCGCTCTTAGCAGACTTTCCGGCTGGAGAGACGTTGTGCATCGGAATCGACTTCGCCTGGTGGGGAGGTGGCAAGTCTCCCCGGTCCCAGACCGATACGCTTGTCTTTGCCAGTATCAACGGCGAGCAGGCTAGTCCCCTAAAATTGGAGCGAGTCGACCTGAGTGGGACGTACGACCCCGACGCCAATGATACCCAGCCCAACTGCGACCCGGACGCCACATTGGTGTTGCAGAAGTTGCGGGATGTAATCGTGGCTCATGCGGGCGAGCGCCGCGTCGTACTGGCGGTCGATGCACCACTGCGAGCGCTGAATCGACCTAACTTGCCAGCAAGAAGCCGAAAGGCTGACAGCACTGAGGTGAACAGGCAGAACTCCGTCAAACGGTCGGAGTACCGGCAGTGCGACCGAACGGTGCGCGAGGGACTTGGCCTCGATGGCGGCGCAGGAGGATGGCGACACGTTCGGAACATCCAACCCGGTGCACCGCTCTGCCCTCGTGTTGCAGCTCTGGTGGAGGGCCTTCGCGAGCTCGGATTCCAGCTCTATACCGATCCCGCCACCGATGTTGGCAACTTCACTCTGTTCGAGTGCTTTCCCGGCGAGGCCCTTTGGTCGCTCGGTGCGATGGGTAGGTTCTCCTCCTATCGGGCGGGTGAAGCGCGAGAGTACAAGCAGGGCAGGCTTCGCGATCCGCGTTTGTGGGATCTCCCTGCGGACACGGCCTGGCGCCCCTGGCCGACGGTTCTCTACTGGGTCCATCGGGGCCTCTACGGTTTTGCCAATCGTGATGTCCTTGGAATAAGCGAGGACGTCTTCGCGGGCTGGATGGCAGATCTGACGCGGGCCCTGCTCACGGACGACCTCGTTATGGACAGAGGCCGTCGACGAGCCCGCCGGGGAAAGCAATTGGACGATCTGATCGAGTCTGTGAACTGCTTCCTGACGGCCGTATCGTTCGTACGGAACCGGGCCCATGTCTGGGTCGGGGACAACCCAGCGGATGGTCATATCATCGGACCAGGTCGTTGAAAGACGCACTCGAGGAAGGGCGAGACAAGGCGCAAGGGCATCGCACCTACGCCCAGAAGCAATAACTCCAACGACGAGGGAGCGAGGCGTACGCTACACGGTGATGGACCACCCTCCACGATCGAGGAGTTCGGCTCGGGTAGTGCATCGTTCGGACTGTAAATTCCCCCAGTCTTGATGCGGCAGGCCACCGCCGGTTTTCTTGGCGGGTTGCCACACCGACCCGAGGAGAACCCAACGATGACCCACCACAATCAGTCTTCAGCTCTTCGGCCAGAGAACCGAGCGGCTCGCCGAGCACGGCTCTGACGGCCCTGCCTAGGCCGTCATCGTCCTGCTCAATCAGGTCATGACGACGAGGATCGAGCACGCAGGTGGACCGATCCAACTCGCCCTGCGACACGCCGTTTCGCCGCACGAGCCACGCGGACAAGCGGCGGGCCTGGCGTGAAACCCTGCTGGACTTGGATATTCGAACGATCCTCCAGCCCGGCGTCACGGCGCTGGAAATTCAGACCGCGGGCGAAGGAATGCTGAGCCTGGTCGCAGAGAGCGAAGGATGTCCCGGAAATGGCAGACTTGCCGGTTCCCCGCCCGGCATCCGATTACCACAGAACCCGATTCCAGGACTCATTCACCTGCCTGCCTGGCCCGATGTGCCCCGCCCTCGGGGTACAACTCGTCAACGTGGGGGCCGTGGTCAGCCTCGGGTCCCGGTTCCAGGACGAGCAGTTCACCAGGCGTGCACCTGAAATAGCGGCACAGTGCCTCGACAAAACGGGTGTTCGTCGCTGCGCCTCCCCTCGGCGAAGCGAGCGTGGAGAGCACGCTGACCGAAACCCCAGTTGCCTCGCTCACCTCACGCCAGGAGATGCGGCGGCCCTCTGATTCTTCCCGGTCGCGCAACAAACGCGATATATTAAACCGAATCATGCTCGCCCCAGGAAAACTTCTCCCTAGGCGATTGACTTCGCCTTGGGCGAAACTAGGATATCTTGTGTGGCGAATAACGGCCAGAAATCTGGTCGTTTTTCATTATGGGCGAAGGAACGCTGGGCGTCCACAGCCTCGTCGGGGACTGGACGACGAGACCGTACGCCCACGACGACTCAGGCATAGATCATTTTTGATCTAAACCACATCGCGTGCTCCCGAACGTTTTGCGCTGGACCCGGGAGCTAACTCAAGGTCAGTCAAGATCGGAGGGTCGTATGCTCGAGAAGTCGCCTCGTCGATCCCAGGATGCTCCGCTGGGACGTGACGAACTTGCAGTCTGGCTCGATATCACCCCGAGAACCCTGAGACGCTGGGAGCAAGCTGGTCGGATCCCACGACCCGCGTGCGTCGGAAACCAGCGATACTGGCAACGCGGCGAGATCGTCGACTGGTTCAATGCCGGATGCCCTGAACGCCGCGAATGGGAGCGTTTGAGGGCGGGAAATCGCAAGAACCCCAAACAAAGGACCTGACTGATCTGATGCGGCCGTTTCACAAAACCGTCACCAAAGGTGGGAAGAAGCGGACGGTCCGGACCTGGTCCATTCGCTACCGAGATGCCGATGGGAAACGACGTGAAGAACACGGGTTTGCGACCGAAGTCGAAGCCAACCATCGGCTTCGACAGGCGATGAAGGAGGTTGCCGACGAGCGGCTCGGCATCCGTGATCCCCTGGCTCAGCAGACTCGCAGGCCGCTCCACGAACACATGGCCGACTTCCAAGGTTCCCTCGAGGATGACCGGGTCTCGGCGGGGCAGATCAAGCTCGTCACGGGCCGGGTCGAACGGATTCTTGACGCTTGTGGATTCGCCTACCCGACCGATCTCGAGGAACTCCGCGTCAAGAGCTGCCTCGCCCAGCTTCGTCAGGACGGTCTTTCGGACCGAACCGTACTTCACTACACGCGGGCGATCGTTCAGTTCGCTCGTTTTCTCGTCAAGCACAAGCGTCTCCGCGACAATCCATTTTCGGGTCTCCAGGCCCGACGACAGGAGGTGACTCCCCGGCATCCGCGACGGGCGCTGTCAGCCGCCGAGCAGGGTCGGCTGCTGGAAGTCACACGCGGCCGTGAACCGTTTCGTGGCCTCGATGGGCCGGCCCGGGCGCTCCTCTACCGGACGGCGCTGCAGACCGGGCTCCGCGCCTCGGAGCTGGCCGGTTTGACCGTCGCCGACCTGGTCCTGGACGGAGACACGCCGATGGCCGTCCTCGACGGCTCACGCACCAAGAACCGCAAGGCGGCGAGACAGCCGCTCCCCCCGGACCTCGCGCGAGGGCTTGCGGCCTGGGTCACGGGTCGTCCCGGCGACCAGCGGCTCTGGCCAGGGAACTGGGCCCGCAACAAGCAGGGGGGCATCATGCTCCGGGCCGACCTTGCGGCGGCCGGCATCCCCTATGAGGTCGGCGGACGATACGTCGACTTTCATGGGCTCCGGCACACGTTCGTGACCAACCTGCACCGAGCGGGGGTCTCCCCCAAGGTCGCCCAGACCCTGGCCCGCCACAGCACGATCGACCTGACGATGAACGTTTATACAGACGTGGACAGCGAGGATCTGCGCGAGGCCATCGGGCGGACGGACGCCATGGTCCGCTCCGTTGGCTCGGATCAGGCCGCCCCACAAACCCATCAACGGACGCCTGTCGAGTTTGCACCCGAGTTTGCACCCGGGGATGTCCCCGAGGTGCCGGCGATGTCCGCCGATGTCCAGCCGACCCCTTCAGGGGGTTCTCAGCTTGAGTCGACCCAGGAACGACACAACCCCCTGCGGGGACAGGGGGTTGTCGTCGAATGTCCGGGGATGTCCCCGGATGTCAGCGGAGGAGGTGGGATTCGAACCCACGGAACCGGAGACCGGTTCACCGGTTTTCGAGACCGGCCCTTTCAACCACTCAGGCACCCCTCCGAATCGGCCGCAGGTCGGCCCGAACGTCTGCTGGCGAAGAACGCCGTGAGGATCTGCCCCGCCTCGGCGGCCATCAGGCCGGACTCGACGCGACTGCGGTGGTTCAACCGCGGATCATCGAGGAGCCGGTAGAGGCTGCGACAGGCCCCGGCTTTGGGGTCCGGGGCCGCGTAAACCGTGCGGGGGACGCGGGCCAGGACGATGGCCCCGGCACACATGACGCACGGTTCGAGCGTGACATAGAGCGTGCAACGGTCCAGTCGCCAGGATCCCAGGGCCAGGCCGGACGCGCTGAGGACCAGGCGTTCGGCGTGGGCGGTGGGGTCCTGAAGCGTCTCGCGCAGGTTGTGGGCCTGGGCGATCACTCGACCCTCGCAAGCGACGACGGCACCGATGGGCACCTCCCCGAGCTCACGGGCGCGACGGGCCTGGCCCAGGGCCAGGCTCATCATAGCGTGATCTTCGGGCGGAAACTCGGCTGCGGAACGGTGCATCGGAGCGATGACCTGACCGTACCGGATCCCGGGTCGCACTTGCAACGGACGTATCTTCGCCGGGGCCCCGACCGCTGTCAAGTCGAGCCACGATCGGCTCACGCCCGCTCGGGCCGGGTGGACCGGTGGGAGGAGCGGCGCCCGGCCCGGCTCCGTCCCCGACGACGGCCGAGGAACCAGGCCAGGGCCGTGGCCAGGCAGGGGATCAGGGCCAGCGCGAGGACCCAGCCGGAAGGCGCCGGGATCGCGCGGGAGAGGGAGCCAACCACGGCCACGACCGTCAGCAAGCCGACCAGGCCTCCGACGGCGGCGCGCAGCCCGGTGGGACGGGAGGAGGTGGCCAGAGCGGTGGATCCGAGGACCAGGCTCAGCAGGCAGAGGGCGGTCGAGCCGGTCAGCAGCATCGGAGCGGTGCCGTTGCCCAGGCCGCTGACGGCCGACGGGGGGCCGGGGTCGAACCATCGCAGGAGACCCACCACGCCGAGGGCCACGCCCCAGCTGCACATCAGGCCGGCCAGGCCCGCGGCGATCAGCCGGCGCTGGACGCCCGGATCGCTCGAACGGAGCCGCTGCCGGCAGCGCCGGACGGCTCGGGCCAGGCGCCGAGCCGGCGGTGGGGGCGAAACCCGGAGGGGCAGGGCAGGGCCCTCGCAGGGCACGCAACCGGTCTCGGTCACGCAGCGCATGCACCAGCCGAAAACCAGGCGGCCACGGGCATCCTGGCCGAGGACCTCCCGAATCATGATCCGATCGCAGCGGGTGCAGCGCATGCGGGTGGGCCTCGATCAGAGCGGTCGGGCGGTCCCTTCGGTGCCCCGGTTCACGAGGGAGGACCTTCGAGACCCCGACCGACGCCTCACGGGCTAGGATTCCGGGCCGTGGCGGCGGTCCGGGGGGTCTTCGAGCTTGCGGTACAACGATGAGAGCCCCAGACCGAGCCGGCGGGCGGCCTCGCGCTTGTCCCCATCGCAGCGGGCGAGCACGCGGCGGATCTGCTCACGTTCGGCGCGGGCCAGGTGGCTGCGGAGATCGTCGGGCGGGCAGCCGGGCGACTCGACCTCGCCCAGCAGCTCGGAGGGGAAGTCGTCGGGGGTGAGGATCGGCCCCTCGGCGAGGATGACCGCTCGCTCGATGGCGTTGTCCAGCTCGCGGACGTTCCCCCGCCAGTTCGCGGCGGTGAGCTGCCGGACCGTCTCGTTGTCGATCCCAGTGACCCGCTTGCCGAGCGAGCGGGCGTGCTTGACCAGCAGGTGGGCGACCAGGCTCGGCACGTCCTCGGGCCGCTCGCGGAGGGCGGGCAAGCGGATGGTGACGACGTTGAGGCGGTAATACAGGTCGGTGCGGAACCGGCCGGTGGCCGACTCGGTGGCGAGGTCCTTGTTCGTGGCCGCCAGCACCCGCGCCTGCACGCCGAGCGGGCGGTTGGCACCGACGGGCAGAACCTCCTTGTTCTCGATGGCCCGGAGCAGTTTGGCCTGGGTGGCCGGGGGCAGCTCGCCGATCTCGTCGAGGAAGACCGTGCCGCGGCCCGCCGCGACGAAGAGGCCGGGGTGATCGCGGTCGGCGCCGGTGTACGAGCCCCGCACGTGGCCGAAGAGCTGGTTCTCGAGCAGCTCGTGCGGGATGGCGGCGCAGTTGATCGCCAGGAAGGGGGTCGTCGGGTCGGCGCCGTGGGCGTGGAGCGAGCGGGCGACGAGCTCCTTGCCGGTGCCACTCTCGCCGGTGATCAGCACGTTCGAACGCGTGGGGCCAACCTTGCGGATGAGCTTCTTGACGGCGAGCATCGGCGGGCTGTCGCCGACGAGGGTCTCGGAGTCGTGCTCGGCGTGCAGCTGACGGCGCAGGGCCTGGTTCTCGAGCACGAGCCGGCGGACGGCCATCAGGCGGTCGAGCTTCGCCAGCAGCTCATCGAAGCGCACCGGCTTCATCAGGTAGTCCTGGGCACCCCGGCGGAACGCGGTGACGGCGTTCTCGACCGTGGCGTAGGCGGTGATCATCACCGCCATGGTCTCGGGCCGGAGCGTCAGCACCCGGTCGAGCAGTTCCAGGCCGTCGAGGCCAGGGAGCTGCACGTCGCAGAGCATCAGGTCGGGCTCGAACCGCGTCAGCCGCTCGATCGTGCCGGGCGCATCGGTGGCGCATTCGACCTCGAAGCCCTCGCCCACCAGGAACTCCTGGAGGGTGGCGGCGAGGACCTCCTCGTCGTCGACGACGAGCACGCGGCCACGGCCGGTCGGGGGCGGCACCGGCGGACGGATGGTGCGGGCCAGGCTCATCGCAGCACCGCCGGCTCGGGCTCGCGCCCGCGCGGGGTCCCGGCCTCGACGCGGGCCAGTGGCAGGTGGATCCGGAAGGTCGTGCCTCGGGGGACGTCGGAGTCGAAGTCGAGGGTCCCACCCATCTCCTGGATCATCTGTCGGCTCACGAACAGACCGAGCCCCGTGCCCTGGGGCTTGGTGGTGAAGTAGGGCTGGAAGACCTGGTCGCGGTCGCCACTGGCGATGCCGCGGCCGTCGTCGGTGACGGCGATCTCCAGGGCCGACCCGTCGCCACGGACCCGGATCTGGATCTCGCCGTCCCTGGCCGTGGCGTCGATGGCATTGAAGATCAGGTTCAGGAGCACCTGCACCAGGTGGTCGCGCACGGTCAGGACGGTCGGGACCTCGGGGTCGATGTCGGTGGTGATCCGGCGGTCCTTGGTGCGGTGGTAGTACTTGACGATCCCGAGGGCCTCGTCGATCGCCTCCGTCACGCGGAAGCGGGTGCGCTCGCGCGAGGTCGGACGCGAGAAATCGACCAGCTCGCGGATGGTGCGGCTGATCCGGCCGAGCTGGCGCTCGGCGAGTTCGAGCTTGGCGTCGGTGAACGGGTCGGGGTCGCGGCGCCGGACCATCTGGATCAGGGAGCTGAGCGATGCCAGCGGGTTCCCGACCTCGTGGGCGATGCCGGCGGCGAGCAGGCCGAAGGCGGCCATCTTCTCCTGGTGGATCACCCGCGCCTGCGAGGCGCGCAGGGCGGCGGTGCGCTCGGCGATCCGGCGCTCCAGCTCGGCGCCGTGGCGGGCGAGGGCGTCGTTGGCCAGCTCCAGCCGCCGGCCGGTGGCCTTGAGGATGCCGGCCAGCGCCGACGCGGCCCAGGTGGCCCAGGCCAGCACCAGAAATGTCAGCGGCAGGGCCGCCAGGCCGTCGCGGAGCCGGGTCGGGGGGAGCAGGGCCGCGAGGGCCATCAGGCTGGTGGCGTGGATCAGGATCGTGGTCCAGGCGATCACCGGCCGGTAGCGCACGGCGCAGCAGATGGCCGAGAGCAGGTAGTACCAGCGGAACGGGCTGTCCAGGCCGGTGTCGAAGTAGCAGAGCAGGGCGATGAAGATCGCCTCCATGCAGGAGACGAACAGCGGCCAGCGGGACAGGAACACCTCGCCCTGGCGGTGGAACACGGTGTCGAGCGCCGCGTAGCCGGCCCCCAGCGCCAGGAACGCCTGGACGGCGGACGGGTTGTGCAATCCGGTACGGCTCCAGACGAGCGCGTAGCCCATCACGATCCCGAACCATCGGATCCGGACGACGATCGATTCGGTGGCCAGGTGCCAGCCGAGTCGATCCTGGGTGTGCTCGCGATTCATCGCCGACACGCGTCGACCCCCAGGCGGGGCTCGGACCGCGGGACGCGGCCGGGGTCATTCCCCGGTCACGCTCCGGGCCGTCGGCTCATTATAGACGGAGTTCCCGGAAACGGCTCGTCCCGAGCGGCGAACTCGCCAACGGGCGCGATCGGCGCGAACCGCCGGGCCGGGGGGCGGGGCGCGACCCCCCCCCGCCGGCGGGGGGGGGGACCCCCC
>CAZUZD010000034.1:8395-29318 GCA_964624465.1 uncultured Isosphaeraceae bacterium
GTTCGGCGGCCTCGTCGGCCCTCGCCCGGTTGTGCCCGCCCTGGCCGTAGTAGCGGATCAGGAAGGCTGCGCAACGGAGTGCGCCCTCTTCCGCCTCGGGCGACAGGGTGTATTCGATCAGGGCGTGGTGTTCGCCCCCGGCCGGCGGTCGGGTCTGGCGACGACGGAACGGGCCGGAGTCCGGCTCGGATCAGGGCTCGGCGCGGTCGGTGGCCTTATCGACCTGGACGCCCTGGCTAGCCGGGGCATTGTAACGCTGCTGGAGCCGGTCGAGCTGTCGCGACTGGTTGAACATGTTCTGGCTCTTGAGGTTCTCATCGAGCGCCTGCTGGCCGCCCTGGCCCGGCTGGCCGCCGGACAAGGGCACGCCGAGCGACGTGGGCTCGCCGGCCGGCCGCGGATCGGTCTGGGGCGTCCCCACGTAGGTCTTGCCCCGGTAGAAGGCGTACTGGTTGGTGCCCTTGCGGGCGACCGCCGTCACCTCGCCGCGCACGCCCTCGGCGACGAACACCCCCCGCAGGTCGGTCTCGCCACTCAGGAACGTGCCGTTGGCCGACCCGATCACCTTGACCTGCGTCTTCGGCACCGCGTCGCGGCTGGCCGCGTCGATCACCCGGACCCGCACCCGGCCGGCCTCGGGCTCCTCCAGGATCTCCAGGTCCAGCGGGCTCAACAGGACGATCCCGGAGGTATACAGGTCGCCGCCGCGGGCCATCACCAGATACGCGCCGTCCTTGGCCAGCGGCAGAGACAGCTCGCGCACCTTCTGCTGGAAGTCCTGGCCATCCCCCAGGGGAACCGTGCGTTCCTCCAGCGGACGGATTCCGGCCAGGTCAATGCCGCTGATGGCGTCCAGGTTCCGGCGCGTGAGGTACAGCCGCATCAGGTCGACCGAGTACACCTTGAGGTCCACCTCGGCGACGTTGCGGTAGGTGAGTGGCACCTCGGTGGCGTCCGGCCGGGGCGTCGCGGGTGCCGCAGGCTTCGGGCCATCGGGCGGCAGGCCGACGGCCCGGAGCCCGACGCCCGCGGGCGCCGGGCGGGCGGGATCGCTCGGACGGGTGGGCCGGAGCACGGCGACCTCGGGCAGCGACAGCGACTTGCGGGTCAGCTCGCGGACCGCGGAGGCGGCCTCGGTGAACCGGTCGGCGACCTGCTGGTAGTACGGCACGGCCCGGGCCGGCTGGCGACGGGCGTCGAAGATCTGCCCCAGGATGTAAAGCGCCTGCCACTTGTTCGGGCTCGGCTGATCCACTCCGTTGGCATCCTTGTACACGGCCGCGGCGATGCGCTCGGCCAGGCCCACGGCGGCGTCGTAGCGGCCCAGGTGGAACAGGCCCAGGGCGGCGCTGTACTGGTAGCTGTCGAGGTAGCGGCTCTTCGGATACAGGCCGGCAAACCGCTCGGAGAGCCGGACGACCTGCTCGAAGTCCTCGCCCTCCAGGTACGCCCCGACCAGGGCCAGGCTCGCCTCGTCGGCGACCGGGTCGCGGGGCGAGAGGCTCAGGAACATCCCGATCAGGCGGATCTCCTGGGCCAGCAGGTCGGTGCGGGTGACGGTGGCCTGCGCCAGCTCGCGGCGCAGGGCCGGGTCCTCGACGGCGCGGGTGGCCAGGCTGGCGAAGACCTGCGACAGGCCGAAGAAGTCGCTCTGGATCGGCGCCGAACCGGGGTACTCCCGCCAGAGGTCGAGCAGCAGCGCCAGCCCTTCGAGCGACTGGCCGCGCTGTCGGAGGACCTCGCCGAGCCGGGCGTCCTCGAGGTAGCTGGCGTCGGCCGTGGCCCGCCAGACCAGGTAGGCCCGCTCGTGCTCGCCGATGTCGGCGTAGGCCCGGCCGATGACCCGGATGTCGCGGAACGGGATCACCAGCTCGGGGGACTTCTCCTTGAGGATCTCGAAGTACTTGACGATCTTGCGGGCGTCCTTCGCCTGGATCTGCGCCTGCAGGAGCATCCGGGCCGCGTCCTTGGCGACGTCGTCGCGGAGCGTGTACCCCTCCCACAGGGCCTCGAGTGCCTTGCCGGCCTCGGCCACCGAGCCCGCGTCGAACAGGCCCTTGCCGCGGGCGTACAGCTCGTCGGGCGTGGGGCGGTAAGGGTCGGTCGGGCGCTCGCCGGGGGCGAGCACGGTCAGCTTGCCCTCGGGGCCGAGGTGGGTGCGGCCCGGGTCATAAGCGCTGGAGAGCTGCGGGGGCAGGGCCCGGTAGGCGCCCGGCAGGTAGCCGAACAGGTCGTAGCGGACGGGCCCCGGCCACTGGTCGGGGGCGAAGTAGAACCGGATGGCGCCGTCGAGCACCTCGTACGACGCGGCCCCCGACTGGACCGAGCCCTCGACCAGGGTGGCGCCGGCCGGGAGCCGGTCCTCCAGCACGAGGAAGTCGCGCTCCCAGGCGGGCTGGCCGGCCGGCTGGACGCGGTAGGCGTCGAGCTCGACGCGGGTCCGGCCGCCGAGGGCGACCTGGCTGACCGCGTTCTCGAACCCCTCCGCCTGCACGACGACCGAGAACCCGGTCGGGAGCGTGCGGCCGTCGAGCTCGGGGTCGGCGGCGAGGTACACCCGGCGCCTGACGGCGAACGGGCGGCCCTGGGGGTCCTGATCGGGCGCGAAGTCGCGGGCGAACCCGCTCAGGAGCACCGAGTAGCCGAAGCCGCCGCGGCCTTCGAGGTCGAAGTGCACGCGGTTGCGGCCGGCGGCGCGGATGTGCTCGACCGGGACCTGGACGACGCCCCCCTCGGTGGCGCCCTCGATGCGCTTGCGGTAGACCTCGTGGTCGTTGACGGTGACGACCAGGTCATAGGCCGCGTCGGCCTCGCGGGCCCGGCCCTGGAAGGCGGCGATGGCGGCGACGGCCGGGCCCTTCGCCTTGTGCGGGCGCCAGTCGGTGCCCACGCGGTGGGCGAGCAGCCAGTCGATGGCCGGCTCGAGGATCGGGTCGTCGGGGCTCACCCGGGCGTAGGCCAGGGCGGCCAGGGCCGTCGTCTCGGCGGTGGTGCGGAACCAGGGGTGGCCGCCGACGCCGTCCCAGTAGCGGCGGGGCCGCACGCCGGGTGCCACGGCCTCGGACTTGGCGCGGGGCCCGAGCACGCCCAGCAGCTCGGCGCCCAGGGTGCGGCGGTCGAGGTTGGCGAAGGTCAGGGCCAGGTACGCCAGGGCGCTGTCGGAGAGCTCCTGGCGGCTGCGGTTCAGGCCGTTGGCCTGCTCGAACGACGCCCGTCCCACGGTGCTGAGCGCGTGCAGCAGCGCGGCGCGGGTCTCGCGATCGCCGGCCTCGAGCTTGGCGAGCTCCTGGGTCAGGAAGTTCGCGGCCTTCTCGGAGACCTGCGGGTCGGCCACCAGGCCCAGGCCGGCCGCCTGCCGGAGTGCCCAGAGGGCATGAGCCGAGGTCGGCCGATCGCTCGGGAGCACCTGGCCCGTCTGGGCCGGGGTCACCCAGGGCCAGCCGCCGTCGTCGTTCTGGGCCGTGACCAGCTCGGCCACCAGGCTGCGGATCCGCTCCGCGAGCCGGCCGGCCTCGGGGGCCTCGGCGCCGCCGGCGCCCCGGAGATACTCCAGGGCGGCGGCCGCCGCCAGCAGGTCGCTGGCGCGGTCGCCGATCGTGTTCGACGGCGGCGGCAGGATGCAACGGTCGATCTGCCGGGTCAGCGGGTAGGCGTCGCGGCCCAGGGCCAGCTCGACGACCAGCCGCTGCATGCGGGGCGAGAGCACGAGCAGCAGCTCGGGGCTCTCGTACGGCCGACCGGCCGGCAGCTCGACGAACACGGTCGTGTCGTCGCGGGCCGTGCCGGCGGCGGTCGCGAACGACTGCACGCCCCACGGCCGGATCGGCACCGACAGGGTCAAGGTATCGGACCGGTCGCCGACCTTCGCGGCCAGGGTGAGCCGGACGCCGTCGCCGGCGGGCACCTCGTAGGGGTCGAACTGGACCTTCGCAATCTCGTCGCCCTCCAGCTCGACGGTCCGGAGCAGCATCTGTTCCCGACCGCCGGCATACACCGTGAGCCGGACCTCGGCCTGGCCCTTGACGCCCTGGTGATGCAGCTCGGCGGCGAAGCGGGGCTTGTCCCCCTCGGTCAGGATCGCGGGGGCCTTCAGGTCGACGAAGAAGTCCTGGCGGATCGCCAGGTCGGCCGTGGACTGGCCGACGAGCGTGTCGGCGCCGGTGACGCCGCGGGTGGTGAAGCGGTACTCGGACAGGGCCGTGGGGGCCCGGAACTTGACCACGGCGCGACCACTGGCATCGGTGACGACCGCCGGGTTCCAGTACGCGGTCTCGACGAACTTCTGGCGCGGGGCCTCCGGCTCCTCGCCGCCGCGCCCGCCCCGGGCTTTGCGGCGGGCCTGATCCTTGCCGCCCGCAGGACCGTTCACGGCCCAGCCCGTGGAACCGTTGTCGGCCGGGGCGTCGAACCGGTCTCCGGCGGCAGCGTCCTCGGCCTTGGCGGCCCGGACCCCGTCCAGCATCGCCTCGCTCGCGGCCATCGGGGCCGGAGCCGCGGTTGCGGGAGCACCGGGTACCCCGGCCGCCTGGCCGTATCCGCCCCCGCCCCCGCCGAAACCGCCGGAGCCGGCCATGCGACCCATTGTCGCCCCGGCCTTGGCACCCTCGCCCGGCTTCTGGACCTGCTTGGCCATCACCTCCAGGCGGACGCGTTGGTCGGCCTCCTCGGCCAGGAGCCGCTCCTGCTCCTCGACGAGCGCGGCCGAGACCGGCTGGGTCGGGGGCTCGTAGCGGAACGTGTTCGTCGCCTCGGTGCTGAAGGCCGCCGTGCGGCTCTGGTCGTAGAAGAAGCGGTCGATCGGCGGCAAGGGATCGGACACCAGCCGGAGCAGGGCGCGGTCGATGAGTGCCAGCGACAGCTCGGCGGCGACTGGCCGGTCGAGCTGGTCGCGGGTACGGACCTCGACCTCGACCTCCTCGCCGGGCCCGACGACCGGCTTCGTGGGCCGGATCTCGACCCGCAGGTCGCGATCGACCTTGAGGTTCAACTGGGCCTGATGGAAGGCCGTGCCCGCCATCCGCGCCGCCGTGAGGGTGAAGTTCGGAAACTGGTCGCCCTGCACCTCCCAGCGGACCGGATTCTCGCCCTCCTGGAGCGGGACGATCTGATACCTGAGGACCCGGTCGGCCTCCCAGGTCAGCAGGGCGGGGCCGCTGCCGGCGCGATTGACCAGGTTGAGCTGGGCGGTCTCGCCGACGCGGAAGGTCAGGCGATCGGCCAGGAGCCGGAGCTTCTCGGCGTCCTCGCGGCCCGAGATCGTGACCGCCCGGTCCTCGAGGATCGGGTTGCCGAAGCGGTCGGTGCCCGCGACCCGCAGCACGTAGCTGCCGCCCTGCTTGTCCTCGATGCGGATGGGCACCGCGGTCCGGCCGGTCTTGGGGTCGGTGCGGACGGTCTCCTGCTTCACCTGCCGCTCGGTCAGGCGGCCCGCCTGCTCGACCCGCTTGAGGGTCGTGACGGTGAGCGTCTGGCCGGTCGGCTCGCCGAGCGGGTCGGCGGTGCGGACGTCGAGCGGGAACGACTCGGCGTCGAGGTAGACGTCGCGGGCCGTGCCCAGCTCGATCCGGAACGCCCGGACGGCGAGCTGCGCCGCGACCTGGGCGTTCACGTCATCCTGCGGCAGCCGGGCCGCGAACCCGAGGGGTTGCTCCTCGGCCAGCCCCTCGGTGGCGAACGTGAAGGCGAAGGTGCCCGTGGCGTCGGTGGTGCCCGAGAGCACCCGGCCGTCGGGGAGCCGGACCTCGACCGGGTGGCCCGCCAGCGGCGTGCCGTACTGGTAGCGGGCCACGGCCTTGCCCTCGACCGTCTCACCCCGGAAGTAGACGGTCCGGGGCAGGTCGAGCTCCAGGCTGATCTTCTGGAGCTGATAGGCCCGCACCTCGAACCCGCCGGCGAACTCGCTGCGGCCCGGCTGGTAAAGCCGGACCCGGTAGGCACCCACCGGCGCCGAGGAGTCGAGGGGCACGTCGAGCGCGAAGGTGCCGAACTCCGAGAGCATCACGCCCCTGGCGAAGAACTGGCGGCCGCGGCTGTCGAAGACCTCGAGCTTGTAGTCCGAACCCTTCTGGAAGCCGTACTTGCCCTCGACGATCTCGCGGACCACGCCCTTGAGTGAGACGGTCTGGCCGGGTCGGTACGCCGGACGATCGGTGTAGAGGTAGGCGCGGGGGGAGAGCCCCTGGGCAACCTGGCCCGGCACGCCGAGCGCGGAGCCGGCGACCTGGGCGCCGTCGAGGATCAGGTATCGCAGCGAGGCCCCCGGCGGCAGCGGCGTCTTCCACGACTCCAGCAGCACGCCGTCGGGCCCGGTCTTGCCCTCGAAGAGGACGGTGTTGCCGTCGGAGACCAGCACGCGGGCGCCGGCGCGGCCCCGGCCGGTCTTCATGTCCTGGACGAAGGTGAGGATCTGGTCGCGCGAGACCTTGACGATCGCGTCGAGGTCGCCGCTGAGCACCAGCGAGGTCGCCTGCAGGTGCTTCTCGTCGGTCACCTTCACGACGTAGACGCCGGGCACCTCCAGCTTGGGCAGGTCGTAGGGGCGCTCGATGGGGCTGTACTTCTGGTAGCCGGGCACCGGCACGGTCCACTCGGCGTCGGGCTGCACGAGCCCGATGTCCAGGCCCTCGACGCCGCGGATGTCCTGCTTCTTGCGGAAGTACGCCTCGGCGTCGAGCCGGTAGGCGGTGAAGGTCAGCGTCTCGAGGTTCCGGGTCGTGATCTTGAGCTGAGGCACCTCGCCGCTGCGGAAGGTGCGGGGAGTGACGACCGTGAGGGCGCGGGCCTCCATGGCGGCGATCCGCTGCCTGGCCTGCGAGGCCCAGGGCTCGACCTGGATCTTGCGGTAGCGCTCGATGGCGTCGGCGGGCTGGGCCTTCTCGGTCTCGATCACGACCGCGGCCTGGAACTGGGCGTGGCCGGCCGGCTCGGTGTTGGGGAACTTGCCGGCGAGCGTCTCCCAGGCGCCGATCGCCTCATCCCATTTCTTCTCGGTCGCGAAGCTGGCGCCCAGGTCGAAGAGCACCTGCGGGACCCGGGGGTCGAGCGGGTTGCGGGCGACGAACGACTGCCAGGCGGTGCGGGCCGCCTCGTACTCCTGCCGGGCGAGCCGGTCCTGCGCGATCTGGAGCTCGATGTCGATCAGGGCGCGCTGGGCATCGGCCGACTGCGGTCCGTTCGGGTAGGCGGCCAGGTACGCCCTGAACGCCTCGATGGCCTCGGGAAACCGCTGCTGGCCCTGGAGGATCTCGCCGATCACGGACTGGGCCGCCATCTTGAGCTCGACCTCGTCGCGGCGGGCCGACTCGGCGTCGGCGCGATAGCCCTTGCCGGCGAGGAAGTCGCGAAACGCCGCCAGGGCGGCCTCGGCGCGGCCCCGGACCCGCGCGGCGGCGCCGATCTCGTAGGCCGCGCGGACGGCCAGCGGATGCGACGGGTACGCCTCGAGGAGCTTGCGGAGGTTCGCCGTCCCCAGATTCAGCGCCGTGTCGTCGGGCGGGTTCGGGAAGCCATACGTCCGCGACACCTGGAAGAACGCGCGGGCCCGGAGGTCCTGGGCGGCCTTCGTGTCGGCCTTCTCCAGGGTCCGGACCAGGTCGAGCCAGGTCAGGCGGGCGGCGATCGGGTTGCCGGCGGCGAGCTGCGACTCGGCCAGCGCGAAGCGGGCCGCGGCGCGGTCGGCGTCGGCGGGGGCCTGCTTGAGGTAGGCCTCGAAGTTCTGGATCGCGCGGGGGGCGTTGCCCGCCTTCTGGCTGGCCCGGCCCATCGCCAGCAGCAGCTCTGCCTTCAGGGCCGGCCCCTGGGCCAGCTCGTGGGCCTGGGCCAGCATGGCGTAGGCCCCCTCGGGATCGGCGGGCACGGTCGGCGCGGCGGGCTCCAGGAGCCGCTCGGCGAACCCGCGATAGACCAGCGCCAGGCTGTCCTTGCGATCGCCGCCCAGCAGGCGGTCGGCCTCGGCCCGCGCCAGCGTCTCGGCCTCGGTGAACTGGCCGGCGGCGAGGGCCACGGCCGCCAGCTCCGACCGGAGCTTCACGACCCAGGGGCCCTGGGGGGCCAGCTTCAGGCCGTCCTGGATGGCCGCGCGGGCGCCGTCGGCGTTCTTGTCGAGCCGCAGGGCCACCGCCTGCACCAGCCGGAAGTACGAGCGAGCGACCGGGTCGGCCTTGGCGTCGGCGGCGAGGGTGGCGAGCTGGCCGGCGGCCTCGGCGTAGCGGCCCGCCTGGAGGCCGGCGATCACCGCCTCGGGCAAGGGAGGCGCCAGCGCGGCCACCGCATCCCGGGGGGAGGGCTGCCGCCCCTTCGGTTCGTCGCCCCGGGCCGAGCCCGGCAGCGCCTGCCACACCATGGCCAGCGCCAGTCCGGCCAGCAGGGGGCCACCCAGGATCATGGCTCGCATGGTCTCGATCTCCATTCGGGCGGGGGTCCGTCACCGGCGCGGTCGCCAGGCGCGGGGGGCCGTTCGCGGCACCGGGGCGGTCGGGGAGCGTCCCCGGACCGCTTCGAGCGCACGGGCTCCCCGGTATCACGAACGACGGCGGCGATTCTTAGGGGGAGCGGGCCGAGATGCCCCGGACAGGTGTCGCACTCCTCAGATCTTCCCCGGCCGGTCGGGGCGGCGTCAATGGCCGGCACGCCGGGCCGACCGCCGTCGCCGGGGGCGGCGGTTTCGGGCGCCGCGTGCTTGGCGGCCCGATCGGGCGTTGCTACGCTCGAAGCCTCGACGGAAGATCGCCCCCGGAGCCCGCCCCATGCTGCGTTTGCCCGTCCTCGCCCGGTCGCTCGTGCTGAGCACCGTGGTCGCCCTGCCGGCCCCCGGCGCGACGCCGCCGCAGGATCCCGGCGCCCAGCGGGCCGCCGGTGCCATCGATGCCGCCGAGATGCTCCGGCACATCGAGGTGCTGGCCTCCGACGAGTACGAGGGCCGCTCGCCGGCGTCGCGCGGCGAGGAACTGACCGTCGGCTTCCTCACCGAGAAGTTCCGCGACATGGGCCTCAAGCCCGGCAACCCCGACGGAACCTACGTCCAGAAGGTGCCACTCATCGGGTTCCAGACCCGGGCCACGGGCGTGATCCAGGTGGGCGACACCCGCATCGCCCTCGACTCCCCCGAGGCCTGGATGGCTGTCTCGCGCCGGCAGGTGCCGGCGGTGAAGGTCGCCGACTCCGAGGTCGTCTTCGTCGGCCACGGCGTGGTCGCGCCCGAGTACGGCTGGGACGATTACAAGGGCGTCGACGTCCGCGGCAAGACGGTCGTGATGCTCATCAACGATCCCCCCGTGGCCGACCCCGACCAGCCCGATCGCCTCGACGAGAAGGCGTTCAAGGGCCGGGCCATGACGTACTACGGGCGCTGGACGTACAAGTACGAGATCGCCGCCGAGAAGGGGGCCGCCGCCGTCCTGATCGTGCACGAGGCCGGCCCGGCGGGATACCCGTACCAGGTGGTGGTGGGGAGCTGGGGCCGCGAGAACTTCGACATCCCGGCGCCCGACCAGAACGCCTCGCGCGCCGCGGTCGAGGCCTGGCTCGCCCTGCCGACGGCCGAGGCCCTCTTCAAGGCCGCCGGTCAGGAGTTCGGCAAGCTCAAGGCGGCCGCCGCGACCCGCGACTTCCAGCCCGTGCCGCTGGGGGCGAAGGCCAGCTTCCAGGTGGCCAACACGCTCCGCAAGGTGCAGTCGCAGAACGTCGTGGCCCGGCTCGAAGGCTCGGACCCCAAGCTCAAGGCCGAGACGGTCGTGTACACCGCGCACTGGGATCACCTGGGTCGCGACCCGAACCTCAAGGGCGACCAGATCTTCAACGGCGCCGCTGACAATGCCTCGGGCGTGGCCATGATGCTCGAGATTGCCCAGGCCTTCAGCCGACTGCGGCCGGTGCCGCCGCGCTCGGTGCTGTTCCTGGCCGTCACGGCCGAGGAGAAGGGCCTGCTCGGGGCCAAGTACTACGCCGAGCACCCCCTGTACCCGCTGGCGACCACCCTGGCCGACATCAACATGGACGTGATCAACCTCTGGGGCCGGACCACCGACATCACGAGCGTCGGACTGGGCAAGTCGTCGCTCGATGACGTGCTCATCGGCCTGGCCAAAGGCGCTGGCCGCACCGTGGGACCCGACCCCGAGCCGGAGAAGGGGGCGTATTACCGCTCCGACCACTTCGAGTTCGCCAAGGTCGGCGTGCCCGCGCTCAACGCCAAGGGGGGCGTGGCCTACATCGGCAAGCCGGCCGAGTTTGGGCTCCAGAAGCGCGACGAGTACACCAAGGACGACTATCACAAGGTCAGCGACGAGGTGCAGACCGACTGGGACCTCTCGGGCGCCGTCGAGGACGCGCGGCTGCTCTTCGAGATCGGCCGCCGGATCGCCGTCGGACAGCACCGCCCCGAGTGGAAACCCGACAGCGAGTTCCGCGCCCGCCGCCAGGCGGCCCCGCCCGCCCCGGTCGGGGCCAAGTGAGCGTGGGTCCCGCCGAGACGCTTGAACCTGCCGGCCCACCCGACCCGTCCACTCGTCGACGGGGCGGGCTCGCGCCCGCCCTGGGCGTGATCCTGCTGCTGGCGCTGGCCGGGGGCCTCGTCGCCGACCGCGCAACCGGCTGGGTCGATCCCGCGTTCCGGTTCCTGGCGCAGCTCTTCTTCGAGAAGTCGCCACTGGCCGAGATCCGCCAGCCGGGCCAGCTCACCCTGGCCCGGTTCCACGGCGCCATCGCCCTGGGTCTGGTCGGGATCGGTTTGCTGGCGAGCCCGCGCCTGAGCTGCCACGGTCGCCGATGGTGGGCGGTGTTCTGTGTCGCGTACACGCTGCGGGCGCTGGCGTGGATCGTGGGCGGCAACCTGCCGCTGGTGCCCGGCGACAGCAGCCATTACGTGGAGGTCGCGGCCTCGGTGTACCGGGGCGAGGGGGCCGTCAAGCACTACGTCGAGAGCTACTTCCGCGACTACCCGGCCATCGCCCGCGGCGAGGGGGTCCTGGACGACTGGGCCACCCCGCTCTGGGCCTACCTGCTGGCGGCCGTGTACCGGCTCGTCGGCGTGGTGCCGCTGGATTCGATCGAGGCCAGCTTCGCGGTGGCCAAGGGCACGAGCTTCGTCCTGAACCTGCTGACGCTCCCGCTCCTGTACGCGATCGCCCGCCGCTCGTTCGGGCCCACCGTGGCGCTGGCCTCGATGGCGACGGCGGCCGTGCTGCCGGTGCACGCGATCTACGCCGGCTTCGCACTCCGCGAGAGCCTGGTGGCGCTGACCTCGGTCGCCGCCGTCGGCCTGGTCGTCGAGATGATCCGGGCGCCCGGCCGATCCGTCTGGGGCTGGGCCGTCGCAGCCGGCGTGGCCGGCGGGCTGGCGATCCTGGCCCGCAACACGGCCATGGCGCTCATGGCCGCCTGCGCCCTCTCCGCCCTCCTGAGCCGTGGCCGGCGCGCGCTGGGCCCGCTGGTCGTGATGGGCGGGGCCCTCCTGGTCGTGATCGCCCCCTGGGCCTGGCGCACCTGGAGCGTCTACGGCGAGCCGTTCTACACCTACACGAAGTACTTCCCCTACAACTTCTCGTGGACCGTGCACCACTACGAGCAGGGGAACACGCGGCCCGGCCAGTTCTACACCGCGGCCAATGCGCCCAGCATCGCGCGGATCAAGCTCAAGGCCGTGCTGATCATCGGCTTCTACTCGACCATGATCCTCGGCCCGCCCCTGGCCCTGGCCGCCTGGCGTCGGCTCACCGCGCGACCCGGCGACCCGGCGACCCGGGCCTACGATCGCACCGCGTTCTGGCTCGCCCTGACCTTCGTGGTCGCGACCCTGGTGAACGTCGCCGACGTCACCCAGGTGCAGCAGCTCGGCCGCTACTACCTGCCCGTGTACCTCGTGCTGATCCCGCCCGCCGTGGCGGCGCTGCTCGGCTGGCTCAGGCGCTCGGTGGCCCCCGCCGCCTGGCCGCTGGCGTTCGGGCTGGCGGTGCTCTGGCCCCTGGCCGACCCGACCTGGGCCCACGACACCACCTGGCTCTCCAGCCCGTACCAGCTCCGCTGGCCGGCCATTCGCGCGGCCGGCGACTGGGTCCGCACGCACCCCGAGCAGGTGCCCCCGGGCGCCCGCATCCTGACCTGGTTCCCCTGGGAGTTCCGAGTCGCCAGCGACCGCACCACGGTCCTCTTCCCGAGGGCGCTCGAGGGCGGGGAGCGGGAATTGCAGCTGATCAACCAGGCGATCCGCAAGTACGGGGTCACGCACATCCTCTGGGGCTCCTTCGAGCCGGCCCCGCATCAGGATCCCGAGGTCCTCGGCCCCTATCTGGAGTCGATGCGGCAGGCGCTCGGCCTCACCGACTCACGCCTGATCCACCGCACCCAGGGGCTCCCCTACGGCCTGCGACTCTACCGGCTGGAAGGCGCCCGCCCATGAGCTCGCACGGTCCGGCCCCGGCCCCCGCCCGCATCGATCCCGTGCCGACGGGTCCGCCCGCCCGGGTCACGCCGGAGTGGGCGTGGATCGGCCTGGTCGCGATCCTGCTGCTGACCACCTGGTGGCGGGCCCACACGTTCGGGCCGTCGATCCGCGACCGCACCGGCCTGGCGCTCTGGCCGCAGCTCGGCGGCGAGACCGAGCCGCTGGACTGCGACGAGGCCGCGTATGGGTACATCGGTCGTCGCCTGCTGGCTGGCGACGTGCTCTACCGCGACCTGACCGAGAACAAGCCCCCCGGCGGCTACTGGGTCTACGAGCTGGCCGTCGCCCTCGGCGGCCCGACCGAGCTGACCATCCGCGTGCTCCCGATCCCGCTGGTCCTGCTGACGGCCTCCCTTGTCTGGTGGCTCGGCATCGCCCTGGCCGGCCCGGCCGTCGGCTGCCTGGCGGCGCTGCTGTACGGCCTGCTCAGCACCGACCCGTATCTGTACGGCAACGGGGCGAACCTGGAGCACGTTTACAACCTCGCCTCGGTCGGCGCCCTGGCGGCGCTGGTGCGGGGCTGGCGATCGCCGTCGCGTGGCTGGCTGGTGCTGGCCGGCGTACTCGTCGGGGCTGCCTGCCTGGTCAAGCAGGTGGCCATCGTCAACGTCCCGCTGTTCCTGCTGGCGATCGCCTGGCGGCCCGCGACGACACCGCGACGCTTCCCGGTGCGAGCCGCCCTGGACGCGCTCGCCCTGCTGGCCGGCTTCGGGGCGATCTGGCTGGCGGCGATCGCCGTGCTCGTGGGGCAGGGGGCCGGGCCCGCCGCCTACGAGGATATCGTCGTCTACGGCCTGGCCCTGGCGCGAGACACCCCGCCGGCGGCGAATGCCCCGACGTTCCTGGTCCGCTGGTTCACCGGCAACTCCGACCCCCGCACCGGGGCCTTGCCCTGGCCGTTCGGGCGCACCGACTACCTCGTCTGGTGGGGTGCCGGCTCCTGGCCGCTCTGGCTGGTCGGGGCGCTCGGCGTGGCGGTGATGCTCGGGCGCGGCTCGACGGCCGAGCGCCGGCTGGTCGCCCTCTGGACGGTCTCGGCCTGGGTCCAGGTCGCGATGCCGCGGCTCTTCTGGGCCCACTACTACCTGGTCCCGGTCCCCGGGGTGGCCCTGGCGACGGCGCTGCTGGGGGTCGAGTGCCTCCGGGGAGTGCGGACCGCCTGGGCGAAATCGCAGCGCGGCCGCGCGCTGCTCGCGGCCCTGGGGGCAGCGCTGATCGCCCTGGCGATCGTGGGAACGACTGGGATCCAGGTTCGCGATTATCTGCTCGTGCCGGCCGAGTCGCTGACCGTGCGATACAAGGGCGGGGCGCAGTGGGTGCGGCTCCGGCAGATCGGCCGCGAGATCCGGAAGCGCGCCGATGCCTGGCCCGCGCCGACGCTCTACGTCTGGGGCTGGCAGAGCCCGCTCTACTTCTACTCCGGCCTCGACAGCCCCTCCCGGCACTTCTTCGCCAACGAGCTGCTGAAGGCATTCGCGAACCGGCCCCACCCCTGGATCGGGCGCTGGATCGACGAGATTGCCGAGCGGCTCACGGCCCGGCCCCCCTCCATCATCTTCACGGGCGATCCACCTTTCCCGGCGCTCCAGCGGCTGATCCAGGAGCGTTATCGGCGGTCGCGCGTGGTCGCCGAGGCGCCCGTGCTCTGGATCGAGCGCGAGCACTTCGCGGAATTCGAACAGTCGGCCCGGACCCCGTTTCGCGTGATGCCGAACCCGTCGCAGGCCGGGCCCGGCCGCTGACCCGGTCCCGACCAGATCAGACGCGCTGGCCACTGACCGCGAGGTCCGCCGGCTGGGCCGAGGTGGCGACGACGGCGGCGTACCGGGCCCGCAGGTCGCCCATGATCGACTCCCAGGTCTGCGTCCGAGCGTAGGCCCTGGCGCCGCTGGAGAGGTCCCGACGCCGGTCGGGATCGTCGACCAGGCCGACCAGCACCCGCGCCATCGCGGCCGGCGGCTCGTCCGGCCCGACAAGCACCCCGGTCAGACCCGGCTGCACGATCTCGCCGGGGCCGCCGGCCCGCACGGCGACCACGGGCAGGCCCGAGGCCATGGCCTCGAGGATCACGTTGCCGAACGTCTCGGTGAGGCTGGCGAAGGCGAACAGGTCGCAGGCCGCGTAGTGGTCGGCCAGCGACTCGCCCGTCCGGTAGCCGACGAACCGCGCGGCGGCGCCAAGCTGACGCTCCAGCTCGGGCCGCGCCGGCCCGTCGCCGACGATCAGCAGCCGCACCCCGGGCCGGGCCCGGACCACCTCTGCCAGGGCCTGGCCCAGATAGCCCACGTTCTTCTCGGCGGCGATCCGGCTGACGTGCCCGATCACCACCTCGTCGGGCCCCACCCCCAGCGCCCGGCGGACCGACTCCCGGCCGGGTCGGTCCGGGCGGAACAGCGTGCCGTCGACCCCGCGCGGCCAGAGCACCAGCCGCTCGAACCCGCGCGCCTCCAGGTCGGCGATCGTCGCCCGCGAGGGGACGTAGGTCTCCCGGGTCCGGTTGTGGAACCCGCGGAGATACCGCCAGATCGGGCCGCGGAGCCAGCCCACGCCGTAGTGGTCGGTGTACTGGTCGAAGTTCGTGTGGAAGCTCGAGACGGCCGGGATCTTCCGCCGCAGGGCGTGAGCCAGCAGGCTGCGGCCCAGGGTGCCCTCGGTCGCGATGTGCACCAGGTCGGGCCGGAACGCGTCGACCGCGCGATGGGCCTTGCCGAAGGGGGGCAGGGGGAGCAGCAGCTCGGGGTAGAACGGCACGCTCAGGGCACGCACCCGCACGGTCGACTCCACACCCGCCGGCTCGATCTCGCCGTAATCGGGCACGATGAGCTGCAACTGGTCGCCGCCGGCGCGCAGCATCCGCACGAGCTGACCAAGCGTGCGCGAGACGCCGTTGAGCTGGGGGAAGTACGTCTCGCTGACCAGCGTGATCCGCATCGCGACCTCGATCCCCCCGCCGACCCTCGCGTACTCCCGGGCGGTCATCCTAACCGCACTCGTTCCGGGACGTCGATTGGGCCGCGCGCGATCCGACGCCGTTCGGGACGACTTTTCGGGGATTTACCGATAGCGACCCGGCCGCACTTCGAAGGGGGGTTCTGGCGGTCCGACCCATCCTGCCCCGGAGTGAGATGTTCGCCATGGCCGACAAGGCGCTCGTGCTCGGAGTCGACGCGTACCGGCAGTTCCCCAGGCTCTCCGGCTGCGGGAACGACGCCCGTGACCTGCAGGGTCTGCTCATCGAGACGTTCGGATTCCCGGCCGAGAACGTCCGGGTCCTGACCGATGCCGCGGTCGTGCGCCGCAACGTCGCTCCCGTGCTGGAGTGGCTCCTGGCCGACCTGTCGGTCGGCGATCGGCTGGCGCTCCACTTCTCGGGCCACGGGTCCTACACGATCGACCGCGACGGCGACGAGGACCCGGCCGACGGCTTCGACGAGCTCCTCTGCCTGCACGACCTGGACTTCGACTGCCCGGAAACGTACCTGCTCGACGACGAGTTGGCCCGCTGGTCGCGGCGGGTGCCGGCCGGGGTCGAGCTGCTGGTCACCCTCGACGCCTGCCATTCGGGGACTGGCACCCGGGAGCTGCGGCACACGCGAGAGACCAGCGCCGGCAGTGCCCAGCGGCCGCTGGCGCCGAGGCTGGACCGCTTGCGAGGTCGGGTGCGGTTCGTGGAGCCGCCCGAGGCGATCCGGGTCCGGGCCGGCCGCGGACGGACCCGCCGACCCGAGCTGGCCCAGGTCACGACGGCCACGATGAACCACGTGCTGCTGGCCGCCTGCGACGCCGGTCAGACCGCGGCCGAGGCGGTGATCGACGGCTCGACCCGCGGGGCATTCACTCACGCCCTGACCCGCATCCTCCGCGAGTGCGGCCCCGACCTGGACCGGGCGGACCTGATCCGACGCCTGGAGCGGGCCCTGGCCGGGTCGGGATTCCCGCAGTCCCCTCAGCTCGAAAGCCCCTCGGACACCGGCCCCCTGTTCGCCATCCGGACCACGGATCCTGGCCGCCGCGCCCCGTGAGCCGGCCCGCGGCCGGGCAACCGGCTCGGCACCGCTGCCGGCGCGCGGAGCGACGCCCCCGGGTCTGGTCCGAAAACCAGGCCCGGGGGCGTCGTCAGAGTCGGTCGCGGTCAGACCCGATCCGGGCGGCTCAGCGGCTGGCCTTGGCCACCGGCACCGAGACCCACACGTTCCAGTCCATGCCCGTGTCGCTGGCCAGGACGGCGAAGTCCTGCACCTGCGGCGTGCGGGCCGAGATCACGTTCTGGGCCGGGGCCGGGGTCGGCGTGGGGGCCGGGGTCGGCGTCACCACCGGGGTGGGCATCGGGGTCGAGACGACGCGGACCGGGTTGGCCTGGGCCCGGACGACGGTGGCCTGCGGGATCGTCACGGTGGGCCGGGCCTGGGCGACCGGGGCCGGGGTCGAGGTCCGCATGACGACCGGGGTGGCCGGGCGGGCGGGGGTCGTCGACCAGGGCTGGCTCAGGTCGAAGTCGACCTTCACGTTCTGGCTGCCCACCTGGATGTCCTGGGTCTTGATCTCGCGGCCGTCCAGCGAGGCCTTCACCTTGTAGCGGCCCGGGGCCAGCGGGATCTGGTAGCCACCCGGGGTCTCGGTGCGGGTGCTCTGGGTGCGACCCGAGTCGTCGGTGATGTCGATCGAGACGCCGCCCTGACCTTCGCCCATGCTGTAGAAGCGGTCGCCATCCTTGTCGGTGAAGGCGACGCCGAGCAGGTAGCTGGGGCTGTTGTGCCGGACGCCGAACTTCTGGGTCACGACCTTGCCGAAGCCGGGCAGGTTCGAGTCGACGATGCCGAGGCCGACCTCCTTGAAGGTGTCGTCGGCGTTCGTGGCGTCGTTCTCGGTGAGGTTGCGGAGGTGGCCCTTGTCGGCGACGCCCCAGTCGAAGGTGAAGGCCTGCATGGCCTGGTCCACCGACTCGCCGTAGGCGTAGGCGTTCTCGGCCGACTTCTTGCGGCCCTGGTAGCCGGCCTTCTCCATGCGGGCGTCGGGCCACGCGCCGTCCGAGCCGCGGTGGTCCTGGAAGCCCTTGGTCGCCATGTCCTGGCTGTGGTTCCTGGCGGCCGTGGCCAGGTTGTCGTTCCAGGCCAGCGGCTGGCGGACCGGGCTGCCGGCGATGTCCCGCTTCACCTGGTCGACGTTGACCTTGAAGTAGCTGACCGTGTCGCGGGTGGTGCTGGAGAGATTGGTGGTCAGCCGCTCGGCGGCGGCGCCCGGCTGGGTGCGGACGTGGTTGACCAGTTCCTGCATGTACTGCAGCTCGGCCGTCGGGGCGACCCCGCCGGTCATGAGCTGCCGCGACTCCAGGCTGTCGATCGTCGGGGTCTGACGCGTGATGGGTCGGCGAGACATGAGGAACCTCCCTGTATTGGATCGCATCGCCCGGAGGCGTGGAGTGCTGGTCGCCAGCGGCCCGATTCGGCGGGCAGTCGGGGGGCGACCCCTGGGTCCGGCGGCGTCGTGGTCTGGGTTTGACCCCGTCTTCCCTGACACCTCGGCTCGACGGTCGCTAAGGGAAGGCAAGCATCGTGCCACTCGACCCGAAACGGACCCGGATTCGGCTTGCATTGCCTCAACTGACCACCAGACTTCGGCTTAGGACCAGCCGCCGCGACCCCTGAGAATTGGGGCGGTTTGCGGGATTTCGCTCAAGTTGGATTTTCGACCCCGGTCCGGCGGTTCGAAGTTACAACGGGGTCGGTTTTTACAACGATTTTCCCGTTCCGATTTCCCTCAAGTTCGCCGCGGCCCGGACCGACGCCGGGAGCCCGTTCGGGGGCCCCGGCCGGGCAGCCCGAACCATCGCCCGGCGGGGGTGCAGCCCTTGCGGGGGGCCGGCGGGCCGGGATAGCTTGTGGGCTCGGAAGGCCGCACTGCAACGGTTGGGCATCGACAGAGGAGACGCGCATGCCGTCGACAGACGAATTGATGGGTCAGGTCCGGTCGGCGGTCGAGTCCGGGGCCCTGTCGGCGTCGGCGGCGGCGAACCTCGGGCGCTGGCTGACCGAGCCCCCGTTCGCCGCGTATGCGACGGCCCTGGCGGCGGAGATCGCCGCCGGCCGCTGGAAGGCCCTCGACGACGCCTTCTACACCGTCCTGGAGTTCGGCACCGGCGGCCGCCGCGGCATGATGTACCCGGTCGGCACCAACGTGCTGAACGGCCGCACGATCGCCGAGAGCGCCCGGGGCCTGGCCGACTACATCACCAGCCGCGTCGGCGACGAGACCCCGCGCTCGTGCGTGATCGCCCGCGACACCCGCCACAACTCCCCGGAGTTCGCCGCCATCTGCGCCCGGGTGCTGGCCGCGGCCGGATTCCGCGTGTACCTGTTCGCCGAGCCGCGTTCGACCCCGCTGCTGTCGTTCGCCGTGCGGCAGCTCGGCTGCGACGGCGGCATCATGATCACCGCCTCGCACAACGCGCCCTCGGACAACGGCTTCAAGTGCTACGACCGCCACGGCAACCAGGTCGTGCCGCCCGACGACGACGGCATCATCCGCTGCGTCAAGGCCGCCTCCGACCGCGCCATCCCCGAGCTGGACTACAACGAGGCCGTGCGCGACGGCCACATCCGCATGGTCGGCCCCGAGGTCGACGAGGCGTACATCGCCGCGGTCGTGAGCCAGTCGGTCTCGCGGGCCCGCGACATCGGGATCGTGTACACCCCCATGCACGGCGTGGGCGAGACCTCCGTCTACGCCGCGCTCAAGACCGACGGCTTCGAGCGGGTGGAGCTGCTCGCCTCGCAGAGCACCCCCGACGGCAACTTCCCGAACGTGCCGGGCCACGTCTCGAACCCCGAGATCCCGAAGACGCTCGAGGCCGCGATCGCCCGGGCCCGCGAGACGGGTGCCGATCTCGTGCTGGCCAGCGACCCCGACGCCGACCGCATCGGCGTGGGCATCCCCACCACCGGCGATCCCAGCGGCCCGTGGACCACGCTCAACGGCAACCAGATCGGCGTGCTGCTCTCCGCGTTCGTGATGAAGCAGACCGAGGCGATGGGCCGGCTCCGCTCGGATCACTACCTGGTCACGACCCTGGTCACCAGCGGCATGGCGCGGGCCCTGGCCGTGCGTGAGGGGGTCAAGGTCGTCGACCAGCTCCTGGTCGGCTTCAAGTGGATCGGCAAGGCGATCGACGAGACCGGCCCGGTCGGGTTCCTGTTCGGGTTCGAGGAGTCGCACGGGTACCTCAAGGGGGACCACGTCCGCGACAAGGACGCCGCCGTGGCGGCCATGCTGTTCGCCGAGCTGGTGGCGACGGTCAAGGACCGCAAGCAGACGGTGCTGGAGTACCTCGACGACCTGTACATCGACGTGGGCCACCACGCCGAGTCGCTGATCAACAAGACCCTCACCGGGCGCCGGGGGGTCGAACAGATGCAGGCCCTGATGCGGGCGTTCCGCGAGGTGCCGCCGACGCGGATCGGCGGGCTGGCCGTGACCGAGGTCCGCGACTACAAGGACCACGTGATCCGCTACCCCGACGGCCGCGAGGAGCTGCTGCCCGAGCCCTCCGGCGACCTGCTGATCTTCACCCTCGACGAGCCTGGCACACGGTTCGCGGTTCGCCCCTCGGGCACCGAGCCCAAGATGAAGTTCTACCTCTTCGCCCGCACCGGCACTGAGGGGGTCACCGAGCCGGCGAAGCTGGGCCCGGTGAAGGCGAAAACGCAGGCGCGGCTTGACCGGATGACCGACGACATCGAAAAATACATCAACAGCGCCCTGGTCGAGTTCGGCGACTGAGCCGTCGGGATGTCCCCGAGCGCGCAGGGAGGTCGGACCGGGATCGCGTCTCCCAGGATGGCGGGGCCCGTGGCCCCGCGAGGACTCCATGTCCGACCAGCCCGCCGCCCCCGACGCCCCCAGCACGCCGGGCGAGCAGGTCCGCAAGTTCCCGGCGACCCCGGGCGTCTACCTCATGAAGGACGCCCAGGGTCGCGTTGTCTACGTCGGCAAAGCCAAGAACCTGCGCGCCCGGGCTGGCTCGTACTTCCAGAAGGGGGCCGCCGAGGACGCCCGCATCCGCGACTGGATCGGCGAGGTCGTCGCCGTCGACTGCCTGGAGGCCGAGAGCGAGGTCGACGCCCTCCTGATGGAGGCGCGGCTGATCAAGGACATCCAGCCCAAGCACAACGCCGACCTCAAGGACGACAAGTCCTTTCCGTACCTCCAGATCACCACCGGCGAGGACTTCCCCCGGGTGAACTTCACCCGCGAACCTCTCGATCGCGGCGTGAAGCTCTACGGCCCGTTCCCGCGGGCGAAGGGGCTGCGGGGGGCCATCCAGGTCCTCCAGAAGATCTTCAAGTTCCGCACCTGCTCGCTGGACATCGACGCCGACGACCCCCGCTGGCGCTGGTTCCGCCCGTGCTTGCTGCACTCGATCAACCAGTGCACCGCCCCCTGCAACCTGCGGATCGACCGCGAGGCCTACCGCAAGGACATCAACCG